>CACIZB010000005.1 GCA_902591025.1 uncultured Pelagibacteraceae bacterium
TTCTTTCTATGTTTCATGTGAAAGATTATTTAATCCAAAAATAAGAAAAAAACCTGTAGTTGTACTATCTAATAATGATGGTTGTATTATCTCTAGATCTAATGAAGCGAAAGCCTTAGGAATTAAAATGGGCGAACCTTATTTTAAAGGAAAAGATATCATTATTAAGAATAATGTTGAGGTATTTTCTTCAAATTATTCTTTATATGGAGATTTATCTAGAAGGGTAATGAGAACTCTTAAGAGATTTAACACTGAGTTAGAGGTATATTCAATTGATGAAGCGTTTATAGATTTATCAAACTTTCCAGACTCTGAAGTTGAAAAAGTTGGAAGAGAAATTAGAGACACCGTCTTACAATGGACTGGCATCCCAACTAGCATTGGTATCGCTAAAACTAAAACTTTAAGTAAAGTTGCAAATCATATCGCAAAAAAAAAGCAATCAGGTGTTACTAGTTTAATCGGCATAGAAAATTTAGATCCTATTTTAGAAAAAGTTGAAATTAATGATGTTTGGGGCGTTGGAAGACAACTTACAAAATTTTATCAAAAAAATGGTATCTATAACGCTAAACAACTTAAGAATAAATCAAATACTTGGATCAAAAAATGTTCTAATGTTTTAAGTTCAAGGACTGCAATGGAACTTAGAGGAGTTCCTTGTATTAATTTAGAGACTACACAAACAAAAAGAAAAAGTTGCGTAGTTTCAAGATCTTTTGGAAAAAGAATTGAGAATTTTCAAGAACTAAAAGAAGCAGTTGCAAACTATTGTTTAAATGCATCCGAAAAGATTAGATCAGAATCTCTGGTTGCAAAAGCGATCACAGTATTTGTAAGAACCAGTCCTTTTCAAAGAGATTATGGTTATTATTCTAATTCAAAAACTATCGATTTTCCAATTGCAACAAACAATAGTATCGAAACAGTCAAAACTGCAGTTTCAATACTTGAGAGCATATTCAAAAATGGCTATCGCTATCAAAAAGCAGGTGTGATGCTCACTGGATTACGTAATGACGATGGAAGAAAAAATTTATTTTCATCTGAAAAAGATGAAAAAATAAAAAGTTTAATGCAGTCAATAGACAATACTAATTATAGATATGGAAGATCAACACTCAGTCTTGCAAGTGCCGGGGTTCATAAAAGATGGAACATGCGAAGACAGTATTCTTCTAAAATAGATACTGCTGATTTTTATTATCTACCAACAATTAGAACTTAATCAATTTTATTATCCGGTGTTTTTCATAGCAGCAGAAATACCTGCGATAGAGGTTAGCAAAGCATCTTCTAAATATTTTCTATTTTTTTTATCTTTTTTCTTTTTTAATTTGTAAATAACTATTGGCTGAATAATATTTAAAACCTCAGAGTAAATATTTCTTGCTAATACCTTAGATCTAAATTCCTTTCTTATTTTCAAAATTTCCTTAGGGGTAATCTTTTTATTTAATTCTCTTATTGTGTTAAATTGAAATCTTAATTTCTGTCCAACTCTTTGAAGTTTTTTATCAGCAAGAAACTCCTCATAAATTTTTGAAATTTCTGGATCAGCTTTAGAAATTACCATATCAAGCATATCAAGCATTGAATTAAAAAAAGGCCAATTTTTTTCCATGTCATATAAAGTTTTTCTAAACTGTTTGATATAAGAGTATCTCAATGCCTCTGCACTTCCCAACCAGGCTGGAAGCATTAATCTGATCTGTGTCCATGCAAAAACCCACGGTATTGCTCTTAAACTTTTTATATTATCAACATTTTTTCTTTTTGATGGCCTTGAACCGATAGATAATTTTCCAAGTGCTTTATGAGGAGTGACAGTCCTAAAATACTCAATAAAATCTGAACTTTGATTAATATTTTTTCTATATGAATTTTTTGAAATGTCAGACATTTTTTCAATTAGATCTCTCCAATTTTTTTTTGGAATTGGTGGAGGATTTAATGTGGCCTCTGTAACAGCACCAATGTAACTACATAAATTATAATTAGCTAAGGGCTCATAACCATACTTTTGTTGAATTACTTCTCCTTGATCAGTAATTCTTATATTACCATTTACTGAATTAGGAGGTTGTGATCTTAAAGTAGCCTGTATCGGACCGCCTCCTCTACCAGCTGATCCACCTCTGCCGTGAAAAAAAGTTACTTTAATCTTAAATTTTTTTGCTAATCTTATTATTTCTTCTTGTGCTTTATATTGATGCCAACTAGCACATATTTTTCCAGCATCCTTGCTTGAGTCTGAATATCCAATCATAATCTCCTGATCATGATTGATCAGTCTTCTATACCATTTTTGTGAGAACAAAGTTTCCATTATGGATTTAGCATTAATAAGATCATCTAAAGTTTCAAATAAGGGAACTACTCTTAATTTGTTTTTAATATTTGCCTCTTTTTGCAAAAAAGATACTGATAAAATATCTGATGCAGATGTTGTCATTGATATTACATATGCACCTAAACACTCCGAAGGCTCATTAGATAAGATTTTGAAAGTGGCCCAAACTTCTTTATTTTCTTTATTCTTAAATGAAAAATTTCTGATACTATTAGATTTAGCAGTTATCAACTTCTTTAAAAAATTTAATTTTTCTTGCTCAGCAAAATTTGAATAATCTTTTTTAAATTTTGATTTAACAAACTCAGATATCAATTGTTTATGTCTTGCAGATTCTTGCCTGATATCTAATCTTGCCAAATTAATCCCAAAACATTTAGCTCGCCTCATTAAATCCAACAATTCACCACTAGCAATATTTTCATTTTGGTTTTGCTCTAAAGACTCTCTTACTACTCTTAGTGGTTTGAGAATTTCTTCTCGAGACCTTAATAGTTTTTTTTGATCTAAAGGTTTGTTGTGCACCAGATGTTGTTCTATAGATCTATGGGTAATTCTCATTTTATCTCTTAAAGGCCTTAGAAAAACTCTATAAGGCTCAAAAGATTGCCCAACTTTACTTAAGATTTTTTTTGAAGCTTTTTCCATAGAATACGATCTTATAATTTTAGTAAGAGCTTTTTCATATAATTTAGCTGCTTCCCATCTAGAAAGTAAAATTACTTTTCTTGTGACATCTGAGGTAACATTAGGATTACCATCTCGATCACCACCCATCCATGAACCAAATACAATAGGATTAAAATTTTTTGGTAAATTTTTACCCATATTTTTAACAAATATAGAATTTAATTTTCTGTAAACTTTTGGAACAGTATCCCACAAACTATCTTCGATGATAGCCAATCCCCATCTAGCTTCATCAAATGGTGATGGTTTGAATCTCTTAAGATCATCCGTATTCCAAATAATTGTTAACTCATCGTAAAGATTTTTATTAAGAACTTTTAATTTTGAAGGAAAATTTTTAAACAATTCTCGCTCTTCGAGTATCTCTATAATCTTGTGATATTTCTGAATTAAAGTTCTTCTTTTTACTTCTGTAGGATGAGCAGTTAAAACAATACCTATATTTAGATTTTTCGCTAAATCATAAATCTTATTGTCTGAAATATTTTTTTTTCTAAATAGGTCTTCAAAAATTTCTTCTATAAATAAATTTTTTTTATTCAATTTTTTCTTATTATTTTCATTTTCATTTATACTTCTAGAGGCATCAACCAGCTCAGCTAAATTCATAAAATTCATAAAATGTGAAAATGCTCGGGTTAATCTAAGAATATTTTTAGAATCAAGCCTTTTTATAGTATTAATAACATCAGTATTTAATTTTTTTGAATTTGGGTTGACTTTATTTGCTTTTGATAATTTTCTAACTTTTTCAACTAAACTAAAAAACTTTTGTCCCTCTTGTGCCTTTATCACATGTCCTAATATATTTCCTAGATATCTGACATCCTCTCTTAAAAGTTTTGTGGGAATTCTTTCATAGTAAAGATCTTTTTTTTTCATTTAATATTATCAATATCATTTATTTGACTTAAACAATTTTTGAATTCTTCCATATTTTCTCTTAAAGATAAATTTGAAATTATGTAAACTGCAATAAATAGAAAAAATAATGGTATTGCGGTAATAATTGAGGCATTACTTTTTATTAATAAAATATATAAAATTACAAATAGAGCGGAACGAATTAAAAATGTTTTTCTAAAAACACTTATGATAGACAAAGAATGTTTTATCAAATTATAAAAACTCATTTTAGATGGACCAAAATACCTAATTCCTCTTGTAGAATGTATTGGTATTAATTTGTCTTCTATTTTTCTCAACGAACCTGAAAAACTATTCCAAGTAGCTTTTTCATTGACCATCTTTTTAACTGTAATTTTTGATAGACAGGTAAAATTTCCAAATTTAATAGATTTTCCAGTGAATGTTATAGTGATTAATTTGTGTAACTGATAACAAACTTTAAAAATTAAGTTTTCAGATCTTTTTACTCTTTCTCCGACAATAGATTGTTCATTTGGACTTTGAATTTGAGCTAAAAATTTTTTTATTTCAATTGGCCTATCTTCACCATCTCCATCCATGGGAATTACATAATCAAAATCTTCTTTTTCAAAAATATATTTTAGACCGGTAGCAATGCACCTTGAGTGACCCTGATTTTTTTTCATATTTAAAATTTTTATAGATTGAATATTTTCAAATTCTTTTTCTTCATCTAAACGATCATGATTGGAATTATCATTAACTATGATAATAGAAATTTGAAAATCAGATGTAATAGATAAATTATTTATTTCCTCGATAAGTTTAAAAACAGATTGCCAATCATTATAAACTGGAATTAAAACTTTAATTTTCATAATCTAATAATCTTTAGTATCTCCCCAAACAAACTTGATCCACACAAATAAATTGTGAAGATTTATTTAAAATTTCATTATCATTAAAACCTTCCCATCTAGGTCTTGATTTTAAATGATACGACAAATTTCCTGCCTTCCACTCATCACCGGTTACAAATTCAATGTCATTATCAAAATCTTGATTCCATATAATTTGAACTTTAGCGGCTATTTCTTTTCCTGGATAATCAGTCCGCTTATCTGTTTGAGAAAGAGAAACATATGAATAAAGAATTGGGGATAAAAAAAATAAAACTAAAAAACCATATAAAAATGAATGAATTTTTTTTAAATTTATTTGAGCTTGAAATATATAGATAAATAATACTCCAAAAAATAAATAAAAAGGTGTCATCCACATTGTTCTAATTTTTGAACCCATTATCAAAGAGGTAACAAAAATTAAAATAATTGGTAAAATACTAATTGAAAATAAAAAAAGTAATTTTTTATCGTTAAAATTAATTTTAAATTTAATCTTTTTAATTAATAACCAAATTAAAAAAATAAAAGGAAAAAGTATTCCTAATTGCTTTAATAAAAAGATGATAGGATGCTTAATGTGGCTTATGATACCAGTTTCCTCTAAACCTGTTCTGTTAAAAGCGTAAACGAAAGTTATAAATTCATTATTAAAAAGCCATATTAAATGAGGAATTAATAAAACTAAAAAAACCTCAATGGTTATTAAATATTTAAAATCAAACTTTTTAGTTTTTTTAATAAAGATCAGATAGATGAATAATAAATCAATTGAAATTAATAAATATATAAATAAATATTTAGACAAAAAGCCTATCGCAGCAAACAATCCGACCAAAAAACAATCGATAAATTCTATATTTTTTCTGTCATAAATTTTCCAAGAATAATATACAACTAATGACCAAAAAGGTAGTTGGCATACATTTACATTAAACTCTGGAGTAGTAAAATTATAAAAATAAATGGATTCTAACAAAAAAACTGAAATTAAGCTTAATTTAATATTTCCTAAAATTTCATTTGCAAGTTTAAACACATAAAAAAAAGCAATTAAAACAAATATCTGGCTTAAAAAATAATATGCCCAATCAAAAGGCCCAAAAATTTTAAAAAATACTTCAGAAAAAAAAGCACTCATCGGAGGATGCTTATTAAATCCCCAATCTAAATTGCTGCCCCAGGCTAGTGCTTCTATTGTATCTAATGGCAAATTTTTATTTGTTAGGGAAGGAATCAGTGTCCAGATTATCAAATGAGATAAAGCAAAGATAAAAAAAATATTATTTATATTTCTGTTTAAAACATTCATTGTTAAATATTTACAATAATTAAGGTAGCTTGACACCCCTAATTTGCTGAATATACTCCCTCGAATTCAAATTGAAAATATGCCTAAAAGCAGAAAAGTTAAAAAAAAGGTTACTAAAGTAAAAATCAAAACTGTAGCTAAGTCGAAAGTAAAGGCAATAAGTAAATCGAGACCTAAAACTACAATAAAGCCTAAGGTGGTTGAAAAAGGCCCAATTAAAATCTCAAAAACATACGAACCAAAAGAAACTGAAAAATATATGTGTGAAAAACATAAAGTATTTTTTAGAATGAAATTACAAGATTGGAAAAAAGAATTAGTAAAAGCAAATAATGAAGCTCTTTATAATGGCAGTATGGATGATAATAGTATATCGGCAGATATCGTTGACCAAGCTAGTTCGTATACAGATAAGAATGTTGAAATGAAAGCTATAAATCGACAAATTAAATTAATCTCTGAGATAGATAAAGCTTTGTTAAGAATCAAAGATGATACTTATGGTTATTGTCTGGATACTGCAGAACCGATTGGGCTAAAAAGGCTCATGGCAAGACCTGTTGCAAAATATACTATTGCAGCTCAAGAAAAACACGAAAAAAACGAAAAAGTTCACGCTGATGACTAAAAAAAAGAAAAAAACTAAAAAAGTTCACAATCCAGTAACTTATTATTTTACTAAAAAATATATATATTATTATTATGGTCTGTTTTGGATAATTTTGTTATTTATTGTGTTTACTTAATGGATACAAAAATAATTTTAATAATTATTATAGTCCTTGCCATAGAAGTTTCGGGTCATGGAATTTTTGCTTCTTTGTTTCGATTGCTTAGCTCAATGAACTAACAAGGTATGGGTGGAACTTCATTTTTATCCATAAAAGCAAATCCCTTTTTAACTCCATCTCTTTTTGAGATTTCCTCGTACCATCTGGTAAGATTTTTATAATTTTTAAGACCAATATCATGCCATTCATGACGTGCAATCCAAGGAAAAGTTCCAATGTCTGCAATTGTGTAATTGTTGCCTGATAAATATTTTGATTGAGATAATCTTTCGTCTAACTCTTTATATATCCGTCTAGAAATTTTAAAATATCTATCTTCTCCAAATTTACTTTTTCCTGGGTTATAATGATGAAATTGATGATGCTGTCCTAACATTGGACCAACATAACCCATTTGAGCCATGAGCCATTGGTTAATTTCTAATTTTTCATCAGAATTATAAAATTTTCCACTTAATTCAGCCAAATAAATTAATATTGCACCGGACTCGAAGACTGTTTTTTTATTTTCATTATCAATTATTACTGGAATTTTACTTAACGGACTAATTTTTTTAAATTCTTCTTTAAACTGTTCGCCGTTATTAATATCAACTTTGATTACATTGTATTCAAACCCTATTTCCTCGAGCATAATTGAAATTTTTTTACCATTGGGTGTATTAGCTGAATAAAGATCTATCACCCTTTTTTTCCAAGTCTTTTCAATAAATTTTTTGACGTGGTTGTAAATTCAAATCTATATTTCTCATTAGGTCTAGCTAATTTAAAGCAAGCTCTTGCAGCTAAAGCACCCTCATGGAAGCCAGATAAAATTAACTTTAGTTTCCCTGGATAATTACAAATATCTCCTATTGCATAGATTCCTTTTTGATTTGTCTCAAATTTTTCAGTATCTACCTCAATGGTTTTTTTATTGATGTTGAGTCCCCAATTTGCAATCGGTCCTAATTGCATTATCAAACCAAAAAAACCTAAAACGTAATCAGTTTTTAAACTTTTAATCTCATTGTTGTCATGTTTTATATCAATATTTTCTAATTGTTGATTTCCTTTAACTGATGTCATTTGATATTTAGTAAATAAATTTATTTTTCCTTCTTTTACAAGTCGAAGCATTTTATCAGTTGTAGCTTGTGCAGCTCTAAATTCATCTCTTCTATGTATTAAATTAACACTGCAATCTTTAGATAATTCAACAGCCCAATCTAATGCGCTGTCTCCCCCTCCAAAAATAGAAACAGTTTTGCCTTTAAAAATTTTTTTATCTTTTACAGAATAAAATAATGATTTATTTTCAAATTTTTCACACTCTTTTGGAGAAAATTTTCTTGGTTCAAATGAACCAACTCCTCCTGCAATAATAACATTTGGTGTTAAAAAAGTTCTACCACTATTGGTTTTAACAAACCAATTGTCATTTTCTCTTTTTACCTCTTCCACTCTTTCATTTAAATGGAATTTAATATCAAATGGTTTTAATTGTTTTATTAAATTGTTAGTTAATTCTTCACCTGTGCATTCAGGGACTGCAGGTATATCATATATAGGTTTGTCGGGATAAAGCTCAATGCATTGACCACCAATCTTATCTAAATTATCAACTACCTCACAGTTTAATCCAATCAAATTTAATTGATGTGCAGTAAACAATCCAGTTGGACCTGCTCCAATAATTAATGCATCAGTTTTATTCATTTATGCTTGCTTAGATGGAATATTAACTTCAAGCCCATCTATTTCATCTGAAACTACTATTTGACAACTAAGTCTACTATTTGTTTTTGGTTCAAATGCCATATCTAACATATCTTCCTCACCATCTTCTTTTTTGGGAAGTTTATTAAACCAATCTTCTTTGACATAAACATGGCAAGTTGCACAGGCCATTCCTCCACCGCAGTCTGCATCTATGCCAGGGATATTATTTTGAACTGCGCCCTCCATAACGGTAAGACCATTTTGTACCTCAATCGTATGGGTTTGATCATCAGAGGTTATGTATGTTATTTTTGCCATAAAGTTAAATATAGGGATCAAAAAAAATAGGGCAAGTATGTAAAAACATACTCGCCCTATAAATTTATTTAAATAGTAATTATCTTGCTCTTGAGCCAGCTCCAGAACTCATTGCAGCAGCCCAGATTACTAGACCGAATGCAATTTTGTTAATGAAGTCAGCTAAGTTGTAAACAACGTTTAGTGAGTTAGCATCTACACCACCTGTTAGGTAACCAAATACATAACCTAATGGGTAAATTGCCCAACCTACTGTTACGATCATTCTCATCGCACCGAACGCTGTTACAAGAGCTTTGTTTCCGCTTTTAGCAGCAGCTCTTCCAGCTTCACCAGAGAATATTTCATAAAGAATGTATACCCAACCTGCCATACCGATTACAAAACCAAGTGTAGCGTTGATGTATCCAGCTTCTCCTAAGTATCCTCCGATTAACATTACTAATGAACCGATTAACAATCTCCAGAACATTCCAGAATTTGCTTTTCTTACTGCTACTAATATTAAGTAGAATTCTACCATCTGTAATGGCACAGTAATTAACCAGTCAATATATCTATATACTGTTGGTGAGTCACCTGTAGCAACCCATACTTCTCTCATATACATGTAGTGAATGAAAGCAATACCAGTTACAAGACCTGCAACAGTTACTGATGTTTTCCACGCAGGGTTAACAGTACCTCTCTCCATGAAGAAGAAAGCTGTACTCGCTAACATACCCATTGAAATTATCCAAAAAGATATTCCAACAAAGTCATCCTGAGCTAACATCGTTGCGTCTGCTGCATTAGCAACTCCTGCATAACCCACTAGGGCTAACGCTGCTAGAGCAAACAGTTTAAGTTTTTTCATAAAAAACTCCCTCTTTAGTTAGTTTTTACTTTGTTTAGTTTATATAAACTAGGCTTAGGCTTCCCTAAGCCAAAGTTGAGCGTTAAATACCAAATTAATACGGGTAATAGAAGACAAAATTATCATTAATAAGCATTGATTTTACTCATTTTTTAAAATTAAATACAATTTGTGATTTAAAAACCACAATAAATTAACGGACGAATCAACATTATTATGTCAGATAAATTCAAGGAAATTTATAAAAAATCGATTGAGGATCCAGAGAATTTTTGGAGAGAAGCATCTGACGATATCTTTTGGTTTAAAAAACCCTCAAAAATTTTAAACAAATCAAACCCTCCTTTTTATAAATGGTTTGGAGACGGGGTTACAAACACTTGCTACAATGCATTAGATGTCCACATCGATAAAGGCCAAGGTAAAAAAACTGCACTAATTTACGATAGTCCCATTACAGGAAACAAAAGTAAACTTACATATGAGGAATTAAGATCAAGAGTTTCCAAATTTGCAGGAGTGTTAACAAATCAAGGTATTAGTAAAGGTGATAGAGTAATAATTTACATGCCAATGATACCCGAAGCGGTCATTGCAATGCTCGCTTGTGGAAGAATTGGAGCTATTCACTCAGTTGTATTTGGTGGATTCGCATCAAATGAACTTGCGAGCAGGATAGATGACAGTAAAGCAAAAATTCTTGTGACAGCCTCGTGTGGTTTTGAGCCAGGTAGAACAGTTGAGTACAAACCATTAGTAGATGAGGCTATCAAACTGGCAAGTCATAAAATAAGTAAAATGATTTTATTTCAAAGAAAAGGTCATGAGGCGAAATTAAATGCACCTAATGAAATTAGCTGGGAGGAAGCATTAGCTGATGCTAAAGATACTGATTGTGTTGAGATGAATTCCAATGAGTTTGCCTATATACTATACACCTCGGGTACGACAGGTACACCTAAAGGAATAGTAAGAGACATTGGAGGACACATTGTAGCTTTAAAATGGACCATGAAAAATATTTATAATATTGATGAAGGTGATATTTGGTGGTCTGCTAGTGATATTGGATGGATTGTTGGTCATTCCTATATTGTATACGCACCGTTATTTAAAGGATGCACAACAGTATTGTTTGAGGGAAAGCCTGTTGGTACACCTGATGCAGGAGCTTTCTGGAAAATTATATCTGACTACAAAGTAAAGTCTCTTTTTACTGCACCAACCGCTTTTAGAGCAATTAAAAAAGAAGACCCTGAGGGTAAATTTTTTTCTAAATATGATCTTTCAAATTTTGAAAGTCTCTTCCTTGCTGGGGAAAGAGCGGATCCTGATACAATCAAGTGGGCAGAAAATTTATTAAATGTGCCAGTAATTGATCATTGGTGGCAAACAGAAACAAGCTGGGCAATTAGCTCTAATTGTACAGGAATTGAAATGATGAAAACAAAATATGGTTCTGCTTGCAAAGCTGTTCCAGGTTATGATGTTAAAGTTATAAAATCAGATCAAACCTTAGCTAAACCTAATGAAATGGGAGATATAGTAGTAAAACTTCCTTTGCCTCCAGGTACCTTTCCCACTCTATGGAATGCAGATCAAAGGTATAAAGAAAATTATATGTCAAACTATGATGGTTTCTATCAAACTTATGATGCCGGACACATTGATGAAGATGGATATATTTGGATTATGTCTAGAACAGACGATATCATAAATGTTGCTGGCCATAGATTATCAACTGGTGCAATTGAAGAAGTTTTATCTGAACATCAGTCAGTCGCAGAATGTGCAGTTCTTGGAATTGCTGATAAATTAAAAGGGCAATTACCTATAGGTTTAATTGTTTTAAAGGCAGGTGTTGATAAAGATAATGAAACGATATCCAAAGAATGTATTAAAATGGTAAGAGATAAAATTGGTCCTGTAGCTGCATTTAAGGTTGCAATAGTTATTAAAAGACTTCCAAAAACACGATCTGGAAAAATATTAAGAGGAACTATAAGAAAAATCGCAGATAATGTTGAGTATAAAATGCCACCAACGATAGATGATCCAGCAATTTTAAATGAGATCAAAGAGGATCTTATCAAAAATAATATTTTAAAAAGTGGCTAAAACATATTTTTTTTTAATAGGAGCAATTTTTTGTGAAGTAGCAGGTACAATGCTGCTGCCCTTATCCCAAAACTTTACAAGGCTAATTCCTACGATTTTACTAGCAATTTTTTACTTAAGTGCTTTTTATCTACTTACATTTGTGGTTAATAAGCTTCCTATTGCAATTGTTTATGCTACTTGGAGTGGACTTGGAATATTTACTATTGCAATACTAGGTTATATATTTTTTAGACAAACATTAGCGTGGCAAGCAATTCTAGGGCTTTTTCTAATTGTTATTGGTGTTGTGCTTGTGAACAGCTTTACAATAAAACTTAATTAAATTTTAAGGGAGTTCCATCTGGATCTCCTAAAATTTTACCATCATGCATCTTTATTTTCCCTGCAATAATAGTTGAAACAGGGGTGCCTTTAAATTCAACACCATCAAAAGGAGACCATCCACATTTACTCTCAATATTTTTGTTTTTTATAGTGATTTTTTTATTCATATCAACAATTGTGAAGTCGGCATCAAATCCCTCTTTTATAAATCCTTTGCCCCTTATTCCAAAAATTTTTACTGGATTTTCACAAACAAAATTTATTAGTTGATTTAGGGTTAATTTGCCCTCATTAATATGATTTAGCATAACCGGCATTAAAGTTTGCACACCAGGCATCCCTGACGGTGAATTTGGATATTCTTTATCTTTATTTACTTTTAAATGTGGTGCATGATCTGAGCCAATAGTATCATTTAAATTGTTTTTAACTGCATACCATAATCTATCATAATGAGATTTATCTCTTATCGGAGGATTCATTTGAGCGTACGTGCCAAGTTTATCATAACAATCAGGTGCATAAATTGTGAGATGCTGTGGGGTAATCTCGAAAGTAATATTCCCCTTATGTTTAGCTAAGAAGTCAATCTCTTGCTTTGTTGATATATGAAGCACATGAGCTTTTTTATTATAACGGTTTGCAATGCGGACTATTCTCCTTGTTGAGGAAATTGCACACTCATCACTTCTCCAAATAGGATGGGAATGTACATCTCCTTTCTTAATTAACTTTTTATTGATACTTAAAATTGTCTCATCCTCTGAATGAACAGCGACAACCTTAGAACTATTTTGAAACACTACTTCAATATCTTTTTCATCCGCAACTAAAAGATTTCCTGTTGAAGAACCAGCAAAAAGTTTGATTCCACAACAACCCTCTAAGTTTTTTAGATCCGCTAACTCGTTTGCATTATCTGCTGTTGCACCAAAGTAAAAGGCATAATTACAATACATTCTATTTTTTGCTAGATCTAGTTTTCTTTGAAATTCTTTTTTCGTTGATGTTGGGGGATTAGTGTTTGGCATTTCAAAAACTGATGTTATCCCTCCAACAATAGCAGCTCTGCTACCTGAGTGTAGATCTTCTGTATCGGTTGATCCTGGCTCTCTAAAATGAGTTTGAGTATCCATGCAGCCTGGCAAAACAATAAGGCCTGTGGCATCTATAGTGTCTTTAGCATCTTCAGTGATTTGGCCAATCCTTTGAATTTTCCCATCCTTTACGCTAATATTCACATCCTTGAGTTGCTCGTCAATATAACACTTTCCGTTTTTTATTATGAGATCTAACATTTTACAGAAAAGTAATTATAATAAATGAATGAATGATGCAAATAAGAAAAACAGCGTTTTTATACTTAACAACAGATCCATACTTTATATAAATGGTCTAGATGCTAAGGATTTTCTCCAGAATTTAATTAGTAATGATATTAACAAAGTAACAGATAATTCAAGTTGTTTTGCTTCATTATTAACACCACAAGGAAAATTTCTTTATGAATTTATAGTTGTTAAACATAAGACAGGTTACTTCATTGACTGTGAAAAAGATCAATCTGAGGAAATATTAAGACAATTAAATATTTATAAGATTAGATCTAAAGTTGAAATTTTAAATTTAAGTAACGAATTTGTTGTTGCAAGTATTGGATATGAAAAATATCTTACAATTGATGGTTCAAAAGATATTTTAGGTTTTACATTTAAATATAGAGAAGATCCAATCATTTTAGATCCAAGAAATAAAGATTTAGGCGCAAGACTAATAATAAACATAGAAAAACTTTATTTATCTCTCAAAAAATTAGGTCTTAAAGATGATAAAGTTGAAAACTATTATGCTAGAAGTCATAAACTCGGTATTGTACCAAAAAATTTAAATCAACTAAAAAATAAACTATTTGGTATTGAGTGTAATTATGAAGAACTAAACGGTATTGACTTCAAAAAAGGCTGTTATGTTGGTCAGGAAAATACTGCAAGAATAAAATTAAAAAATAAACTATCTAAAAGATTGTTGCCAATAGAAGTCATTAAAGGAGATCTTTTTGAAGACGAAATAATATATAATAATGACGTTGAAATAGGAAAAATTCTTATAATTGATGAATATCCTTTTGGACTAATAAAATATCTTAATAAAAATTTTGATAAAAATCATATTTTTAAAAGTAAAAATGGCTCATTTAAAATCTTAATACCTCAATGGCTTAAAATTTGAGTTTTTGGTGCGGCCAGAGAGACTCGAACTCTCATGGACCAGGTCCACACGGCCCTCAACCGTGCCTGTCTACCAATTTCAGCATGGCCGCAAATATGACCCACATTAAATCAATGACAAGTAGGTTTCAAATTGATAAATTTTATCATGGAATTTAATCAAGAGGCTAAAAAAGCTACCGATCAAATTTATCAAAAAATATCAAAGGTCGTACCTGAGATTGAGTGGTCCATTCATGCTCCTTACATACATAAAATTAATAAATTAAAAAAAGAAAAAAATGCTGTTATTCTTGCTCACAATTATCAAACCCCTGAAATCTATCATGGCATCGCAGATTTTTCTGCAGATTCTTTGGCTCTTGCAGTTGAAGCATCAAAAACTTCTGCTGATATAATTGTGATGGCTGGTGTACATTTTATGGCAGAGACGGCAAAACTGATGAGTCCAAATAAAAAAGTTTTGTTACCTGATATGAAAGCTGGTTGTTCTCTATCTTCGTCTATTACAGGAAAGGATGTAAGACTATTAAAAGAAAAGTATCCAGGTGTTCCTGTTGTATCATATGTTAATACCTCAGCTGATGTTAAAGCTGAGACAGATGTTTGTTGTACTTCTGCAAATGCTGTAAAAATTGTAAAGTCTTTAGGAGTTAAAGAGGTAATTTTTTTACCAGACGACTATTTAGCTAAATATGTTGCATCGCAAACTGATATTAAAATCATATCTTGGAAAGGGATTTGCATTGTCCACGATCAATTTAATGAAAAAGAAATAAATATTATAAGAAAGAATAATCCAGGTATTAAGATAATTGCGCATCCAGAGTGTCCACCAGATGTAATCAAAGCTAGTGATTTTGCTGGCTCCACTTCTGGTATGATTGATTATGTAAAAAAAAACCAACCAAAAAAAGTTATGATGGTCACTGAATGCTCGATGAGTGATAACATTCAAGTAGAAAATCCTAACGTAGAATTTATAAGACCATGCAATATGTGTCCACATATGAAAAAGATAACACTGCCAAAAATTTTAGATTGTTTAGAAAATGAAACAGGTGAAATTATTATGGATAAAGAAACAATCAATAAAGCTAGATTGTCAGTTGAAAAAATGGTTGCTATCGGTAGATAACATCTTGTGTCTAAGATTAAATTAAGTGAAGCTTTCATTAAAGACAGGGTAAAATTAGCTCTAACTGAAGACTTATATCCTTATGGAGATATAACTTCCAAACTTTTAAAGAATAATAAAATTATTGAAGCAAAAATAATTTCTAATCAAAAAGCAGTTGTCGCAGGATTACTTTTTGCAAAATATTCTTTTAATCAAATTGATAAAAAAATTAAATTTGTTTTAAAAAAAAAAGATGGCTCCTCAGTCAAAAAAAATACTGTTATAGCAACTGTAAAAGGTAAAGCTAATTCAATATTAGTTGCTGAAAGAGTTGCTTTAAATTTTTTATCGCATATCTCTGGTATAGCTACGAAAACAAATAACTTTGTAAAAATAGTCGGAAAGAAATGTAAGATTTGTTGTACTAGAAAAACATTACCGAATTACAGAGTTATTCAAAAATATGCGGTAAAATTAGGAGGTGGGACTAATCATAGATTTAATTTAAGCGATGAATTTTTGATTAAAGATAATCATGTTTCTAGTTCTAACTTAAGAGAATTAGTTTCTTTAGCAGTAAAAAATAAAAGAGGAAAAAAAATTACTGTTGAGATAGACAATTTAAAACAACTTAGAGATGTTATCGGGCTTAAATTTGATACCATTTTGTTTGATAACATGAATATTAAAAATCTTAGAAAAGGAGTTAAGCTTGTTAAAAAATATTATGAGACTGAAGCTTCAGGAAATATTAGTTTTAAAAATATCAAATTAGTTGCCCAAACCGGGGTAAATAGAATTTCTATTGGAAGCATTACTCATAGTGCTCCAGCTATAGATTTTAAATTAGAAATCTAGTTTATCAGTTTTTTTAATTTTTATTTTTCTTAATTTCAGCTTGGGCCGCTGCCAATCTTGCAATTGGCACCCTATAAGGTGAACATGATACATAGTTTAAACCTGCTTTCGAACAAAAATTAATACTGTCAGGATCTCCCCCATGTTCTCCGCAAATACCTAATTTAATTTTTCTATTTTGTTTTTTTCCTTTTTCTACTGCTATTTCCACCAAGTCCTTAACACCATCATCAATAGACACAAAAGGATCTATAGTAAAAATTTTATTATCAATATAATCATTTAAAAATTTACCACTATCATCTCTGCTTATACCAAAAGTGGTTTGTGTTAAATCATTTGTCCCAAAACTAAAAAATTCTGCATGTTTAGCAATATCTTTAGCTTTAATTGCAGCCCTCGGTAATTCTATCATTGTACCAACCAAAAATTCAATTTTTATTTTATTTTCGTCTTGAACTTTTTTTGCAATATTAATTACTAAATCCTTCATTATTTTGATCTCTGCCTCAGTTGAAACTAGCGGGATCATTATTTCAGGCAAAGCACTTCTCTGCTTACTCTTTTTAAGATCAATTAAAGCCTCAAAAATTGCCCTACATTGCATTTCATATATTTCTGGAAAAGATATTCCTAATCTACAACCTCTATGACCTAACATAGGGTTCTGCTCATGAAGCTCTTCTATTCTTGACTCAACTTCTTTGATATCTGTTCCTACTACATAAGCAACCTCAGAAATTTCTTTTTCTGATTTAGGTAAGAATTCATGTAAAGGAGGATCAAGTAACCGCACTGTTACAGGGAGACCTTGCATTATCTTAAATATTTCTATGAAATCTTTCTTCTGATGAGGTAGAAGCTTCTGCAGAGCTCTTGATCTATCTTCTTGAGTTTTAGATAAAATCATTTCTCTTACAGATAAAATTCTTTCTTCATCAAAGAACATGTGTTCAGTTCTACAAAGGCCAATCCCTTCAGCACCAAAATCTCTTGCTGTTTGAGTATCCAAAGGTGTTTCAGAATTTGTCCTCACTTTTAATTTTCTGATTTTATCCGCCCATTCCATTAGTTTTGAAAAATCTCCAGAAATCTCGGGTTTTATTGTTGGAACATTTCCTAAAATAATTCTTCCCGAAGAACCATCTATAGTAATTACATCTCCTTCTTTAACTTCAGTAGACTGCGTTTTAAAAATTTTCTGATCATAATTTATATCAATTTCACTTGATCCGGAAACACAAGGTCTTCCCATACCTCTGGCAACCACCGCTGCATGACTTGTCATGCCGCCTCTTGCTGTCAAAATTCCCTTGGCTGCATGCATGCCTTGAATATCTTCTGGAGATGTTTCCACTCTTACTAAAATAGTATCTTGCATCATATTATTTAATCTTTCAGCTTCTTCAGAAGTAAAAACTACTTTACCACTAGCGGCACCTGGGGAGGCTGGGAGACCATTTGCAATTGTTTTTATCGGACTTTTTTCATCTAAAGTTGGATGTAAAAGAGTATCTAGAGAATTTGGATCAATTCTTAGTACAGCCTCTTTTTTTGAAATTAATTTTTCTTTAACCATATCAACTGCAATTTTAACTGCTGATTTAGAAGTTCTTTTTCCAGAACGTGTTTGCAGAATCCAGAGTTTTTTATTTTCCACTGTAAACTCTACATCTTGCATGTCTTTGTAATGTTTTTCTAATTTTTTTAAAATCTTAAAAAGTTCTAAATAAACTTGCGGCATAGACTCTTCCATAGACATTTCCTTTGCCTTAGCCTCTTTCTTTGCCTTTATAGTTATATATTGTGGAGTTCTAGTTCCTGCTACAACATCCTCTCCTTGGGCATTAATGAGATATTCTCCATAAATATCATTCAAACCATCTGATGGATTTCGTGTGAAAACAACTCCAGTTGCACAGTCATTACCCATGTTTCCAAACACCATAGACTGTACATTGACTGCCGTTCCCCACTCTGAAGGTATTTGATTTATTTTTCTATAAACTTTTGCTCTATTGCTTTCCCATGATAAAAATACTGCACTAATTGCACCGAGTAATTGTTCATCAACATTTTGAGGAAAATCCTTATTAGTTTTTTCTTTTACAGTTTTTTTAAAATCTTTAATTAAACCATCCCAATCCTGTTCATTTAAATCTGTATCTAATAAAACACCTTTTGTTAGCTTATAATTTTCTATCAACTCCTCAAAGTGATAGCTTTCAACACCCATAACCACATTGCCATACATTTGAATAAATCTCCTATAACTATCTTTCGCAAACCTTCCATTTTGTGTTTTATTCGCAAGAGCAATAACTGTTTTGTCATTTAAGCCAAGATTAAGAATGGTATCCATCATTCCTGGCATTGAAACTCTTGCACCAGATCTGACTGAAAGTAAAAGAGGATTTTTTAGATCACCAAATTTTTTTTTAACATCTTTTTCAATTACTTTTAATTCTGTTTTAATTTGTTTTATCAATTTTGAATTCAATTTTTTTTTATCTTTAAAAAAAATTTCACACACTTTTGTTGAAATTGTAAATCCAGGTGGAACTGGAAGTCCCATTCTTCCCATTTCAGATAAATTGGCGCCTTTGCCACCTAAAAAATTTCGGGGATTTTTAATTTTTTTTGAATCTTTAGACGTAAAATTTAAAATTAACTTATTCATTATTAGCCTTTAAAAATTGAAAATTTATATAATTTTGGAAGGTTTTACATAACATATTTATAAGTTCCAAACGGTTTTTTCTTAAACTTTCATCATCCTCATTAACTTTTACATTATCAAAAAATTCAAAAACTTCTTTTTTAACTTCAGCTAAAATTAATAATGATTTCTCAAAGTTTTCATCACTGTTTACAGTAGAATAATATTTTTTAATATCATTGATTTTTTTGTATAAATTTTTTTCAAATTCACTTTTAAAAATACCAGGATCAGTTGTATCATTTATCTTAATTTCATTATTTTTCATTTCGTGATCCAAAATGTTAGAGGCTCTTTTGTAACTAGAATTAATGTCAATACCAATTTGACTATTAATTATCTTATTAAGACATTTTGCTTTTTCAAAAGATGTAAATAATTTGTTTAATGAAAATGATGATAAAGTAGCTTCGATTATATCGAGACGTATCTCTTTCTCCCTAAGATAATATCTAAATCTATCTTTTAAAAAATCATTTAAGTCTTTTTGTAAATTTTGATTATCAAGATTGTATCCTTGATCTTCAAATAAACGCGAGGAATAATTTAAAAGGTCATTTATTTTTAAATTTTTTTTATTTTCTATAATGGTTCTTATTATGCCTAACGCAATCCTTCTTAATGCTAATGGATCTTTTGAACTTGTGGGTTTTTCGTTTATACCAAAAAAACCAACTAAGGTATCAATCTTATCTGTAATTGATAACGCAACACTAAATGGTTTTTTTGGAACCACTGAATTAAAACCAATTGGCAAATACTGTTGAGAAATAGCTAAAGAAATATCTTTATCAAACCCTTGATGTTCAGAAAAATATCCTCCCATAAGTCCTTGAAGTTCAGGAAATTCACCAACAAGATCAGAAGTAAGATCAGTTTTACAAATTGATGCTGACAATTCTACTTTTTCTTTACTGATCAACAATTCATCTGAAATCATTCCACCAATTTTTCTCATTCGTTGAACTTTGTCAAAATAAGATCCAAGTCCATTATAAAAATTCATTGATTTTAATTTTGACACCTTTTTAACTAAATTTTGAGTTTTATCTTTATTCCAAAAGAATTCTGCATCACTTAATCTTGCATCAACTACTCTTTCATTGCCAATTTTAATAAGTCCTTTTTGATCCTTTTTATTTGTTACAATTAAAAATTCATTCGTAATTTCATCTTTATTATTAAATGTTGGAAAATATTTTTGATGAGACTCCATAGTTAAGATCAAAATTTCTTTAGGAACTGATAAAAATTTGCTATCGAACTTGCATAATAAAACATTTGGGTTATCTACTAAATCTATCACCTCATCCATTAATTTGCGATTTTCATGAATTTTTAACCCTTTTTTTCTAAGTATTTTTGAAAAAGATTTGTTAATTATTTTTGATCTTTTATTCTGATTAATAATAACTCCGTTATTTTCAAAAAATTTTTCATAATTCCTAAAATTATCAAAAGTTTTTTTTTTATCTTCAAAATCTTGATCTAAAAAAGTCTGGTTGGAGGAAACTAGATGATGAAATTTAAAACTTATAATTTTTTTTTCAAATATTGACAAGATTGATTTTAATGGTCTTCCCCAATTTAAATCAAACTCGCCCCATTTCATTGATTTTTTCCATTGATAGTTACTTAAAATTTTTGGAATGAATTCAGTAAGTAAATCATGAGTTTTAAGTGAGGTTGCCTCGGTTTTGTAAAAATAAAATTCATCTTTTTCAGTTTTCTTTTTAAACAGATTCTTTTTATCAATTTTATTTGATCTCAAGAAACCCTCTAGTGCTTGATTGGGAGCACTAGTTTTAGGGCCTCTTATCTCTTTAGATTTTATTTTTATTTGCTTATCTAACCCCTCAAAAACTACAACTAATCTGTTTGGAGTTGAAAAAGAAAAGTTTTTTTTTGAATTAATTGATTTTTCCTCAAATAAATTTTTAAAATCTTCAAAAATTTTTTCTCTTAAATTTTTCTGTAATCCAGCAGGAATTTCTTCACTAAATAACTCTAAAAAAAATTCTGACATTTTATGTTTGCGATTCTACCCAAATTGCAGCAGCTTGTTTTGTGATTTCTCTTATTCGACTAATATATTCTGCTCTTTGAGCAACACTAATAGCTCCACGAGCATCTAATACATTAAATATATGGCTTGCTTTCAAGCATTGATCGTATGCAGGTAAAGATATTTTTTTTTCAACTAATAATTTTGCTTCACTTTCATGCATATCAAATATCTTAAATAAATTTTCCGTATTAGCGTATTCAAAGTTATAAGCTGAGAATTCTTTTTCTGATTGATGATAAACTTCTCTATACTCAATACCTTCATCATTCCAAACTAAATCATAAACGTTATTTTTTTGTTGGGTAAACATGCAAATTCTCTCAAGACCGTAAGTTATCTCCACTGACACTGGTTTACATTCAAAACCTGCCATTTGTTGAAAATATGTAAATTGAGATATTTCCATTCCATCACACCATACTTCCCATCCAAGACCTGCAGCTCCTAAAGTTGGGCTTTCCCAATCATCTTCAACAAATCTAATATCGTGATCTTTATAATTAATTCCTATTACAGACAAACTATTTAAATAAAGTTTTTTAATATTTAGTGGGGATGGTTTTATAATAACTTGAAATTGATAATAATGCTGAAGTCTATTTGGGTTATCTCCATATCTTCCATCTGTAGGTCTTCGTGAAGGTTGGACGTAGGCTGCTTTCCAAGGCTTAGGTCCAAGTGATCTTAAAGTAGTAGCTGGGTGAAATGTTCCAGCTCCAACTTCCATATCATAAGGTTGCAAAATTATACAGCCATTTTTACTCCAAAATTTTTGGAGATTAATAATCGTATCTTGAAAAGTTTGAAATTTTATTTTGTTTTTATTTTTTTTAGAGGCCATATTTTTGCCAAACTGATTTTTCCTCTAATATATTTGTTAATTGATCGACATGATTATTTGAAGATGATAATTTTTTACTTAGCCAACTTTTTGATTTTTCAAATTTTTTAATAACAACATCTTCTCCAAATTTTTCTCTTAATATCTGATTTGCATTTCCAATCTCATCTATCAAACCAAGATCTTTAGCTTTTCTACCTGACCAAAATTCACCTGAAAATAATTCAACCTCAGATTTTTTAAGTTTTGATGATCTACTTTTTTCGACCACCTCAATGAAATCTTTATGTAAATCTAGTTGAATATTTTTTAGTCTTTCGATGTCCTCCTTTTTTTCATCTTGAAACGGGTCTAATGTACTTTTATTTTTCCCAGCAGTATGCACCCTTCTTTCAACACCTATCTTTTTAATCAATTCCGTAAAACCAAAAGAAGAGTAAATCACTCCTATTGAACCTATGATAGAACTTGAGTTTGCATAAATTTCATCACCGGCACATGCTATTAGATATCCACCTGAGGCTGCTACATCTTCAGCAAAAACCATCACTTTTTTTTTATTTTTTTTCGCCTGTTGTCTAATTAGGCTATAAATTAAATGTGATTGTACAGGTGAACCTCCGGGAGAGTTTATTGTAATAGCAACACATGGTGCTTTTTTAACTGAGAAAGCTTTTGAAATAATCTCTTCTTGACCAGAAAAATCTATGCCTTGTTTAAATTTACCAACATTTCCAATTACACCACTTAGCTTTATATGTGGAATAATTTTTTTTTTTTTAAAAAAAGGTAACATATTTAATATTTATAGAATTTTTTTGTGAATATAAAGACACCTTATAATTGAAGATTCAGGTGCGTCAATTGATAAGTATGAAAAGCAACCTATTGTACTAATTTGCTCAAGAAATGGGAAGTGTCATTCAATTAAAAAACAAAATTAATAATTCATATTTTCAACTTAAAAATTCAGTTGAAGATAAATTAATGTTAGTTGAAGAAAAAATAAAGTCTAAATTAGAGAGCAATGTCGACTTGGTTCAGAAAATGACAAGTTACCATCTTGATACGGGTGGAAAAAGATTAAGGGCCTTACTAACTCTAGGTTCTGCAAAATTATGTGGATATGCAAAAGGAACAAGAGACATAAATTTAGCTGCTTGTGTAGAACTTATCCACTCAGCAACTTTAATGCATGATGATGTGATTGATAATGGATCTATCAGGAGAGGTAGAAAAACATTAAACAAAGTTTGGGATAATCATTCTTCGGTTTTAGTTGGAGATTATTTACTAAGCAGGTGTTTTGAAATGATGGTAGATGATGGAAATATTGAAGTCTTAAAATTATTATCTTCAACTTCATCTAAGATTGCACAAGGTGAGGTTCTTCAGTTACAACATAAAGGTGAGGTAGATATGTTGGAAGAAACTTATTTAAGAATAATCTCTGCAAAAACTGCTGAATTATTTGCGGCAGCCACCAAGGTTGGTGCAATTTTGTCAGACGTGACAACAAAGGAAAAGGAAGCCTTAGAATTTTATGGAAGAAATTTAGGTTTAACCTTCCAAATAGCAGATGATACTTTAGATTATAATTCTGAGACAAAATTATTTGGAAAAATAATTGGAAAAGATTTTTACGAAGGCAAAATTACTCTTCCAATAATTTTGCTATTTCAAAAAGCAAATTTAAAAGAAAAAGAAAACCTTAAAGGTATTTTTTTAAAATACAGTAGAAATGAAAAAGATTTTAATTTTACATTATCTTTAATCAAACAGTATGAAATTATTAGAGAATGTTATCAAAAAGCAAATCATTACATAAATTTAGCGTCAAACTCATTATCAATATTTAAAAATTGTAATGAAAGAAATATTCTTGAAAATTTAACTTCATTTAGTTTGTCTAGAGATTTTTAGGGGCTTAGAAGACTTTTTATCCAACTACCGCTTTTATCAAGAGAGTACTTTAATCTTTCATGGATTCTATTATCTCCATCTAACCAAAATTCAATTGTTGAAGGTGTTAAATTCCAGCCAGACCAATGGCTTGGTCTTGGTACATTATCTTTATCATTATATTTTTTTTTATAATTCTCTATTGCATCTAAAAGTTCACCTCTATTTTTGAGAATACTACTTTGTTTTGAGGCCCATGCACCTATTCTGCTATCATATGCTCTAGAGTTATAATACTCGTTAGCAGTTTGATCATCTACTTGTATCAATGTTCCAACTATTCTTACTTGTCTAAGTAAACTTTTCCAATGAAAACACATTGTAGCATTTGGGTTTTCTTTTATTTCATTTCCTTTCTGGCTATTTAAATTTGTATAAAAAACAAATCCCTTTTCACTATGTCCTTTCAGTAAAACCATTCTTACAGAGGGAATACCCTGTTTGTTTGCGGTCCCAAGTGCTAGAGCATTTGGATCATTAATTTCTTTTTTTTTAGCCTCATCAAACCATTTTTGAAATAGTTCAAATGGGTTATCTAGATCTAAGAAGCATTTATTAAGCCCTAATGAGTTTTTTTGATTCATAATTTAAACAAAATAATCTATACAATATAAATAATGTCATTTAATACTTTTGGAAAGACTTTTCGATTCACAACTTGGGGGGAGTCCCATGGTCCAGCTATTGGGTGTATTATTGATGGATGTCCGCCATTAATAACATTAAAAGAAGACGATATTCAAAAAGAATTAAATAAACGAAAACCTGGACAGTCTAAATTTACTACTCAAAGGAAGGAAAGTGATAAGGTTCAAATTCTTTCAGGAGTTTTTGAGGGAAAAACGACAGGCACACCAATATCATTAATAATTTACAACGAAGATATGCGTTCAAAGGATTATAATGATATTAAAGATAAATTTAGACCAGGACATGCTGATTTCACTTATTTTAAGAAATATGGAATAAGAGACTACAGAGGTGGTGGTAGATCATCTGCCAGAGAAACAGCCGCAAGAGTTGCAGCGGGCGCAGTGGCGAAAAAAGTTTTAGAAAATAAATTAGGAAAAAAATTTAAAATCTCTGGAGCAGTAACCCAACTCGGAATATTAGGATGCGATACCAACAAATGGGATGATAAGGTAATTTCTAAAAACCAATTTTTTTGCCCAGATAAATCAATGTTAGAAATTTGGGAAAAATACTTATTAAGTATTAGAAAAGCTGGATCGTCGTGTGGAGCGATAATCGAAGTAAGAGCAAATGGTATTCCCGCTGGATTAGGTGCACCTATATACTCAAAACTAGACGCCGACATAGCATCAGCTATGATGAGTATAAATGCTGTAAAAGGAGTTAATATTGGCTCGGGCATGAACTCAGCACAATTGTCAGGTGAGGAAAATTCAGATGAAATTTCTCAAAATAAAAAAAAAACAAAGTTTAAATCTAATAATGCTGGAGGTATTCTAGGGGGCATTTCTTCAGGTCAAGAAATAATTGTTTCTTTTGCCGTAAAGCCAACCTCTTCAATTTTAAAAAGTAGAAAAACAATTAATAAGTTTGGAAAGAATACAAATATATCAGTAAAAGGTAGACATGATCCATGCGTGGGTATTAGAGCTGTGCCGGTAGGTGAAGCTATGTTATCGTGTGTTTTACTTGATCATTACCTCCTACATAAAGCTCAGTGTGGTTAATTCTTAATTTTGTTTTTTCAAAACTATATTAGAATTTAATAAATTTAAAACTTTCTCCTCAATTGAAACTGAGTCTAGATTTGCCACTTTATACATTTTTTCTGGAGTATCTTGGTCAATAAAAATATCTGGTAAAGTTAATGATCTAAATTTTAAATTAGAGTCCATTAAACCTTTTTTTGTCAAAAAATTTACCACATGAGATCCAAATCCACCGATTGAACCCTCCTCGATAGTCATAATTGCTTCATGAGTTGTAGCTAATTGCCAAATGAGATTTTCATCTAAAGGTTTTGCAAATCTGGCATCAACAACTGTTATTGGTACACCTTTTTTTAATAAATTCTCTGCAGCCTTCAACGTTTCATTTAATCTTGCTCCAAAATTTAGAATTGCTAATTTTTTTCCCTCTTTGATAATTTTTGATTTTCCAATCTCAATTTTTTCATTTAATGAGGGTAAAATTGAACCTAATCCTGTGCCTCTTGGATATCTAAATGCGCAAGGCCTATCATTAATCTCAGTTGAGGTATTTATCATTCTTACAAGCTCAGCTTCGTCACTTGCCGCCATAACAATAAAGTTTGGTAAAGTAGTTAAATATGTTGTATCGAAACTCCCAGCGTGTGTTGGTCCATCAGCACCAACAAGTCCTGCTCTATCAATTGCAAATCTAACAGGTAAGCTTTGAATTGCTACGTCATGAACTACTTGATCGTAAGCTCTTTGAAGAAAAGTGGAATAGATAGCCGCATAGGGTTTAAAATTTTCAGTAGCTAAACCTGCAGCAAATGTAACTGCATGTTGCTCTGCAATCCCAACATCAAAAGTCCTATCTGGAAACTCTTTGCGAAAAATATCAAGACCAGTACCATCAGGCATTGCAGCTGTAATAGCTATAATTTTACTGTCCTTTTTAGCGTGCTGAATTAAGGTATTTGCGAAAACCTTTGTGTATGTGGGTAATTTACTTGTGTTTTTTTGTTGTTCACCAGTTTTGACATTAAATTTTGATACTCCATGATAATTGTCTTTTGCTTCCTCTGCAAAAGTATAACCTTTACCTTTTTTTGTTTTGATATGTATTAAAATTGGTCCCTCGTGCTTAGAATCCTTAGCGTTTTTTAAAATAGGAATTAGTGAATTTAAATCATGACCGTCTATAGGACCAATGTAATAAAATCCAAGTGAACTAAATAAAGTTCCACCTGTAACAGCTGACCTAAGAAGATCTTCTGCTTTGCCTGCCTTCGCACTAAATCTTTTTGAAAAAGCTGACATAATTAATTTTAAAGTTTCTCTTAAACTAAAATAAATCCTACCTGAAAAAATTTTTGCTAAATAAGTACTCATTGCTCCTACTGGTCTAGCAATTGACATATCATTATCATTTAAAATTACGATCATCTTAGTTTTTGAGGCACCAGCATTATTCATGGCTTCATATGCCATCCCTGCACTGATTGCACCGTCACCAATTACTGCAATTACATTATCTGACTTATTAGATAATTTGTTTGCCTCAGCTATACCTAGAGCTGATGAAATAGATGTTGAACTGTGTGCAGCACCAAAAGTATCATATTCACTTTCTGACCTTTTTGTGAATCCTGAAAGACCATTTCCTTGTCTAAGAGTTCTTATTCTGTCTTTTCTACCAGTTAAAATTTTATGTGGATAACACTGATGGCCTACATCCCAAATTAACTTATCATTTGGTGTATTAAAAATATAATGTAAAGCAACAGTTAATTCTACGACACCAAGACTTGCCCCTAGATGACCACCGGTCACTGAAACAGCATCAATCATTTCTTCTCTTAATTCATCTGCAACTTTTTGTAATTTTGACTCAGGTATTTTCCTTAAATCTGATGGAAAATTAATTTCGTTTAAAAGTTCAAATTTTTTTTTCATTTATTTCTATTCAAAATATAATTCAGTGTTTCAGACAAATTTCTTGATTTAGGTCCATATTTTCTTAATTTGCCATTTATTTTTAAAATTAAATTATTAGCATATTTAATAGTATTTTTGTATCCTAGTAAACTAATTAGAGTTGCTTTTCCTTTTTTTTTATCCTTTCCAGTTTTTTTTCCTGCAACAAGTATACTTCCTTTATAATCAATCAAATCATCAGCAACTTGAAATAACAAACCTATTTCGGCACCAATATTTTCAAATTTCTTAACATCATTTTTGTTTTTTTTCTTGATTATTAATGGTGCTGCGCAACAAAAACTAAAAAGTTTTCCTGTTTTTTTAATTTCCATCTCCTCAATCTTTTTTTGAGAAATTTTTTTACGTTCGTAATTTAAATCTAAATATTGTCCCCCTGCTATTCCAAGATGACCTGAGCTTTCAGAAATTTTATTTATTAAATCAATCTTTATTTTTTCTCCTACTCTTAAATCTTTATGACTTAAAATTTCAAAAGCCATTGTTAAAAGTGAATTTCCCGCTAAAACTGCAGTAGCTTCTCCAAATTTAATATGTGCTGAAGGTTTGCCTCTTCTTATAGTGTCATCATCCATACAAGGTAAATCGTCATGAATTAATGAATACGCATGAATACATTCAACTGCAGCACCAATAACGATAAGTGTCTTATAATCTAACTTAAATAGAGATCCAACATCAATCAAAATTTTTGATCTTATCTTTTTTCCTCCAGAAAATAGACCATATTTCATTGCAACTATCAAATTTGATTTTTTTTGTTTGGCAATAAAACTTTTCAAAAATAAATTTGTATCTTTCGCAATTTTATTTAATTTTCTTTGCATAATTTTTTTGATTAATTTTGGATATCTTTTCTTTTGTTTTCTCATTTATTCTTTTATTATTCATTTGAAATTTTTTCTCAATTATATTGTTTAGTTTAATTAAATTTTGATACTTTTCTAAAGAGTTTCCTAAATCCTTTTGATTTTCCAATTCTTCAATCATCTTATTTGCCTCAGTGGTTAATTCCTCAAGAGATAATGAATTATAATCATTTGGTAAATTTTTATCTTTCATATAATACTCTCAAATAATACATGAAAATTAATCTTGCAAATATTAAAAAAGCAAAGAATCTCTTAAATAAAAGAGAGTGTGTTGCTATACCCACCGAAACTGTTTATGGAATTGCAGGAAATGCATATTCCGATACAGCATGTAAAAAAATATTTCGATTAAAAAATAGACCGGCGAAAAACCCTCTAATTGTTCATTATTATGATTTAAAAAAATTAAGAGATGATTGTGAATTAAATGATAATTTTCTTAAATTATATAAAAAATTTTGTCCTGGTCCAATAACATTTGTTTTAAATCAAAAAAAAACTTCAAAAATTTCAAAAATCGCAACAAATAAAAAAAAAACTCTTGCTGTAAGATTTCCAAAACATCCTGTAACAAGAATACTATTGAAATATTTAAAATTTCCTATCGCAGCACCTAGTGCAAATATTTCCACAAAAATTAGTGCAGTAACTTCCTCAGAAGTAAAAGAAGATTTTGGAAAAAAAATTAAGTATATACTTGAAGGTGGAAGATCATCAGATGGTATTGAGTCTACAATTATTGATCTCAGAAAAAAACCGAAAATTTTAAGATTAGGTGCTTTAGAAATTGAGATTATCCAAAAAATTTTAAAGAAAAAAATTTCAATAAATATAAATCCCTCTAAAATTTCTGCTCCTGGACAATTAAGAATTCATTATTCACCTGGAATTCCAATTAGACTTAATGTAAAAAAAATAAAAAAAGAGGAAGCTTTTTTACTATTTAAAAAAAATAAAATTAACAAAACAAACTACTATTTTTTAACAAAAAAGGGCAATTTAAAAGAGGCTGCAAAAAATCTTTACACTATTTTAAGAAAGATAAAAAAAGATAATTATAAATCTATAGCTGTAGGTAAAATCCCAAATAAGGGAATTGGCAAAACTATTAATGATAGATTATTGAGGGCCTCAAAATTTTAATGACTATTCCTCTTGAAATAATTGATTTATCAAAAACTTATGACTCAAAAGAGGCTGTTAGAAATATTTCATTTAAATTAAATGAAAATGAAATCATTGGAATTCTTGGACCTAATGGATGTGGTAAAACCACAACAATAGGTATGATACTTGGTTTGCTCAAGCCTACTAAAGGACAAGTTCTAATAAACGGCATTGAAATTGAAAAACAAAGAGTTGAATTATTGAACAAATTAAATTTTATTTCACCATACATTGAGCTACCAAAAAAATTGACCGTAAAGCAGAATCTAGAAGTTTATGGAAGACTTTATGATGTAAGAGAACTTGAAATTAAAATTGATTATCTTATAGAAAAATTAAGACTTAAAGAAATTTTTAACAAGATAACAGGAGAACTTTCCTCTGGTCAAAAAAATAGGGTCAGTCTAGCTAAATCTATAATTAATGATCCATCAGTTCTTCTTCTCGATGAACCGACTGCATCTTTAGATCCTGAAACAGGAGATTTTGTACGAAGTTTTTTGGAGGAATACCAAAAAGAAAAGAAAACTTCTATTCTCCTTGCTTCACATAACATGGCAGAAGTTGAGAGATTATGTTCTTCAGTTCTTATGATGAATAAAGGATCGATTATTGATCAAGGGACTCCTGAGGATTTAATTAAGAAACACGGAAGAAGAAATATGGAGGAAGTTTTTTTGAAACTTACAAGAGATTTAGTATGAGTCTAAATAAAATGTACGGACTTTTTTTAAGACATTTCTATCTCATCAAAAGTTCATTGCCAAGAGTTTTGGATTTGATTTATTGGCCAACAATACAAATTATTCTTTGGGGATTTATTTCCAAATTTTTTTCAATTTATAGTGATTATTACAATAATACACTTGGAATAATTCTTACATGCGCAATTCTTTACGATATTCTTTTTAGATCTAGCATAAGTTTTAATATGCTTTTTTTAGAAGAAATCTGGAGTAGAAATTTTACGAATCTATTTATTGCTCCTTTGAAACTTAGAGAAATAATTATATCTTTAATTTTTACTGCTCTGATAAGAACATTAATTGGTTTAGTACCTGCAATTATTTTAACGTCTCCATTGTTTGGAGTTTCGATTTTAAAATTGGGTTTCCCACTACTTATATTATTTTTAAGCTTATACATATTTGGTATTACACTAGGTTTATTTGTCAGCTCAGGTTTAATGAGATACGGACCATCCTTTGAAAATATAGCTTGGTCATCATTATTCTTACTTGCTCCATTAGGCTGTATCTACTATCCAATAGAAATCCTTCCTGAATTTTTCCAAGTAATTGCAAAAGGCTTACCATTAGTTTACATATTTGATGAAACAAGAAATATTTTGATAAACGGTATAGTAGATTATGAAAATATTAAGCAAGCTTATTTATTAAATTTAGTTTATCTAATTTTTGGAATAGGATTGTTTTATTTATCTTTTTTAAGAGCGAGGATAAAAGGGACATTAATAAATATGGGCGAATAATTGGTGCGCCTGCTAGGAGTCGAACCCAGAACCTCCTGATCCGAAGTCAGGCGCTCTATCCAGTTGAGCTACAAGCGCATATCATATTAATATATCATTCTATGGAAAAAAAAATAAATTTGACAGTTGATAAGACCGAAAATGAACTTCGTGTTGATATTTTCATCAAAAAAAGAGAAAATATCATCAGTCGAACAAGAATAAAAAATCTTATTCTAGATAACAAGTTAAGAATAAATAATAAGGTAATAACTGATCCATCAAAAAAAGTTTTTTTAAGTGATGAAATAAAATTAACCATTCCTGAACCAAAAAAAGCTTCCTTAAAACCTTATGAGTTTAATTTAGATATCGTATTTGAGGATAAAGATTTAATTGTTATAAACAAACCCTCTGGAATTGTAATGCATCCTGGTGCAGGTAATTTTGACAATACAATCGTAAATGCGCTTATGAATTATAGCAAAAATTCTTTTTCTAATATTGGAGGTGAACTAAGACCTGGAATAGTACACAGAATTGATAAAAATACATCTGGATTAATTGTTATTGCAAAAAATAATCAAACTCACGAGCACCTTTCTAATCAGTTTAATAAACATACAATTCAAAGAGTTTACCAATTATTAATCTGGGGTAAAGTTAGACCATCTAAAGGTAAAATAGAAACCTTTATTACAAGAAGTTCAAAAAATAGACAAATGATGGAGGTTAGTAACAATAAAGGAAAAAAAGCAATTACTAATTACAAAACTTTAGAAATTTTTGAAAATAATTATATTCCAACTTTTAGTTTGTTAGAGTGTAAATTGGAAACAGGTCGAACTCATCAGATAAGAGTTCACATGAATTATTTAGGTCACAGCATAGTTGGTGATGATAAATATAAAAAAAGGTTTAAAAAATTTAAAAATATAGAGCCATCATTAGAGAAAATTTTAATGAAATTAAATAGGCAATTTCTGCACGCTAAAACATTGGGCTTTATACACCCAAAAAAAAATAAACAGATGATTTTTAACTCAATTTTACCAAATGAACTTGAAATAATACTAAAAACACTCAGAAATATAGGTAAATAAAATATTGAAAAATTTTTAATATTAATTAGATAAAACGTACATGAGCACAACTATGAATAGCAATTTACCTATCTTAAGTAATGAGGGTGGTCTGTCTGCATATCTCGAGCAAATAAAAAAATTTCCAATGCTTGATGCAGAAGAGGAGTATATGCTAGCCAAAAATTGGAAAACGACTGGAAATATTAAAGCTGCGGAAAAACTTGTTACTAGTCATCTTAGATTGGTAGCAAAAATTGCAATGGGATATAAAGGGTATGGTCTTCCTGTTAATGAGATGATTTCAGAGGGAAATGTTGGTTTGATGCAAGCTGTAAAAAAATTTGAACCTGAAAAAGGTTTTAGACTGGCAACATATGCTATGTGGTGGATTAAAGCATCTATTCAAGAATACATATTAAGATCATGGAGTCTTGTAAAAATTGGAACTACAGCAGCTCAAAAAAAACTTTTTTTTAATCTTAAAAAGTTAAAAAATCAAATTGCACCTCAATCTGAAGGAGATTTAAAAAATGAACATGTCAACGAAATAGCTAATAAACTTGACGTAAGTAAAGAAGAAGTGGTCTCAATGAATCGAAGATTGTCTGGAAAAGAATTTTCACTTAATGCCCAAGTTGGTGAAGATGGTGATGAATGGCAAGATTGGTTAGAAGATAAAGATTTAGATCATGATCTTAAATTTGCACATCAAGAGGAAATGGAGCAAAGAAAAGATTTACTTAAAGACTCAATAAGAATTTTAAATGATCGAGAAAAAGAAATTCTTTACTCTAGGAGACTCACCGACGACCCTATTACTTTAGAAGACCTAAGTAAAAAGTACAAAATTAGTCGAGAAAGAGTGAGGCAGATTGAGAATAAAGCTTTTGAAAAACTTCAAAAACATATGTTGCTTTTAGCAAAATCTAAAAATTTATTACCAGCGAATTAAACTTCAAAAGGATTTTCAATCAAAATTGTATCATCTCTTTCAGGACTAGTTGAAATACTTGATATTTTTGTTCCAATAAAATCTTCTATTGCAAAAATATATTTTTTTGCATTTTCTGGAAGTTCATCGATATTCTTTATTCCATTTGTTGATTCTTTCCATCCAGGGAAAGTTTTATAAATAGGCTGAATTTTCAATTGATCTTCAACTGCAGCTGGCAAATAGTCAACTTTTTCACCATTCAAATCATATTGAACACAAATTTTTATTTCATCTAGTTCATCCAAAACATCTAATTTAGTAAGTGCTATTCCATCAATACCTGAAATTTTTATACTTTGCCTTACTAAAACCCCATCAAACCATCCACATCTTCTTTTACGACTTGTTACTGTACCAAATTCATTGCCTCTAGTTCCTAAAATTTCACCTGTTTTATCTTTTAATTCAGTTGGGAAAGGACCTTCGCCGACTCTTGTTGTATAAGCTTTGGTTATTCCTAAAACATAATTAACGGTATTAAGACCACAGCCTGTGCCAGTAGCAGCACTTGATGCAACTGTATTTGATGACGTAACAAAAGGATAAGTACCGTGGTCAACATCTAATAAAATCCCTTGTGCACCTTCGAAAAGAATTTTTTTTTTTTGTCTTTTAAATTGATCAACTTTAAGCCATACTGGCTGTGAAAACTTCAGTATTTCTGGAGCAATTTTTAATAATTCTTTTTTTAATTTCTCTTTTTCAAAAATTTTTTTACCAAGACCTTTACGAATAGCATTGTGATGTATTAATACATCCTCCAGTCTTTTATTTAAATTTTTTTCAGACCTTAAATCCATGACTCTTATTGATCTTCTACCTACTTTATCCTCATACGCTGGTCCTATGCCTCTTCTAGTAGTACCTATTTTTCCTTTTCCGGCTGAATCTTCTCTAATCTCATCCATTTCTCTATGAAATGGCAAAATCAAATTTGCTGACTCAGAAATGATAAAGTTTTCTGTATTTACCTTGACTCCTTTTGACTCAATTTCCTCTATTTCATCAAGTAAGGCCCAAGGGTCTACTACCACACCATTACCAATTATAGAAATTTTATTTTTTCTTACTATACCAGATGGCAATAGTCGAAGTTTATAAGTAACTCCATCTATAACAAGCGTATGACCAGCATTATGGCCTCCTTGAAACCTTATTACAACATCGGCTTGCTCTGATAACCAATCGACTATTTTTCCTTTTCCTTCATCTCCCCATTGTGAACCTACAACAACAATATTTTTCATTAACGATATCTCTTTTCTATTTTTATTGAGTTCAAATGATTAATAGGCCCATGACCTTTTCCATATTTAGGATTTGTTAATATTGCAGAATTTACATATTTAATTCCTTTATCACAAGCTTTGATGATACTTTTTCCACATGAAAAAAAAGTTGTAATGGCACTGGATAAGGTACAGCCAGTTCCATGAGTATTTTTTGTGTTTCGCCTCAAATTTCTAAAAATCTTGAGATTAGATTTATTTAAGAAAATATCCTCAACTGTTTTAGATTGAAGATGACCTCCTTTAATCAATACATTTTTAGCACCCAAATTAATTAAATGATTAGCTGCAAGTATCATATCTTGCTTATTTTTAATTCTAACACCAGTCAAAATCTCAGCTTCTGGAATATTTGGAGTAATCAACGTTACTTTTTTAATAAGTTTTGTTTTTAAGGTTTGAATTGCTTTGGCATCTATTAATTTTGTCCCTCCTTTTGCAACCATTACAGGATCAAGTACTAATTTTTTTACTTTTATTTTTTTTAATGCTTCAATTACTATATTCACTATTTCTGATGAATGAAGCATTCCAATTTTAATTGCATCTGGCCTAATATCTGTTGATGAATATATAATCTGATTTTTAATTTCGTTAGGTGGTATGGAAAAAACAGATTTAACACCAAGAGTATTTTGAACAGTTACTGCAGTGATTGCTGTCATAGCATATGACCCAAGACTCGTAACCGTTTTAATATCTGCTTGTATACCAGCTCCTCCAGAAGAGTCTGATCCTGCAATTATAAGAATTTTAGAATTTGGTCTCAATTTAATTAATTGTTTTGACAATAATATTAATACATTTTTTAAGAAGAATTTTATTTTTACTCTCACCCATAATTCGAATTTTTTGCTCAGTTCCAGATTTTCGAACTAAAATTCTGCCATTACCCTTGATTAATTTTTGGGCTTTTTTTATTGAACTTATAACAGTTGATTTTGATAGTATATTTTCATTCTTTATTCCAATATTTTTTAGAATTTGTGGTGTTTTTTTAAAAACGTCGAAAAAATTACTAGCTTTTATATTCTTGTTTAAAGCTTGAACAACCTCTAAAGCAACTAGTAGTCCATCACCTGTTGTCGCATATTTACCTAAAATTATGTGCCCCGACTGTTCTCCACCTAAATTAAATTTTTTTTTCTGCATAACTTCTTTCACATATCTATCACCTACATTTGCTCTTATAAATTTAATCTTTTTTTTTTCTAAAAATTTTTCTAGTCCATAATTAGACATTAAGGTACCTACAACTCCCCCTTTAAGAATTTTTCTTTTCTTCCATTGCAGAGCTAGAGCAGCTATAATTTGATCACCATCTATAATCAAACCTTTCTCATCGCACATTATTATTCTATCTGCATCTCCATCTAATGAGATACCTAAGTCTGCTTTATGTTTTTTTACATATCTTCTAATTTTAATAGGAAATGTCGACCCACAATTTTTGTTTATGTTAAAGCCATTAGGTTTGTTGCCTATAATTATTAACTTTGCACCAAGAGATTTTAACATTTTAGGGGCTGCCTTATATCCAGCGCCATTGGCACAATCCAAAACTATTTTCATATTTTTAAGTTTTAAATTTTTTGGAATTTTTTTTTTTAAAATTAAAAGATAATCATCTGTGCCTGACTCCAGTCTTTTTACTCTACCCAAAAATTTTGGTTTAGATAATTGTTTTTCAATCTTTGTATCGATTAAATTTTCTATTTTTTTTTGAATATTATCAGATAGTTTTAGTCCATCGGGGCCAAATAACTTTAAGCCATTATCTTTAAATAAGTTATGAGATGCTGTTATCATAATTCCTAGATTTGCTCTCATTGATTTAGTCAACATGGCAAGGCCATTTGTTGGTAATGGACCTAAAGTATAAACGTGCATTCCAGCTGAAGCCAGACCAGAAACAAGAGCAGGTTCAAGTGCATAGCCCGATAGCCTGGTGTCCTTTGCAATAATTGCAGTCTGTTTTTTTTTTTTTAAATTTGTAAAATAGTTACCTGCAGCTAATCCAAATTTAAAAAACATATCTCCATTAATGTTCGTGCTGTTTACATAGCCTCTTATTCCATCTGTCCCAAAATATTTCATATCTTATTTAATTAATTCCTTAAATACACTAAAGCTTTGATTTATCTCATTAACATCGTGTACTCTCAATATTTGAACTCCTTGCATCATAGCAAAAATACTCGAACCAATAGTTCCTCCTGTTCGTAAAGTGCTATCGTTAGAACCAGATAGATCTTTTATAAATCTTTTTCTAGATATACCAAGCAATATAGGGAATCCTAAAGAATGGTAAATTGATATATTCCTTAAAATTGTCATATTATGTTTCAAATTTTTTCCAAAACCTATTCCAGGATCTAAAATTATATTGTTGTGTTTAATGCCAGCTTTTCTTAAATCTTTGATTTTTTTTTCAAAAAAATCGTAAATATCTAATAAAACATTTTTATACTTTGGTTTATTCTGCATAACATCTGGGTTACCGAGTGAGTGTTGTAATACAAATGGAGTCTTATATTTTTTTAATATCTTTATAGAGTTTTTATCATAACTTAAACCAGATACGTCATTAATTAACTTAACTCCTAAATTAATACCTTTTTCCATTATTTCTGATTTTCTAGTATCAAGGGAGATTACTTGCCTTTTCCTAATTTTATTCATAACATTTTTAATTCTTCCCCATTCTTTATCCAGGCTTATAGCTTTTGATCCAGGTCGAGTAGACTCTCCTCCAATATCAACAAGATCTGCTCCACATTTAAAAAGGTAACACAATTGTTTTTCTGCTAAATCTTTTTTATAAAACTTTCCTCCATCAGAAAAACTATCAGGTGTGATATTCAAAATACCCATGATGATTGGTATTTTTTTAAAATCCAGATTTATAAAATTTTTTTTTGATCTTATGATAGTATTAATATCATTTTTAATTATCTTTCTTAATTTGCTTGGTAAATGATTTATATGTTTTATTGATATTAATTTTTTTGATTTTCTTGAAATTATTTCAATTTTATCGAATGAAATACTTTCATTCCCATTTAGAGGTAACGTTTTTTTTGACTTTACTAAATATTTTGATTTTGATCCGTAGTAGAAATTACACACTCTAGTGTAATATCTGAGCATCTAAATTAATGTATAATCTTAGGTTTTAAACCCATAGCATCAAATGCTGAGCCTTTTTTATCTTCAACTTTTAAGTCTTGTTTATCAGCTGGATAAATATTCTTATTAATTATATTTTCTATTTCTTCCCCTGTTAAAGTTTCATAAGTAATAAGAGCCTTTGCAATTTTATGCAAATCATCAATCTTTTCAGTTAGAATTTGTCTTGCCTTATTGTAACCTTCATCAACTAATTTTCTAATTTCTTTATCAATTTTTTGAGCAACTTCTTCGGATACAGACTGTGTTTGAGTTACAGATCTTCCTAAAAATACTTCTTCTTGATTTTCTCCATATTCAACAGGTCCCATTTCTTCGCTCATCCCATATTTTGTTACCATAGCGCGTGCTAGTTGAGTGGCTTGATTTATATCGGATCCAGTACCGCCACCTGCGCCAGTAGATATATTGTCTTTTCCAAAAATTACTTCCTCTGCAACTCTTCCCCCAAAACACACAGCTAATCTAGCTTTCAAATACTTAATCGAGTGTCCATGCTTATCTCTCTCCGGTAAATTCATAACCATACCTAGTGCTCGTCCTCTAGGTATAATAGTTGCTTTATGGATTGGATCATAACTAGGCATATTAAAAGAGACTAAAGCATGCCCTCCTTCATGATATGCTGTTAATTTTTTTTCCTCTTCAGTCATAACCATTGATCGTCTTTCAGCGCCCATCATTACTTTATCTTTCGCTTCTTCAAATTCGTTTAGAGTAACAATTCTTTTATTTTTTCTTGCGGCAAGTAAAGCAGACTCATTAACTAAATTGGCAAGATCTGCACCTGAAAAACCTGGAGTTCCTCTTGCAACTGTTCGTAAGTTTACATCAGGAGCCATTTTAATTTTTTTCACGTGCACTTTAAGAATTTTTTCTCTTCCAATTATATCGGGATTAGAAACGACAACTTGTCTATCAAACCTACCTGGTCTTAATAATGCAGGATCAAGCACATCTGGTCTGTTAGTAGCTGCAATTATTATTACACCTTCATTAGTATCAAAGCCATCCATCTCAACTAAAAGTTGGTTAAGTGTTTGCTCTCTTTCGTCATTTCCTCCACCCAAGCCAGCACCTCTACTTCTTCCAACTGCATCAATTTCATCAATAAAAATAATACAAGGAGAATTCTTTTTCCCTTGTTCAAACATATCTCTCACTCTTGAAGCTCCGACTCCAACAAACATTTCTACAAAGTCTGATCCCGAAATCGTAAAAAAAGGAACACCAGCTTCTCCAGCGATTGCTCTAGCTAATAAAGTTTTTCCTGTCCCTGGGGGTCCAACTAACAATGCCCCTCTAGGAATTTTACCACCAAGGCGACTAAATTTTTTTGGATCTTTTAGAAATTCTACAATTTCTTCAACTTCTTCTTTTGCTTCCTCTACGCCAGCAACATCATTAAAAGTAACTTTTCCTTTCAATTCATTCATCATTTTTGCTTTTGATCTTCCAAAACCCATTGCCCCACCTTTTCCTCCTTGCATTTGTCTCATAAAAAAAATCCAAACAGCAATTAGTAATAACATTGGAAACCAGGATAATAATACGCCAAACAAAGATGGCATTTTTTCTTGTATCGGTGCTGCAGAAATACTTACACCTTTTTCAGATAATTTTTCTATTAAATTTGGGTCATTTGGAGCATATGTCTTAAAACTATTTCCATTTGAGTAGACCCCTTTTATATTATTCCCTTGGATCTCTACCTTAACAACTTCTCCATTATCTACAGAATTTAAAAATTCAGAAAATATAACTTGGTCTCCCCCTTTCATATTAGGTTGAGGTCCTTTAAACATATTGTATAAACCAATAGTTAAAAAGACTATTATTGCCCACATAGCTATATTTTTTAAATTCATAGATATAAAGTAATAATTATTATAGATTAAACAAGTGACAAATTAGTCTAAATAACAATTATTTATCGCTCCTTTAAGATTATCACAGTTTGGTTAACTTTTTTGATGATGCAACCTCCCAATGTTGCTTTATATAAATTATTGTTAATTATTCCATCAATAATTTTGGCAAGTTTTTTACCCCTAACCGAATAATATTTCTTGCCAATAAGCCTTAAGGAGTCTGAAAAAGAGCGGAAAACTACCTCATATGGTCGATTGAAAAAATTATCATTTAAAAATAATTGATTTTTTTGATTATTTAAATAAGTGTTTTTTTCTAGATTTTCTTTAACATAAAATCTTACAACCTCGTTTGAGTGCCTCAGATTATTTAAAGTAATAGAAAATTTTTTTTGATCTAAACCGTTTAGCTTTAGTTTTTCTAAAAATTTTCTAATTTTTACTCTTTGAAATTTTTCATCCTCATTGTATGGATCTAAAACGTAAAAATTAAATACATATTTTGCTATATATATTAAGTCCTTTTTTTGTTGATTTAACAAAGGTCTTAATAGATTAACGTTATTGATATGTGTTTTTTTGTTTAAAGATATCAAGCCTTTTAATCCGCTCCCCCTCAAAATTCTTATAAAAAAATTTTCAAATAAATCCTCTTGATGATGTCCTAAAAGAATATTATTAATTTTAAAATAATTACACTTGCTCATTAATAACTCATATCTTTTTTTCCTAGCAAGTGATTGTATGTTCTTTGTTGGTTTTTTACCATTCCATGACAAAATTTCAGCACTAATTGATAATCTTTTTAAAACACTTTTGACTTTCTTTGCCTCTTGACTAGAGTTTGATCTCAGTTTGTGATTTATAATAAAAAATTTTGCTTTTAGCTTATTTTTAATAGAATAAATTTTAGCTAAAAAAGCTAGGGCTAAACTGTCAGGTCCCCCAGATACTGCTACGATAAAATTTTGATTTAAATCTAAAGACTTTTCAAAGTTTTTATAAATTTTATTTACTCTTTTATTATCTAACTTATCTTTAAAAAGTTTAGGAATTTTGTTTTTTGCACTCAAATTTTTGAGACTCATATTTAGCTTTTTGGATCACAGATTGATTTGCTTTTGGATATTGTTTTTCTACTCCGTCTATCATTTTACAACCTTGATCTTTTTCCCCAATTTGAACCATTGAAATTCCAAGCTTTAATAAATTAATTGGAGCTTTTTCACCTCTCGGATATTTTTGGTAGCCCTCCAAATATGCTGAGGCAGCATCAGTATAAAGCTGTCTTATTCTAAAAGTTTCTGCATACCAATACTGTGCGTTTCCAGCTAAATCATGTTCAGGATTTGTAACGACAAATTCTCTAAATGCTCTTTCAGCTGTTGAATAATCACCAACTTTTAAAAAACTAGTTGCGAATTTATATTGATTATCTGGTGATTCATTCGGTAGAATTTTTTCTTCTGCTTGAAAAGTTTCTGTTACAATTGATGCAGTCGTGTCTATGGATTGAGTTCTTTGTGACATCTCAGTGGTAGATGTGTCTTTATAGGACACTGAACCTAAATCTTGAGGTTGAGAACTTCCGGGTAAAGATTGATTCGAGTCTGTGTCTAATTTTTTTGATACTTTTTGTCTTTCCCCATCTAAAGGTAAACCTTTTTCTAAATCTTGAAATCTAATTTGATTATCAGCTTGAACCTTTGACAATCTATTAGACAATTTATCAAGTTTAAAGTTTATTTCCTCAAATTTATTAGTTAATGATTGAAATTGATTTTCAATTTCAGAAAGTTTTAATAAATGCCTTGTTAATACATCTTCTGAATTACTATTTTCAAAACTAGAAACATTAGTTACGCTAGAATTTAATTCTCTATTTTCAGAATAAACTGCTTTTTCTAAAGTTTTAATATCTTTTTGAATTTTTTCCAATATTTCGTTTATATAGTGACTGTCTGCATTTGCAAAACCACTAACAAATAAACTCATTATCAAAAAAAATTTTACTAATAAAAATCTCATAAAATAGATTATTCATCAGGTTATGATTAAAATAATGGCAAAAAAAAGACCCTTAATTAATTAATAATTAAGGGTCTAAAAGATTTTTTTAGTTTGCTTTTACAGAAACTGATCGTCTATTTTTTGACCAAGCTAGAGGATTTGAACCTGAGTCAACAGGTCTTTCTTTACCATAACTTAACACTGAAATTCTGTTTGATGAAATTCCATAAGTCATTAGGTAATCTTTTGCAGCATTAGCTCTTCTTTCACCTAATGCCAAATTATATTCTCTTGTTCCTCTTTCATCTGCATGACCTTCTAAGACAATATTTATCTTAGAATTTTTTCTTAACCATGCGGCTTGTTTTCTTAAAGTTTCTCTTGAAGCAGTTGTTAAAACTGACTCATTAGTTGCAAAGAAAACTCTATCAGGTACTCCTGATGCTAAATATTCAACTGTATCTTTTCCAGTATAAACATCACCTTGCATTTGCCCTGTTGTTTTCTTTGAAGTAGCACAAGCTGACAACATAATACATGCAACAGTAACTAAAAATACATTTTTTAGAATTTTGTTTAATTTCATTATTGCTCCTTGATCAAATTGCTTATTCTTGAGTTTTTCACAACTAAATAGATGTTTCAAGTTAAAAAATCAAGATAATATTACTTAATTACTTAATAAAGATGACCATGATGGGTCTGAGGCATCAGTAGGGGTTTTTACTAACCTTTCGTTATAGCCTGTTAAATCTATTGACCATAATTTAGCTGAAAATCCTTCACCTTTACTATCGGTTTTTGTCTCTCTATAGAAAATCAAAACTCTTCCATTAGGTGACCAAGACGGTGCTTCTTGATAAAAATTTTCTGTTAATAATCTTTCTCCACTTCCATCTGTTCTCATCACCCCAATATAAAATTTACCTTTATGTAATTTCGTGAAAGCAATTAAATCACCTCTTGGAGACCAGACAGGAGTTCCATAAAGACCTTTTCCAAAGGAAATTCTTTTAACATTTTTTCCATCACTACGCATAACATATATTTGTTGATATCCACTTCTGTCAGAATTAAAAGCAATATATTTTCCATCGGGAGAAAAAGAGGGTGAAGTATCAATAGAAGGATGATTGGTGATTTTTTCTACAATCCTATTTTCTAGATCCATTGTATAAATATCTGAATTACCATCTTTTGCAAAACTCATAATTATTTTTTTTCCATCAGGAGAAAACCTAGGAGCAAATGTCATTCCAGGAAAATCTCCAACTACTTCTTGCATACCAGTTTCTACATCTAAAAGATAAACCCTTGGTAAATTTTTAAAGTAAGATAAGTAGGTAACCATTTGACTTGTAGGATTAAATCTGGGAGTTAGAACAAGTTCATTACCTAAAGTCAAAAATTTGTTATTCGCTCCATCCTGATCCATTATCGCTAACTTTTTAATTCTCCTAGTTTTCGGACCTTCCTCAGAAACATAAATTATTCTTGTATCAAAATACCCTTTCTCTCCAGTTAATCTCTCATAAACCTTGTCTGTTATTATGTGACCAACTCTTCTCCAGTTATTTGGAACTGTTGTGAAAGCTAAAGCCATCATTTCTTTTCCAGCAAGGACATCCCACAATCTAAACTCTACTCTTAATTTTTCTTCAAAAATATTAACTTTACCAGTAATCAAAGCTTGTGCCTTAATCAAATTCCAATCCTCAAATCTAGGTTTTAAATTAGCAATATCTGGTTTTTGGAGGAAAGCATCTTTGTTAAGAGGATTAAAAAGTCCAGAAGCTTTTAAATTCTTTTCAACAACTAATGAAATTTCTGCACCTATATTTTTTTTTTTTAAAATTTTTTCAAAACTTTGTCTTGAGGTTTCATCAATAGATAATGGTGATACAGCTATAGGGAGTGGGTTCAAATTTCCTCTAGTAATATCAACCTCAATCAAAGCAAATACCTTAAGAGGTAGCATAAAAAAATAAAAAATTAATAATATTCTTAACATTAAAATATATTATCCTTCTAGCATCTCTCTTGCATCAAAATTAAGCTGTAATTCTTTCCACCTCTCATAACCAGTGCTAGGTACTCTTAAAGGCTGGCACAATTTTATAGCTCTTAATGCACTTTCTGCCAAAACTTTGTAAAAACCCTGTCCAGGTTTATTCATTCTAGCATGATCTAATATTTCTGATTGTACTACAGTGCCATCCGGATTTAATTGTAACTTTATTCTTACTAACAAATTTTCATTGTACGGTAAGCCCAATGGTATACTCCAACATCCAAATATTTGAGCTTTAAGAGCATCTTCCTCACTCAAAGACAAACCAGATAGATCAACATTTTTTTGTTGATCTTGGGTAATTTTATCGGTTGTTTTTGTTGTTTCTGCTTTCTCCACCTTTGATTTATCTATTAATGCTGCAATATTATTTGGATCAAATAACTCTTTCTTCTCAAATTCTGAAACTTGTTTTACTTCATTGTCTATTTTTTCAGGATTTTGTTTATCTTCTTTAATCTTTTCAACTTTTTTAGTTATATCCTCTGGCATCGGAACCGCATCTGGTTTTATTTTTTTAACTTTTTTTGGCGGTGCCTGTTCTGATACTAGTTTTTTCTCTTTTTCTTTTATCTTCTCTATTATTTTTTTTGCCTTTGGTGCAAAAGGTATGTTTGTTTTATCTGTGATCTGTATAAGCTCTATTGAAACCATTGGTGGAAGATCTATTGGTTTTTTTGCTAAAAAAGGAAGGCTCATTGCTGTAAATAAAATAAAAAAAATATGAAGACTTGTGGAAATAAGCAGACTTCTATTCACTTATATTTACCTTTCTTTATAAGGTTCTGATATTAGTGCAACTTTTGTAAAACCAGATCCTGATAGTAAGCCCATTATTTCAAGTACTCTACCGTAATTAATTGTTTTATCCCCTCTGACATAAATTCTTGTGTCTGTTCTATTTTTGGAAACCGCCAAAACTTTTGCAATAATTTTCTCATATTCGACTTTTGACTCTTGTATAAAAATCTCACCTTTTGAGTTAATCGTTAGTGTAAGAGGTTCTGCCTCCTCAGGGAGAGAATCAGCAGAACTCTCAGGTAAATCTACTTGTACTCCTACAGTCAATAAAGGTGCCGTTACCATGAAAATAATTAAAAGGACTAACATTACATCAACAAATGGTGTAACATTTATTTCACTCATTGGTTCTTTTGATGAACGATTAAGTTTAAAAGCCATTTTAAATTATTGTCAGAAATCTTTTTGAAAAGTTTTCTAATCTTTTTGAATATAAAATTGAATCATTATTAAATTTATTATAGGCAATAACAGCAGGTATTGCAGCTAATAGTCCTAAAGCTGTTGCAAATAAAGCCTCTGCTATACCTGGTGCTACAATCGCTAAACTTGTATTTCTTGAAATCGCTATTGATTGAAAAGAATTCATTATTCCCCAAACAGTTCCGAATAAACCAATAAAAGGTGCTGTTGATCCAACAGTTGCTAGAAAAGTATAACCTTTGCTAATTTTTGACATTTGCTTTTCTATTCCTGTCTCTAACATAGTTGTCATTTTTTTGTGTAAGTCACTTTTTGATCTTCTTTTTAATAAATTTTGCATTGCTTCTTTAAAAACTAATGCCATTGGATCTTCTGTACCAGCTGGAAGATTGTTATAAAAAGACTCTGCTGATTTAGAATTCCAAAATTTTGTCTCAAATTCTTCTGTGGTTTGGTTTATTTTTTTGAATAATCTAAATTTTTCAATTATCACAGCCCAAGAGTAAACTGAACAAGCAATTAATATGACTATTACGGATTTAACAATAATATCTGCTCTAATAAACAAACTTAAAAGAGAGAAATCAGTATTCGATGCCAAGCCTACTGCTTGAGATGATATATCAGCTTCCATAATGCCTTCTCACACTTAATTGTGTCATGAATTTGACTACATATTTTTGATTTAGCTGTCTATTTTATAAGTTTCATTATAAAAACTGGCGATTAAAATAGCATCTGCTTTATTAGCATCCTTTTTTTTTGATAATTCTTGAGAAAAATATGGGAATATTTCAATTGCTTTTGTCCTACTTGCATCCTTCTCAGAATTAATCAAATTAAAGTATTTTTTCCATTTTGCTGGTCTCACAAAATACATAGGTAATTTCATTGCTGAACAAATTCCTTTCAGAATTCCAAAAGATTGACCAAAATTAAACATACTGGTTACTCCTTGTCCCGGCATCGCTGAAACTTGCTCAATAACTACTCTCACTTCTTGATTTTGAATTTTATTAATTACTCTATTAATTTCATTATATATTTGAGAGCCATTTATTTGTTTCTTATTTTTTTTTCCTTCAGCCATAGTTGGCATCTCAAGAACCTCTAGAATTTTACCATCCAAAAAAAAACAAATTGAGCCGGAAATACCAGGGTCTATTCCAATTATCAACATAGTTTATTCAACCAATTGTGCATTTGTGTAAATATTTTGCACATCATCATCATCTTCTAACGTATTAAACAAATTCACCAAATCCTCATTTCTTTCTTTAGAAACTTTAACATAATTGAGTGGTATCCATTCAATTTCAGTTGAAATAAAGTTTTTTATTTCTTTCTCAAGATCTTTTTTAACATCATAAATTATATCAATTGGACAATGTATTTCATGAAAATTAACATTCGTTTTACACTCATCTGCACCTGCTTCAATGGCTAATTCAAAAATACGCTCATCAGTTATCTCTTTTTTATCAATTTTAATAACTCCTAGTTGTTTAAAATTATGAGAGGCAGAACCCTGGGTTCCAAGACTGCCGCCAGCTTTTTGAAAAATAGTTCTTACATTAGAGGCCGTTCTATTTTTGTTGTCTGTTAGAGCTTCTACAATAACAGCTATCTTATTAGGTCCAAAACCCTCATATCTTAGACTTTCAAAATTTACTTCATCATTACTTGATGATTTATTGATTGCTCTCTCGATATTATCTTTTGGCATGTTTGCTGATCGTGCAGCTTGAATAGCTGACCTCAATCTTGGATTCATATCTGGATTTTTATCTCCAAGCTTTGCAGCAACAGTAATTTCTTTTGATAATTTTGAAAAAATCTTAGATCTTTGTTTATCTGCTTTTCCTTTCTTGTGTTTGATTCCTGCCCAATGAGAATGTCCTGCCATAAATTAAATTTATTTATTGTTTGTTAATTGACCTCCAAAAATATAACTATTAACCTTGTAAGCTAAACCAGTCTCTAAATTACACTCTACAATAACGCCGCTCAAACTTGCTTCACCATTTGATGGAAAATGTTTTACAGAGTCTTTTTTCATAAATCTATTTAATGAGTTTTCTTTATCCATCCCAATAACAGAATCATAATCACCACACATGCCCGCATCTGTCTGATAAGCAGTTCCATTTTTTAAAATTCTTGCATCATTAGTTGGAACATGGGTATGGGTCCCAACCACAAGTGTTGCTTTACCATCAAAAAAATGTCCTATTGCATTTTTTTCGCTTGTAATTTCCCCATGGAAATCTATGACTAAAATATCGTAATCTTCTTTAAGTTGATACTCATTGATAAATTTTTTTGAAGTTTCAAAAACATCATCACATTTTTTCATAAAAACATTTCCCATTAAATTTAAAACTCCAATTTTTACTTTTTCAGCAGTGATATAAATTTCAAAACCTTTACCAGGTGCCGGTTCAAATAAATTCTTCGGACGAAGTAATCTTTTTTCTTTATCGATGAAATTCATTATCTCTTTTTGATCCCAAACATGATTACCTGTTGTAATGACATCGACTCCAGAGTTAAAGAATTCTTCACAAATTTCTTTAGTGAGACCTACTCCCTCTTTGGCTGCATTTTCTGCATTTACTATTACAAAATCAATTTTATTTTTTTTCTTTTGCTCAGGGAGATTATTAATTATTTTTAAGTAACCCGAATTTCCAACAACGTCTCCTAAAAATAATACTTTCATTTATTTTTTATTAGTTAATACAAAATCAAGTTTAATATCGTGTTTGTTAATTTTAATTTGTTTTATTTTTTGAAAAGAGTAAGAAAATCCAATTGTTATAACATCTTTTTTTTTTCTAATTTTTTTAATATATCTATCATAAAATCCACCTCCATAACCTAATCTATTCAAATTTTTATCATAAGCTACTAAAGGGACTAATAAAATATTTGGATATTGAATCTTTGTAGATATCGGCTCTGGTATTCCATATTTATTTATTGTCAAAGGATCTTTTAATGACCATTGAAAAAAATCCATTTTGGAATTTTTTCTTATTTTAGGTAATGAAATTTTATATTTCTTTTTTTCAAATTTTTCTAAGATGTGAATCGAATTAATTTCGTAATTATAAGGATAATATCCACCTACGATTTTTTTTTTAATCTTTCTTTTTTTCAAAATATTAAGAATTTCTTTGAAACTAATTTTTTGATTTTTAACCTGGTAATTTTTTCTAATCCGTAATATTTTTTTTCTGATTTCAGATTTGTTCACGAGATTAAATTAAGATAAATTTTCTAAATTTGCTTTTTCAACAAAGCTCGAAATTTCATCAGCAGCTTCATCGATTAATTTTTCATAATTTTTTTGATTCATTTCAATTTCATTTTTTAGTTTAAAATGATCATTATTTAAGTCTTTAATTTCTTCCTCTTTTTTATCTCTATAGTCATATATCAAAGATTTAAGTTCTTTAAATTTACTAGATAAATTTTTTAACTCTTCTTTTTTTTGTTCTACCTTTTTTTTAGTTTCATGATACTCATCCATTACTTTTACAGCAGTGATTAACAAGAGTTTATTTTCTCCAAGATTTCCAAGCTCATTTTTTAAATTATTAAATTTTTGATTAATTTGTATCAGCAATTCCTCTAAATGTTCTTCTTGTCCATCATCACATGATAGTAAAAATTCTTTTCCATTAAATTTAATACTTACGTTTGCCATTTATCTATCTCATTTAATAAACTATCCGTTTCTTGATTTAATTCATCAATTTTCTCTGAAAATTCTAATTGTTTTCTCTGTTCTATCTTTTCTTTATTTTGTATCTCCTCTAATTTTTTACTTAGACTTTTATAATCATCCTCCAATGAATTACATTTTGCCTCTAATTCTTGTTTTTCAATTTTTAATTGATTTTTCTGATTGTTTAAATTTTCTAAGTTTTTTTTTATATCCGGATTTTTCAAGTTAATATTTTTTAATTTAGTCAGTGCAGAATACAATTTTTTTTCTTTTTCGTTTATAGAATTCATATATATATAAATATATTATTAAATAGAATCTTCTAAGTCTAGACAGGATAATTTTGAGCAAACAATATAAGGAATTAGCTAATTGTATTAGATTTTTATCTATCGACGCTGTTCAAAAAGCAAACTCTGGTCATCCTGGTATGCCTATGGGTATGGCAGATGTTGCAACAGTTCTTTTTAAAGATTTTTTAAATTTTGATCCAAAAAATCCAAATTGGATAAACAGAGATAGATTCGTTTTATCAGCTGGACATGGATCTATGTTACTTTATTCTCTTCTGTACCTAACTGGATATCAAAGCGTTTCATTAAAAGACATTAAGAATTTTAGACAACTAAATTCTATTTGTGCTGGTCATCCGGAGTATCATAAAAATACTGGTATAGAAACTACTACCGGTCCATTGGGACAGGGTATTTCTAACGCAGTTGGTTTTGCAATATCTGAAGAAATTTTAAAAAAACAGGTTGGGGAAAAAATTATTAACCACAAAACTTATGTTTTAGCAGGCGATGGTTGTTTAATGGAAGGTATAAGCCATGAAGCACTTAGTCTTGCAGGTCATTTAAAACTTAAAAATCTGATATTACTTTTTGATAATAATTCTATTTCAATTGATGGCCCCACTAGTCTAGCTGTTTCTGATGACCATGAGAAAAGATTTAAAAGCTATGGTTGGGATTTTATAAAAATAAATGGACATAATTTTGGTGAAATATCAAAAGCTTTAAAAAAAGCACAAAAATCAAAAAAACCTGTTGCAATATCTTGTAAAACTACAATTGGCTACGGATCTCCAAATAAAAGTGGGCAGGCTTCATCCCATGGTAGTCCGCTGGGTGAAGAAGAAATCAAATTAGTAAGAAAAAAATTAAAATGGAATTATCAGCCCTTTGAAATTCCAAAAAATTTAATGAATGAGTGGAATTCAATTGGGCAAAAAGCATCACAGAAAGCAAAAAAAATAAATAAAGAATTTTCAAATAAGCATAAACAAACTGAAAAAACTATCAATGACTCTATTGAAAAAGCAAAGATAGAGTATCTTAAAACTTTAGAGCCAATGGCAACAAGAAAATGTTCAGAAAAATTTTTAGAAATTGCATCAAAGCTCCCATATTTGATAGGTGGATCTGCTGATTTAGCAGGATCAAATAATACAAAAACTAAAAATCATAAAATAATTAAACCAAATAATTTTTCAGGAAATTATATTCATTATGGAGTAAGGGAGCATGCTATGTGTGGAATTATGAATGGAATATCTCTTCATAGTAATTTAATACCTTACGGAGGAACCTTTTTAATTTTTAGTGATTATTGTAAGCCGTCAATAAGATTAGCTGCTATGATGAAAAAAAGAGTAATATATGTTTTTACACATGACTCAATCGGACTCGGTGAGGATGGCCCAACTCATCAACCAATTGAACAGCTAACTAGTCTTAGGTCAATTCCAAACTTAAATGTTTTTAGACCAGCAGACTTAATTGAAACATTTGAATGCTGGCAAAAAGCTTTACAAAGCGAAAATGCTCCAAGTGTAATAGCGCTGACAAGACAGGGAATAAAACCGATTAGATTAAAAAATATATCAGAAAACATGTCAGCATTAGGAGCATACGAAATTTTGAGAACCGGAAATGATATCAAAATAACATTAATATCCTCTGGATCCGAAACAAGTTTAGCTTGCGACGTCAGTCATAAATTAGCCACAGAAAGTATTTACTCCAAAGTAGTATCCATGCCTTGTCAGGAATTATTTGATCAACAAAGTAAAGATTATAAAAACAAAACTTTAACAGAAACTGAGCTGGTTGTATCTATTGAGGCTTCAGAAACTGGTTATTGGAAAAAATATACTGGTACAAATGGACTAAATTTTGGGATTAATGATTTTGGAAAAAGCGCTCCATATAAAGAAATTTATAATCATTTTGAATTAAGTGTGGAGGGTATAATTAAAAGGATAAAAGAAAAATTATGAAAATTAAAGTAGGTATTAATGGTATGGGTAGAATAGGAAGAATGATATTAAGATCTTTAATTGAAAGGAATAATAAAAATATTGAAATCAAACATATCAACAATAAAACTAATTCTGAAGTTTGCTCATCGCTTCTGAAGTATGACTCAGTCCATGGTAAATTTGAGGCAAATATCGTTTCAGAAAGGAAACATTTAATCATAAACAAAAATAAAATTACTTTTAGCCAAGAAACAGATATAAAAAAAATTGATTGGAAAAAATATAATGTAGATTATGTTTTTGAATGTACAGGAAAATTTAATTCTAAAGATAAGCTAAAACCTCATTTAATAAATGGAGCAAAAAAAGTAATTGTTTCAGCTCCTTGCATTAATGCAGATAAAACTATCGTATTTGGGGTTAATAATTCAGAGCTCAAAAAAAATGATAAAATAATTTCAGCTGCATCATGTACAACTAATTGTCTAGCTCCAGTTGCTTATGTTTTAAACGAAAACTTTACTATTGAAAAAGGTTTTATGACTACTATTCATTCTTTTACAAGTGATCAAAGAATGTTGGATAATTCACATAAAGATCCCAGAAGAGCTCGTTCAGCAATTCAATCAATTGTTCCAACTTCAACTGGAGCGTCAAAATCAATAGGAGAAATTATTCCATCTCTTAAAGGAAAATTAGGAGGTATAGCTATGAGGGTGCCAACTCCAAATGTCTCTTTAATTGAATTTGTTTTTTGTACAAAAAAAGAATTAAATGTAGAAAAAATCAATTCAGCATTTCAAAAATTTAGTAAAAAAAACAAGGTACTTGAAATAACTCGAGATAAGCTTGTATCAATAGACTATAATCATAATCCTGCCTCATCAATAATTGATGCAAGTTTGACAAATGTGATTGGAAAAAATATGGGCAAAATTTCTGCTTGGTACGATAATGAGTGGGGTTTTTCAAATAGAATGTGTGATATACTAGAATATATTCACAAAATTTCTTGATGAAGTATATTAAAGATCTAGAAAATCTCTGTAAAAAAATAGTTTTATTGAGGCTTGATTTAAATGTTCCTATTAAAAACGGAAAAATTTTAGATCAAACAAGAATTGATAAGATATTGCCAATATTAAGTTTTTTAATAAAAAAAAAATCAAAGATTTTAGTTGTTTCACATATTGGTCGACCAAAAGGCAAAGTTGAAAAAGATCTTTCTTTAAAACCTGTTTGTGAAAATTTAGAAAAAAAACTAAATCAACGAATAAACTTAATACAAGATAATATTTTAGATCTTAAAAAGGAAAATTTATTTATCGACTCAAAAAAACAAATTATTTTTTTGGAAAATATTAGATTTAATGATGAAGAAGAAAAAAACGATAGTAGTTTTTCTAAAAATTTATCAAAACTTGCAGATATATATGTAAACGATGCATTTTCTTGTTCACATAGAGCTCATGCCTCCATAAGTAAAATTACAGAATTTCTGCCCTCATATGCTGGCTTACAATTGGAGAGAGAGATAAATGCTTTGAAGAAAGTTACTACAGAAATTAAAAAACCCATTAGTTGTATAATTGGAGGGTCAAAAATTTCTTCTAAAATTGGTATAATTAAGAATTTAATTACAAAGTTCGATAACATAATAATCGTAGGAGGTATGGCTAATAATTTTTTAAATTATAAAGGTCATCCAATAGGAAAATCTATCAAAGAAAGTAATATTGATAAACTTATTGAGGAAACTTTTGAAACTGCAAAAAAATATTCGTGTAAAATTGTATATCCAGAAGATGTTGTCGTTGGAAAAAGTATGAGTGGAAAAGGGGAAATCAAATTACTTGATAATGTTAAAAATGACGATTTTATTTTAGATATTGGGCCAAGAACAACAAACAAAATTAAAGATATAATTGAAAAGAGTAAAACTATTTTATGGAATGGTCCAGCAGGTTATTTTGAAAATCCAAGTTTTGCTTTGGGTAGTATTGAGATAGCAAAAAAAATTGTTGAAAAAAACAAACAAGATACTCTTTATTCTGTAGCTGGAGGTGGAGATACAATAGCAGTGATAAATAAAATTAACGCTTTAAACAATTTCAACTTTGTTTCAACTGCTGGTGGTGCATTTTTAGAATTTCTTGAAGGAAAAGAACTACCTGGTATAAAAGCTTTAAAATAACATGTCTGAATTAAATACTGTAGCAGTCAAAATTTTAGAAAATGGAAAAGGAATTTTGGCTGCTGACGAGAGTACATCAACTATGACCAAAAGATTAAATGATGTTGGTGTCGAGTCTAATCCTAAAAATAGATTATTGTTTAGAGAGATTCTTTTTAGTTCGTCGAGTATGACTAAATGTATTGGAGGTGTAATTTTATATGATGAAACAATCAGACAAGAGACCTCAAAAAAAAATAAAATTCCAGAATTGATTTCAAAAATGGGTTCAACTCCAGGCATCAAGGTTGATACAGGTGCCAAAGTTTTAGCTGGTTCCCCAAAAGAAAAAATTACAGAAGGATTAGATGGATTAAGAGATAGGTTGAAAGAATATTATAGATTAGGTGCTAAATTTACAAAATGGAGAGGTGTTTATATTATTGATGAAAATTTTCCAAGTAAACTTTCAATTCATTCTAATGCACACGCATTAGCAAGATATTCTAGTCTTGTTCAAGAATGTAATATGGTTCCAATAGTTGAGCCAGAAGTGTTAATGGATGGTGAACATTCGGCTGAAGATTGTTATAAAAAAACTTCAGAAGTAATTCAAAAGTGCTTTGACGAACTAATTCTGCATAAAGTTGATTTAACAGGAATTATACTAAAGCCTAATATGATTTTAGCAGGTAAAAATTCTAAAAAAAAAATATCAAACGAAGAGGTAGCAAAATTAACTTTAAAATGTTTAAAAGATTCGGTGCCTCCAGAGGTGCCTGGAATAGCTTTTTTATCTGGAGGTCAATCTGAATTTGAGGCCACTGAAAATCTAAATTTAATCAATAAATTTAATGACACAAATTTTATAATGACTTATTCCTATGGAAGAGCACTCCAACAAAGTGCTTTAAAATTTTGGTCAAAAAATATTCAAAATATTGAAGGCACCCAAAAAGTTTTCAACCACAGGGCAAAAATGAATACATTAGCTGCCCAAGGAAAATGGTCTAAAGATCTTGAGATATAATAAAAAAAAATTTCTCTACATCATATCTCCTTTAAAAATAAAGAAATCTTTTTCAAAAGATTTGATTGAAATTTTTAAAGAAAAAAAGGTAAGTTTTTTTCAATTAAGACTCAAGAAAGAAAGTTTTAATAATAAGCTAATAATTGGAAAAAAAATTAAAAAAATATGCAAAAAATTTAACGTAAAATTCTTAATAAACGATGATGTTTTTCTTGCAAGAAAGCTAGATGCTGATGGTTGTCATTTAGGTCAAAAAGATATGGAAATCTCTGATGCGAGAAAAATAATTGGAAAAAAAAAGATTATAGGAATTACTTGTCACAATTCTTTGAAATTAGCCAAATCAGCTGTGAACAAAAAAGCTGATTATTTAGCTTTTGGAGCCTTTAACTTATCAAAGACAAAAAAAGTCAAATACAGAGCTTCAATTAATATTCTTAGAAAGGCAAGAAAAATGACAAATACACCTTTAGTTGCTATCGGAGGTATAAATTGTAATAATTACAAAAAACTGTTGTTGAATAAAGCAAACTTTTTGGCTATTTCAGGCTACATTTGGAAAAATAAGAAATTAAAACCCATAGAAACAATTAAAAAACTTAAATGAAAATTAATGCTGGAGAAATAAGAGTAGGAATGCTTTTAGAATATAAAGATGATTTATGGGAAGTTCTCAAAACTCAACATGTAAAGCCAGGCAAAGGGGGTGCTTTTGCTCAAGTGGAAATGAAAAGTGTTAATAAAAGTACTAAGTTAAATGAAAGGTTCAGATCAAATGAGACTGTCGAGAAGGCATCTCTGGAGGAAGTCAAATATAATTTTTTGTATGAAGATGATGATAATTACTTTTTTATGGAACCAAAGTCCTTTGAACAACTGTCTATTAATAGAAATAAAATTGGCGAAAAGGGAAAGTTATTGACTGAAAATTTAGAGGTTACTATATATTTTTATAATGAGACGCCAATTTCAGTGGATTTACCAAATCAAATTGTATGTAAAATTGAGTTAACCGATGCCGCCTTAAAAGGTCAGACAGTCTCGTCTTCCTATAAGCCGGCAAAGTTAAACAATGGTTTAAGTATCCAAGTACCTCCTTTTATAGAGGCTGGTGATGATATTATAGTTGATACTAGAAACCTTGAGTATGTAAAAAAAGTTTGATCTTATGAACTCAATTTCCCCTAATTTAAATATAATGATTAAAGCATCTGAAAAAGCTTCAAAAATATTGATTAGAGATTTTGGAGAAATAGAAAAACTTCAAGTTTCAAAGAAGGGTCCTTCAGACTTTGTTACTAACTCCGATTTGAAAACTGAAAAAATTATTATAGATGAGCTAAAAAAGGCAAAACCAAATTACTCAATCATAAGTGAGGAAAATGGAACTGAGGATAATAAAGATGAGAAAAATACATGGATAATCGATCCGATTGATGGAACAGTAAACTTCTTACATGGTATACCTCACTTTGCGATTTCAATAGCACTTAAATCTAACAATGAAATTATATCTGGATTAATTTTTGATCCGATTAAAAATGAAATGTTTTATGCTGAAAAAAATAATGGAGCATTTTTTAATAATCATAGAATAAGAGTCTCTAAAAAAAACAAAATAAACGAGTGTTTATTTGTTACTGGAGGAGAACTCAAAAAAGAGCTTGCATTGCCGTATAGAAAGTCTGGCTGTGCTGCCCTTGACTTAGCCTATGTTGCTTCAGGAAGATATGATGGTTATTTTCAACGTAATTTAAATCTTTGGGATATTGCTGCTGGTATATTACTAGTGAAAGAAGCTGGGGGAGTTATTAATGAAATTGACCTATCTATAAACGAAAATATAAAAATTATTGCTTCGAGTCCTGATATTAACAGTAAATTACTTGAAAAAATAAACAACTTTTAATTGTTTTAAAAATTTCTTTTGTTATAAGTCTCGTCATGAAAAAAAATATTCATCCTAATTATCACTCTATTAAAGTAGAAATGACTGATGGTACCCATTTTGAAACAAAGTCGACTTGGGGTAAAGAAGGTGAGGTTTTGAAATTAGAAATAGACCCTAAGTCCCACGCTGCTTGGACAGGAGGAAAACAAAAATTGATGGATAAAGGAAGAATAAGTAAGTTTAATAAAAAATTTCAAAACTTTAAATCTGAGAAAAAATAGATGACTAATGCACCATTAATGCCTATGGCAACAGCTGTTTGGCTTGTAGAGAATACCACCCTTACGTTTAAACAAATCGCAGACTTTTGCCAGATGCATGAAGTTGAAATTCAAGGAATAGCTGACGGCGAAGTAGCAAAAGGCATTAAAGCTTATAATCCGATTATATCAGGACAATTATCAAGAGAAGAAATAGAAATGTCGTCAAAAGATCAAAATAGACCATTAGAAATAAAAAGTTCTGACATAGAAATTTCTAATGTAGAAAAAAAAATTAAAAAATATATACCTCTGTCAAAGAGACAAGATAAACCTGACTCTGCTCTTTGGTTAATTAAACAACATGGAATTTTAAAAGACTCCCAAATTGCAAAATTAGTTGGAATCACAAAAAATTCAGTCACATCTATCAGAAATAAAAGTTATTGGAATTTTAATAATCTTAATCCAAAAGATCCAGTTGCTTTAAATTTATTTAGTCAAAAAGATCTTGTCGAAGCAATACAAAAAGCAGAGAGAAGAATAAAAAGAGAGAAAAAAGAAAAAGAAAAATTCAATAAAGGTGATTAAAATTATGAAAAAATTTAATAGACATAAAATTATTAAAATGTTACTTACTCATTTTTTTGGAGGTAGTTATTAAAATAGAAGTTAAAGATAATAATGTTGAACAAGCTCTTAGGGTTTTAAAAAGAAAACTTCAAAGAGATGGATTTTTTAAAGTAATAAAATTAAAAAATACTTACGAAAAACCCTCAGAAAAAAAAAAAAGAATTCTTCAAGAGAATATCAAAAGAGTAAAAAAGCTTAGAAAACTAAAAAATAGAATTTAAGTATATCGCGGGGTGGAGCAGTCTGGTAGCTCGTCAGGCTCATAACCTGAAGGTCGGCGGTTCAAATCCGTCCCCCGCAACCAATTTACATTTTAAATTTTGATTTTTTACTGTCAGTTAAAAAGTTTTTTACTGTCTCTTGAGTAAGTTGATGGAAAGTTTTTCCAAATTTTTCAATTTTATCAATTATTGCTGGTGGCACTGTGATTATATGACAACCTAATTGCTTAGATTGAAGATAATTATACGGTTCTCTTACACTTGCCCATAATATCTCAACATTTTTAAATTTTCTTGCCATTGATATGCTTTTTTTAAATTCTGGAATTGGATCTTTTCCAACATCGGCTGCTCTACCAGCAAAAATCGAGATTATTACTTTAGTTTTTTTATCGATTACATTTAATATTTTTTTTGTCTGAGCTGCACTATAGACTGCTGTGATATTTAGTTTTATTTTTTTTTTATTTAATTCTTTAATTACTTTTCCTGTAAACTTATTTTTTGAATTTACAACAGGAACTTTAACATAAACATTTTTTCCCCACTTATTAATCTTAACTGCTTGATCCATCATACTTTTATAATTATCCCCAAATACTTCAAAAGATATTGGTTTAAATTTACAAATTTTAAGAATTTTTTTACAATATTGCTGGTAATTTTTTGCCCCAGCCTTTCTCATTAAACTTGGATTTGTTGTAAAACCTTTAACAATTTTTCTGTTAACGAATTTTTTTATCAAATGAAAGTCAGCGATGTCACAAAAAATTTTTGTACTCAATTTATTCCTATAAATTTTTAGTTATATCTTCCGTCATTTTTTTTGCATCAGCAAATAACATTAATGTATTTTCTTTATAAAAAAGATCATTGTCTATTCCTGCATAACCTGGTGATAAACTTCTTTTTACAAATAGAACTGATTTACATTTTTCCACATCTAAAACGGGCATACCATAAATTGGGCTTTGTGGATCAGTTTTCGCAACCGGGTTTGTAACATCATTTGCTCCAATCACAAAAGCAACATCGGCATTAGCAAAATCATTATTTATTTCTTCTAATTCAAAAACTTCGTCGTATGGTACATTTGCTTCGGCCAATAAGACATTCATATGACCTGGCATTCTACCAGCTACAGGATGTATCGCATACGAAACTTTAATATCATTCTTTTTTAGAGTATCTACCATTTCTCTTAATGCATGTTGAGCTTGAGCAACTGCCATACCATAGCCTGGAACTATAATAACTGATGAGGCATTCTTCATCAAAAATGCAGCATCATCAGCATTACCACTTTTTACAGGTCTTTGTTCTTTATTAGCGGAACTTGAACTAATATCAGTTGCTCCGAATCCTCCTAAAATAACATTAAAGAATGAACGATTCATACCTTTACACATTATGTAAGATAATATTGCCCCAGAGGAACCTACAAGTGCTCCAGTGATTATTAGTGCAGTATTTTCAAGAGTAAATCCAATCCCTGCGGCTGCCCAACCAGAATAAGAATTAAGCATGGATATTACGACTGGCATATCAGCTCCACCAATTGGAATAATCAAAAGAAATCCAATTAGAAAAGAAACCGCCAATAAAATCCAAAACAAATTAGATGATTGTGAAGCGCATAATAAATAAATTAAAACAACTATAGAAATAAGAATTATAGCATTCAACGGATGCTGTCCTTTAAATACAATAGGTGACCCTGACATAATACCTTGAAGTTTTAAAAAAGCGATTATAGATCCAGAAAAAGTTATTGCTCCAACTGCAGCTCCAATTGACATTTCGATCAAACTACCAAGTTTAATATTTCCTTTTGTTCCAAGATTAAATGCTTCAGGATTTAGAAAAGCTGAAATCGCAACGAACACTGCTGCTAAACCAACTAAACTGTGAAAACCAGCAACAAGTTCTGGCATTGCAGTCATGGGTATTCTGTAGGCTATAAATGCTCCAATTAAACCTCCTATCAAAATAAATATTAAAACAAAAATGAAACCTGTTGAAAAATTTCCTATTAATAAAAACGTTACTGTCACTGCAATAATCATTCCTGAAATTCCAAATAAGTTACCTTGCCTTGAAGTTTCAGGTGAAGATAGCCCTCTTAATGCTAGTATAAAAAGAACGCCAGAAATTAAATAAAAAATAGCTGATAAATTTGCTGATATCATTATTTATCCTTTTTCTTTTTTTTATACATCGCTAACATTCTTTGAGTTACTAAAAACCCACCAAAAATATTTATTGCAGCTAATGCTATAGCTAAAAAACCAAAAGTACTCGAAGTATTAAAAATAGTGTCTGAATTTCCAGATAATCCAGCAATTATAGCCCCAACAATAATCACAGATGATATTGCATTTGTGACTGACATCAAAGGTGTATGCAATGACGGAGTCACACTCCAAACAACATAATATCCAACAAATATTGATAAGATAAATATGCTTAATCTAAAAATTAAAGGATCTATTTCCATATTATTTTATTAATGTTTTCATTATTATTTCATCTTCTAAGTTAATATTTATTTTTTTATTTTCTTTATCGAATAAATTATCAACAAAATTAAATACATTTTTCGCGTATAAACTTGACGCAGAAATTGGCAGTTTATTTAAAATATTAATTTCTCCCATTATTTTTATCCCATTCTTTTCAATAATTTTGTCAGCTTCTGTATAAGCGGTATTTCCGCCCTGTACAGCTGCTAAGTCATAAATTACTGAACCAGGTTGCATATCATTTATCATATTGTCTTTTATTATTAATGGAGCTTTTTTTCCAGGAATTAAAGCTGTACAAATTACAATATCAATTTTTTTCAAAGTTTCAGATAACAAGTGCTCTTGTTTTTTTTTAAAATCATCTGAAGCTTCTTTTGCATATCCTCCTTCAGTTTCAAGGTTTTCAGAACCTTCAACAGTTAGGAATTTTCCACCTAAGCTTTCAACTTGCTCTTTAGAAGCCATTCTAACATCTGTAGCAAATACTATTGCTCCCATTCTTTTAGCTGTGGCAATTGCTTGAAGTCCAGCAACCCCAGCACCCACTACTAAAATTTTAGCAGCAGGAATTGTACCTGCGGCAGTCATCATCATTGGTATAGCTTTTTCAAAATTTGCGAATGATTCAATTACAGCTTTATAGCCAGCCAAATTTGCTTGTGATGACAATATATCCATTGATTGAGCTCTAGTGATTCTTGGTAGCAACTCTAGTGAGAAAAGATTAATTTTTTTTTTAGCTAAGAGTTCTAACTTATCTTTATTTTCATAAGGATTTAAAACTCCTATTAATATTTGATTTTCTTTAATTATTGAAGTTTTGTTATCTGGTAATATTCCTAACTGAACAATTATATCTGATGAACCTAAAATTTCCTGTTCATCTTTAGAAAATTTTACACCTAATTTTTTATACTCATGATCGTTTATTCCAATATGATGACCATAATTTTCACTTAGCAAAATTTCAAACCCTAAAGAAGTATATTTTTTTACTATATCGGGTGTGATAGCTATTCTTTTTTCAATTTTTTGATTTTCTAAAACTGATCCGATTTTCATAAAAGCAACTTATAGTAAGAAAATTGCCATTAAAACTAATACAACTATAACAGCGACAGTTCCCCACAGAACAAACTTAGTAAAATTATTCCATGTATTTTTATGGCTCTCATTATCCATATTTATTACTTTTGTCTTGCTTTAAACTTTGGATTAGTCTTATTAATTATATATACTCTACCTCTTCTTCTAACAAGTTTAGAATTTAGATCTCTTTTTTTGACAGATTTTAAAGAACTTTTTATTTTCATAAAATTATTAAAAGCCGGCAACGTCCTACTCTTCCATGTCTTAAGACAAAGTACCATCGGCGCAGAAAGGCTTGACTTCCGAGTTCGGAATGGGATCGGGTATGACACCTTCGCAATAATTACCGGCTCGAGCCTTATACTCAAGAATTTAAAAATTGTAAAGAATTAAGAAATCTAATTTTAACTAATTTTATCAATAAAATCTCGATAAGTAATTTCTATTGCTTTCTTAATGTCAGTTTTTGCCACCCAACCGTATTTCTTAGCTAAATTAATATTCAGCACTTTTCTTGGAGTACCATTAGGTTTTGATTTATCAAATTTAATTTTAACTTTTTTTCCAGGATAAATTATTTTTAATAGCATATTTGCATATTCTTTAATAGTAAGATCTTTACCTGTTCCAATATTAATAAAAGTCTCTTTAATTTTTTTATTCATGAAGAATACGCACGCCTCAGCTAAATCATCCACAAAAATTAATTCTCTTTTTGGTGAACCATTGCCCCAAAGTGTAAGCGTATCTTTTTTATTTTTCTTAATTGTGTGAATTTTTTTTATTAAAGACGGAAAAAAATGAGAGTTTAAACTATCATAGTTGTCATTAGGACCGAAAGTATTTGTGGGCATTAAACACTTATAATTTGTTTGGTATTGATAATTATAACTCTCACACATTTTAATTCCAGCAATTTTTGCTATTGCATATGGTTCATTTGTGTTCTCTAATATTCCATTTAAAAGATACTCCTCTTTAATTGGTTGCTTACAAAGTTTTGGATAAACGCAACTTGAACCAAGAAAAATCAAGTTCTTTATATTACACTTATACGCACCATGAATAACATTGTTTTGAATAGATAAATTGCTATGAATGAATTCTGCTCTAAATTTATTATTTGAATAAATTCCTCCTACCTTTGCGGCTGCAATAAATATAAATTTTGGTTTTTTTTTTTTTAAAAAATTAAATACTTTCGATTGATCAGTTAGATCTAAATTATTTTTTTCAATTGTGATAATATTTTTATAACCTTTGTCTAATAATTTTCTTACTATTGCGCTTCCAACCAAACCATTGTGACCAGCAACAAAAATTTTTGATTTTTTATTAATCATGAATTAATTTTTTTAAATCAAAATTAACCATTTCTTTTACTAAAGTTTTAATTGAAGTTTTAGGTTTCCACTTAAGTTCTTTTCTAGCTTTTCTTGAATTTCCTAATAAAGTGTCGACTTCTAATGGCCTAAAATATTCTCTATTACAAGCAATTATACAATTATTATCGCCGTCATAACATTTTTCGTTAATCCCTTTGCCCCTCCATTTATACTTAATAGATAATTCTTGCAAAACTAAGTTTACAAATTGTTTAACAGTATATTGTTTCCCAGTTGAAATTACATAATCAGAGGGTTTCTTTTTTTGTAACATTTTCCACATAGCTTCGACATAATCTTTAGCATGTCCCCAATCTCTTTTTGCATTTAGATTGCCTAAATAAAGAGTTTTTTGTTTTTTTAATTTAATATTACATAATCCAAGAACAATCTTTCTAGTCACAAAAGTTTCTCCTCTCACAGGGCTCTCGTGGTTAAATAAAATTCCGTTACAAGCAAAAATATTATAAGCCTCCCTGTAGTTCACAGTTATCCAGTGAGCATAAACTTTAGCTACACCATAAGGGCTTCTTGGATAAAAAGGAGTTCTCTCAGTTTGGGGAACTTCTCTTACTTTACCAAACATTTCAGATGTACCAGCTTGATAAAATTTAGTTATTTTTTCATACCCATGGAATTTAATGGCCTCAAGAATTCTTAGAGCACCTATTGCATCCGCATTCGCCGTATACTCGGGAACTTCAAAAGATACCGAAACATGAGACTGAGCAGCCAGATTGTAAATTTCATTTGGCTTTATTTTTTTAATTAAAGTTGAAACAGAAATAGCATCTGTGATATCTCCATAATGTAGAAAAAAATTACGTTTTTTTTCAAATGGGTCTTGATAAATATGATCAATTCTTCCTGTGTTAAAAGAAGATGATCTTCTTTTTACTCCGTGAACAAGATATCCTTTTTTGATAAGAAATTCAGAGAGATATGATCCATCTTGACCAGTTACCCCAAAAATTAAGGCAATTTTTTTTTTCATACTTTTTTATATTTTAAAATAAATAGTTTAAAGTAAATAACTGTATAAATCGTTAAATTCAATAAAATTAAGATTATTTGTATTTGTGTATTTGTAATATTATTCATTGAAATTAAAAATATAATGAGATTATAAGCATTTATTAAATTAGCTGATAGAAAATTGACAGATGAAATTTTTAAAGTATTTTTTTTTTTTAAATAATAAAAAAGTAACTGGTGTAGATGATTTGAATCTGGCTCTAATGGAGATATACTTAAAGTTTTTTTTCTAATCATTGAAAAAAGTAACTCAAAAGATGGATACCATAACATTAGTATGATGGAAAAGGGTGAAATGTGTCTGTTTAAATTATAAAGCTCAATTAAAAAAATAGAGAATATAAATCCGAGCAAATATGATCCAGAGTCACCTAAAAAAATCTTATTAAAAGAATTTAGTATAAAGCATATTAAAAGTACTGTTATAAAATTTAGTATTATAATATTATTAATCACAATATTTCCATTGAAATTTAAATAAAATACTATTAATGAAATAATTAGGTAGTAACCAATACACAAAGTATTCAAACCATCAAAAAAATTAGATCCATTAACTATAATAATTATACAAAATACTACAAAAATATTATTAAAAAAAGAATTTGTTAATAACTGATCAAGTAAAAAAACTCTTGTGTCATTAATCCTCATTTCAGATAGATATACAAAAATTAAAATAAACAATATTTGTAAAATTAATCTAAATTTAGCAGATTTCAAAAATTTCATATCAGAAAAAATTCCTAAAAAAAAGATTATTGAGGAGAATAAAATAAAATACTTATCAAGTTGATTAAATAAACTCAAAAAACTTAAATAAATTAAAATACCTCCAGTTAAAGGAGTATTGATCTTAGATGTAAATTTTTGATGTTTATCTCCCGTATTACTTGTTAAAAATTTTTTATCTACTAAGTATTTGTTTAAAATAACTACACAAGACGTTAATAGTGATAAATATATTAAATAAAATATCATTGAATCATTTTATTTTATTTTTTTTTAAAAAATTTTTAGATAAGATAAATAAGGAAATTAAAGACTTTATAAATCCATATTTCATATAAGTTCTATAAACTCTATAACCATCAATTATTTTTTGTAAAGATGAGGATGAAAGAGAATTATTAAGTTTTCTCCAATTAGTCAATTTATTGTCTAAACCCAACATTCTTACACCCTTTTGAGATAGCTTTAACCAAAGTACATAATCCTCTTTTGTTTTAAGATTTGGAAAATTTAATTCTAAATTGCTGAAAAGATTTTTTTTCATCATCACAGTTGATAAACCTATGTCGCAAGATTTTACTAAATCGATAAATCTGATTTCTTTATCTGCAATTCTAGCACCTACTACTTCTCCTTTTTTATTAATTATGTGATACGAGGTGTGACTAAAATCAACTTTTTTGTCTTTCATAAACTTCAATTGAGTTTCTAATTTTCTCTTATCCCAAACGTCATCACAATCGCAAAATGCTAAGTAATCACCCTTAGAAAGTCCGACAGCTCTATTTCTTGAAAGACCAGCTCCTAAGTTACGTTCATTTTCTATTATAATTATCCTATTATCTTTATCTTTTAATTTTTTCATTATTTTTGAACTTTGATTGGTTCTTTCATCATCAACAATTATTATCTCAAAATTTTGAAATGTTTGTTTTAATATTGATTCAACTGTTACATAAATATATTCATCCTTTTTATAGTAGGGCATAATTATACTAACAATCAAGCTGCTCATAAACTCATTAAATTAATTTAAATAATAAAATAGTGATAATAGATAAAAAAAAGAAAAATAACTAAAAATTAATTTCAAATTAAAATTATTTTTTAAAATATTGTAATTTATATAATCTGATTTTATTAATCCAAAAAAAATTAAAAAGAATAATGGATCTAAATATTTTTGATAAATTGTCGACATTGGTAAGGAGATTATTATAGTAAACAAAATCAAATAATTTGAAACTCTATCTTCTTTAAAAATAAAATCTAATATTAATAAAGAAACTAAAGCCAAAAATAGCATGAGTAAAGTCTCATCTAGACCAAATAGTCTTATAAATTTTAAAAATACACCTCCACCTCTCTGTGAAAATTTTATTAAATCATTAAGAAAAAAATAATCTATTAAACAAATCATAAAAAATATAAATAAATAAATCAAAATTATTTTAGTTTTTTTTTTATAGTACTTAATGAGCGTATTTTCTTTATCTATTAGAAAAGGGAAAAGATAAAATAATATAATTGTTAACACAATAATTCCTGAATTTAAGTAATCAATTTTTCCAAATGAGTCTAAGGTTTTTAAAAAGTCAAATTCAATTATTACATAAGAAAAGTATAATATCGCAGGTAAAGACAACAAAAATGAAAAAAATAAAATTTTTAATAAAAGTTCTCTACTTAAGTTTTGAATATAGTAAAATAGATAGTATAAAAAGAAAATACAATAATAATATCTTATATAACAACATGCTACAAGAAAAGTTAAGCTAATGAATATAAGTTTATTATTTTTTTTTTTTTGATCGAATTGTAAAAAGAAAAAAATTGATAAAGAGAAAAATATTAAACTTAGATTGTCACCTAAAAGCCATATTGCTGATGATCTGAAATAAGGGGAAAGGAAAATAATTAAAGATAAATAAAAAATATGATCATAATCACTATTAAATTTTTTCTTTAATATCGTAAAAAAAAAATATGGTAATATTAAACTAACTATTAAATAAATTACTTTTAATACTGATAAATCCCCAAATATCTTCAAAAATAAACCCATGAGTATGTAAAAAATTGGTGAATGTATTAAGCTGGCAGAATTATTTAGAAAAGTTTCTAAACCTGATGAAAAATCAAAAGTGAAATTTTTTATGAAAGGTAACAAATATTCGTGATCAATTTTTGCCCCCCCACTAGAATTTTCCTCAAAGAAAAAACCTAAAAACAAACTGAGGCTGAAAATAAGATAAATTGTAATTTTTTTATTAAAAACCATATTATTTTTCTTTAATAATTATTAAATTTTAAGTAACAAGATTAACTTATTTTACTACTATTAAAATTATAAAAAATGAGTGATTCAAATATTCTAATTTCTCTATCAGCTTATAAAGAGGCTGAAAACATAGTGAAAATTACTGATAAAATTAGAGATCAGTTCAATGAAATTAAAATTCTAATAGTGAATGATTTTTCAGGAGATAACACAGAGGAATTGATAAAAAAAAAACGCGATAAAAATATTATCTTCTTACAACGTCCCAAAAAATTAGGTCTAGGCACTGCTCACAAGTTGTCCTTAATATATGCCATAAAAAATGATTATAATTTTTTGGTAACTATGGACGCAGATTTTTCACACGATCCAATACATTTACCAGAGTTAATAAAACATGCGGGCGAAGAAAATTTCGTAATTGGTTCGAGATTTTGTGATGGCGCTAAAAGTGACTATAAAGGTTTGAGACGATTAATCTCTATCTGTGGAAATTATTTCGCAAAAAAAATTCTTAATATAAAATTAAATGAAATTACTACGTATTATAGAGTCTATAGTGTAAAACTTTTAAAAAAATTACCTTTTAACGAATTAAATGCTCAAGGATATAGCTTGGGTGTAAGATTAGTTTGGTTAATGAAAAAATTAAATGCAAACTTGATTGAAGTCCCTATTCATTTCAAAGATAGAAATCAGGGTAAGTCAAAAATTCCCAAGTTACAGATTTTTATAAGTTTTTTTGATCTATTATCGATTAAATTTAAAGATATTTTTTTAAAACAAAAATTTTATGAAACTAATGAAACATATGAATTTCCCTATAAAATTGAAGATTGTAACCTTAAAAATTGTGACAGAGATTTTTTAGTTAAAAAAGAAAAAAAGTGGACATGTTTAATATGTGGTAAGAATTTTAAATGAAAAATATAAAGCATCCTTATGGAAATTTCAAAAGTTCAGTGCTTAAGTCATTCAAAAAATTCTTACAAAATTTAATTAAATTTTTTGTAAATTTTTTCTGTAAACTTGATGTAAACGATGAAATTATTATATCATCAGCAACACATTGTCCTTGGCTTAAGGATAAAAATTTTTATCGTTTTTTTCAAGAAATTAAAAATTTTACTTTATTGGACTATCCAAGAGCTTACACTTTATGGCAATGTTCAAAAAGCGTAAGAAAATTAAATGGAATGATTCTTGATATTGGATGTTTATTAGGGGGATCTGGATTTATAATGTCAAAAGTTAATGATAATGGAAAAATTCATTTATTTGATAGTTTTGAGGGTTTTAAAAAAGATGATGGTCTTCATAAAAAAGATGTTTTTTATTATAACGATATAAATTTTGTAAAAAGAAATATCTCAAAACTAAAACTTAAGAATACATATGTTCATAAAGCATATTTTCCAAATAAGATTAAAACAAAGATTCATAAAATAAAACTTTGCCATATTGATGTTAATACATATGATGATACGAAAAAAGTTTTCAATCATATTAAAAATAAAGTTATTAAAGGAGGAATTATTATATTCGATGATTTTGGTATTTGGGGTGTAGATGGAATAAAAAAGTTTATTTACGAAATTGAGTTTAAATATTCAAAAAATTTTTATTTTATTAAAAATTATATGGGTCAATGTATTCTTATAAAAAAATAAATCAATTTTTATCTAAAATTTTTTTGTAAAAAAGACAGATAATTGCAGTTAGTATCAGGAAACCATCTTTAACAGCATTTACTTTTTTTACACCTGCTATCCTTTTCCTCTCCATACTTGGTATTGATACAAAAAGTAATCTTTTTAATTTTGCTTTAATAGGTATTTCAACACAAATTCTAAAATCATTATATTTTAGCTCTAACTTTTTAACACTATAAGTTTTACCAACAATATAAGTATATAAAATATCAGATAATTTTAAGTTGAATAATAAATTACCCAAAAAAGAAAAGCATTTATTGCCAATAAAAGTTATCCAATTATCGTCGTCACTTCCTCCATCTTTTAAATACCTGGAAGCAAAAACTAAGTCTTTATCTTGACAATCTTGCATCATCTGATTTAAATATTTTGGATCCATCGATCCATCAGCATTAATAATACTAAAAAATTCAGTTTTTACATTTTCAAATCCCTCCTTGAGAGCACTTCCATATCCTTTTTTTTTTTGGATAATTATCTGAATATCTTTAAAATCTTTAATAGAATTAATTGTCTCTATATCTTCCTTTTGAAGGACTACCATTTTTTTAAAATTATAACTAGCAAGTTCATTTAAAAAAATCGGTAAAGATTCTGCTTCTTTATTGGCTGGAATTAAAAGTGTAAGGTTATTCACTTGTATTTTTTATCTTATTTCTATTATTTGGTCGAATTAAAAAAGAATAATTTATAAAAAAAATTGTTGCACCGTAAGATGTAAAAAAACTTCCAGAAGGTAAAATCGGTATTAACGATATTATTATAAATAAAAAAGATCCAAGCTCTAATAATTGATTTTTTTGTCTTGATTTGGAGAATAAAATATAAATTAAATTTGAGAAAATTAATAAATATCCGATTATTCCTAGTTCAGACAAAATTTCAAAATGAAATTGATGAGGATGTGTTGAAGCACCATATATACCGTCTTTGTAGAATTTATCCTTATAGCTTTCTATTCTAAAAGATTTAAATCCAGATCCAAAAAAAATATTATCTTTAAAAATATTTGTTGCAACATAATAATGACTAAAATATCTATTTTCAGAAATTATTTTTTTATAGATTTTGTCTTCTTTTTTAGTCTGAAATTTTTCAATCAATTCTTTGCTAATTACATGATGAATATATCTATCTTTATAATAATTCTGAGAGCTAAAAATTAGTGTTAAGGGGATTAAGATAAATAAAATTATTACAAGAAATTTTTTAAAAAAATTTATTTGAGTGAAGAATGTAAAAAATAAGAAATACATTAAAAAAATTTTAATAAAATTTGATCTTTCACCAATTAGAAAGGATGAAACAAAAAATAAGACTGAAAAAAATAAGAAATACCTTTGTTTATATCTTTTTAAAAAAAACAAACATAAGAATATAAACCCAAAATAATATCCTCCAATTTTTAATTCATCTCCAGTAAAACTTGATATTCTGCCTATATATGGTGATTTAAAACCTAAGATATTTTTTCCAAAAGTATATTCAAATAATATATCAAAAGTAACAATCAGAAATAATAATGTCCATACTTTTAAAATTTTTTTACTATTGTCTATTAAATAATATGATATCGCATATGTAAGAATAATAAATCTTAAAAAACCTATTGATTTAATCAAACTTTCACTATTTTCAGATATAAAAAAAGAATTTAAAAAAAGGTAAATATTTATAATTATCAAAAAATAGAAATTAAATTTATTAAGATAAATCAAATCCTTCTTAATACTCAAATCATATAAAAAGAAAATACAAATTAAAATTATGATTGTGTTACTTATTAGACTCCCAGCAATTAAACCTATAGGTAATATAGAGATAAAAAAAATGTTTAAGTTTTGTATATTAAAAACTTTCAAATTAAACATATGTTTTTTTGTATAATTTTCTTTATTAATTTTTTATTTAAAATAAATTAAATAGTTGTCTATCTATAAAATTTAATGAATAAAAGAAAAAAAAATTTAATCATATTTATACCTTTTATTGGTGGTGGTGGAGTTGAAAAAAATTTGTTTTTAATTTCAAATTTTTTATCAAAAAAAGTAAAAAATATTAAAATTTGTACAATATCAAAGAAATTTAAGAAAAAATTTAATAGCAAGATTAAATTTATTTGTCCAAAAAAAAGTTATTCAGAAAATTTGAATATAAGAATTAAGTATTTTATATGTCTTTATGAATTATTTAAATTTCTTAAATCTAACAAAAATTCTGTGGTACTTTCTTTTCAGGCGAATATTTATTGCATCATTATTTGTAAATTATTGAAAATTAAAGTTATCGTTCGTAGTAATTCCTCACCGCTTGGATGGTATCATAATAATTTTAAAAAATTCTTATATCGGAGAATAATTAAATTGGCTGACAAAGTGATAGTTAATAGTTTAGATTTTAAAAAACAAATGGAAACAAAATTTAAGATCAAAGTTGAAAATATATATAATCCATTAAACGTTAAAGAGATTAAAAGAAAATCTAAAAAAAAAGTTGATTTTGATTTTTTTAATAAAGGATTTAAAATAATTAATATTGGAAGACTAACTGATCAAAAAGATCAGATTACACTTTTAAGATCTATAAATTTTTTAAAATATAAAATTAAAATTAAATTACTAATACTTGGAAGTGGCATTGAACAAAGCAAATTAGATAAATATATCAAAGATAATAATTTGGGTAATCTTGTAAAAATAAAAAATTTTATAGAAAATCCTTATCCGTATATTCTAAAATCTGATTTGTTTATTTTATCCTCAAAATATGAAGGCCTTCCAAATGTTTTGTTAGAAGCTGCAGTGCTAAAAAAATTTATAATTTCCACAAACTGTCCTACTGGTCCAAAAGAAATACTTCTTAATGGAAAAGGAGGATATTTATTTAATATTGGAGATCACAAAAAACTCTCTAAATTAATTTTATTATTTTTGAAAAATAGAAATCAGTTAAAAAATAAAATTAACTATACCTATAAAGGTCTTGATAGATATGACTTAAAAAGAAATTTAATGAAATATTATATGCTCCTTTTCCCTTTTTTAAGATCTTAAAATTCTAGAAATTAATATCACATGGTGATTTAATAATGAGTACTTTTTACAATTTTTTTTTGCAACTTTTTTTTTAGATAGATAGATTTGAGATGATCTAATTTCTAAAAAATTCTTAAATGCATCTAACAAAGCGTTTTTTTCGTTGCTTTTAAATAAAATTCCACCCTCACCATTTTTTAAAAATTCCGTCGGACCATTTTTACAATTACTAGATATTATAAATAAATTATTCATTGCAGCCTCAATTAGCACAAAACCAGGGTCCTCCCATAATGACGAAAGAATAAAAGCTTCTGCATTTTTCATATATGAATTTATTTTTTTTGTATAACCCTTCAAAAAAACTCTATCATTAATTTTTTTTTTATCTATTTGTTTTTGTAATTTTAATCTGTCTTCACCTTCTCCGAAAATATAGAGATCATAATCGAAATTAATTTTTGTAAACTCATAAAACTCATCAATAAGATAATTAAAATTTTTTTGATGGGTAAGTCTTCCTGCGGATATAAAATATTTTCTTTTAGATAATTCATTACTTTCTTTTAAATCTTTCTTAAACTCGCTTACTTTAATTATTGGATCTGGTAAAAAAAAAATTTCATTTTGATTAAAAATTTTTTTTAAAGTCAATTGTTTTTTTAAATCTTCTGATGGGCACGTAACCTTAAATATATTTTTTGATGAAATTTTCCAAATAATTTTCCTTAAAAATGTTAATTTGGGAAAGCCAGATATTCTCAGGATAATTCTTGTTTCATTTTTTTTTAAAAAATTAATGAAAAGTGGTAAAAATGTTAATAAATGGATTATCAAAAAACTTGGTTTTTTTTTGAATAATAATCTCATTAAGGGCACAAAAGATAATAGAAATATCACAGTGTATGAAAATCTACTCATCAAGTAGCCAGTTTTTGGTAAAAATCTAAAATAGTTAAAACCCAAATTTATTAATTCTATATTGTTTTGTTTAAGTAATTTATTCTCAGAAGACCATTCACCACAAGAATTTATTATTTTAACAGAATACTGTTTATTGGAGTAATTGGCTAATGACATTGCAGAATTGATTGTAGATCTATAAGTTCCAACCTTTGTTAAACATGGGGACCAATAATAAACTTCCTTCATAATTTATTTATTACTTAAAATTAATACTTTTTTACCAAAATAATTTTTTTGATTAATCTTATCTCTATCCTCTTTCATATGATTATTATATCTAAAGTAAAAATTTTTATCACCACCAATAAATTTATAATTTGGGTTTTTTAATATATTATAGTCATATAACTTATTTTCATTTATTAACCTTTGAGTATTTCGTGAAATAAAAATTGTGACAACAACTAAAACTAATATTAAAGTTTTCTTGTAGTAATCATCAAAATTAAGCTTTAATTTACTTAAATGTAAGCTAGCAGGTATGAAAAAGATCACAGCTAAAATATGGTAACCTCCATATCTTAGAGAGGGGTGCTTGAAAAACCATTCTGCCAAACAGAAAATTAAAAAAACATAAAGTAGTTGATAATTAGTAACTTTAGTCTTTTTTTTAATATTTGGCCTATAAAATATTAAATAAAAAATTGAAATTGTAAAAAAAATTCCTAACAAAAAATCTGAAACTTTATTTAAAAAATAATTTTGAAACCAAGAATTAAGCCAATTAAAATCATTAATATATTCAATTCTGTTTTCAACTACAAAATTTGGTCTAGCTCCACTTTTGGACCAAAGTTCGAACCATACTTTAACATCTTGAATTGTCTCTTTACTTAAGGACCATTCAAAATTATAGAAGCATGTTTGAGATACAGGAAAAATTAAACAACCTGAATTCAAAAAAGTAAAAAAAATTGTAAAAAATAGGAACGATAAAGAATAAAAAAATACAGGTGTAAATAATAATTTTGAAAATATTTTTCTAGTATGACCGTAATAAAAAATTATTATAAACAGTAATAAATTTATTAAATAGAATGGTTTAATTGAAACTACAAAAAAAATTAAAATTACAAAAATTTTGAAAAAGTCTGATAAATTTTCACTCATTTTTTTCTCTAAGGTGCAAATATGTATCAAATAAACAAATGCAATTAACAATAAAATCATTCCTGAACGGTCAGTGCCGTGCTCTGCCAATCTATAAAAAAAAATATTAATAAAACAAAAGGCAAATAAACTGTAAAAATTATAAAATTTATTTCTTGTGAAAATTTTTTTGTCAAAAATCATCTTTAAAAAAACTATATTTGCAAATATTTGAATAAAGGCCGGAGTCAAATGAAATAGAAAAATTTCAGATTTTGGTAAATAAAACATTGAACTAATAAAAAATATTGAGGATGGACTTCTAAAACCATTATTAAGAACTCCAATTCCAATGGGATGAGAATATTCAGTTAATAATGATATATATGGAAAATGATAGTATGGAAAATCATCATGATTTTTTGCAACTAAGACAAAAATAATTTTTATGAAACAAATTGCACATAATAACAATAATTCTCTTTTAAAATTTTTTATCAATATTGAATAATAAAGAAATAGTGAAAGGCCTATTAATAATATTAAGGAATTAAAAATCATATTGTGACTAATGAAAATAGAGCTTAAATAGGATACTATTCCGATAAATGTTATGCCTAAAATACCGAAAATACCAAAGCAGTTAGTATTTATCGATAAGTATTTACTAACTATAATCCCATAACCGATTAAAGAAAATGATATAATATAAAGATAAATTAATATCATAGTTTTTAAATTTTAAAAAAAAAATGCATAAGTTTTGTAAATAAATAATCAGTATTAAACTTAAATAATATTTTTTTTTTTAAATAAATAATTTTTAAATAATCAAAAGCTTCAGATCTTCTCAACCACCATCTTTTAGAGTACTTAGGCATTTTCGAGGTAATTCCTAAATAATCATAATTATAAATTGTTAGTCTTTTTTTTAAAATATTGTATTCATTTAAATAAAAATTAAAAAAAATATTTATCCTGGCGTCTATCTCCAAATGTGGATAATCTTGAGATTTAACGTTTTGAAAAAATAATTTTAAAGAATCTCTTTTAATTGAAATACAGCTTGTAGGAAATATTACTGGCCATACTCTATTTTTTACTGTTTTCTGAATCCTAAAATTATTTCCTCTTTCTACAATAGGTAAATTATACAACACTTTTTTTTTATTATTTAATTCAAAATATTTATTTATCTCAAATAGTTTATTTCTTTTAAAATAGTCATCGGCATCCATTAAACAAATTATTTTGCCTCTCGATTTAAAAAAAGCTTTTTTTAAACCGTGAATTTGATTTAAGGCTGGAGAGGTATAAAATTTTTTTTTATTTGTAATGAGTTTCATATTTTTAAATTTCTTTATAATCTCTATAGAATTATCTGTTGAGGCATCATCAAAAATAATTATCTCATATTTTTTATAATTTTGATTTTTAATACTTCTTAAACTTTTTTCTAAAAAAATTGATTTATTAAAATTTGTTATTAGTATTGAAATTAAGTTATATTTCATTTTTTTAAAATTTTTTTATAAACTTCAGATGTAGCAAAAGCACACCTCCTCCAAGTCAATTGTCTGGTTATTAGTTTACTTTGTAAAAATAATTTTCTTTGTTGTTTTTTTGATTTGAGAATACTCTCTATTCCATTTTTAATGCTGCTTGTACTTTTAATATTGACGTATTTACAGCTTTTTCTATAGATTTCTTTAAATACAGGTATGTCACTACAAACAACTGGGCATTTCATTTTCAAGGCCTCAAGAAGAGTTAGACCAAAACCCTCGTAGTTACTTAAAGTAATATACAAACTTGCATT
>CACIZB010000006.1 GCA_902591025.1 uncultured Pelagibacteraceae bacterium
TATTTTTTTGGGTTTTTTAGCTGGTTTTTTTCAATTAGGATTTGGATTTATCCTAATTACTATTGGTGCAAGATCAACACCGTCTGCTTTTGTTGGGATAATAATGTTAACAGAAGCAGTTTTAGGACCTCTTTGGGCATGGATTTTCGTAAATGAAAATCTCTCATTTGAAGTATTAGTTGGGGGATCAATAGTAATAACTGCAGTTGTTTTGCAATTTTTTAATATATATTACGCAAAAAAACAGGAACTTTAATTATTTAAGTAAGCAAAAAATTATGCTAATAATTAAGCTTACGGGAGAGACTACTTAATGTAGCGCCGAAGGAGCAACCACCCAGGAATCTCTCAGGCAAAAGGACCGTACATATTAACTCTGGAAAGAGATTAAATTCTCGCCGAAGGAGCAAAACTCTCAGGCAAATATACAGATGGGTAAAAAGAGTTAATATGGATATAAAAAAAACACCGCTTTACCAACTGCACCAAGATTGCAAGGCAAAATTTGTAGAATTTGCTGGTTATCAAATGCCAATACAATATTCAGAAGGTATTGTTGAAGAACACAAATTCACAAGAAATCACTCTGGTATATTCGATGTTTCTCACATGGGCCAATTATTTATTTATGGTGGTGAAGAACTAACCCAAGATTTAGAAAAAATTTTCCCTTTGAATTTAAAAAATTTAAAATTAAATCATTCAAAATATAGTTTCTTAATGAATGAGGATGCTGGCATTCACGACGACTTGATAATTACAAAGATTAATGAAGGTTTTTTAATTATTCTTAATGCAGCATGTAAAGAAAGTGATTTTGATATTTTAAAGAATTTTTTAAAAGGCAAATACAAAATGATTTTGGATGATAATAGATCCTTAATTGCGATACAAGGACCAAAGTCTTCAAATATACTTAATGATGTTATTGACGGAGTAAAAGATTTAAATTTTATGTCTGGAAACTGGTTTTCTTTTGAAAATCAAAAAATTTATATTACACGATCTGGTTATACAGGTGAAGATGGTTTTGAGATATCAATACTAAATAGTTTTGCAGATAAATTAACAAGAGAACTAATTAAAAAAGGTTCTAAGTTAATAGGTTTAGGAGCGAGGGATACTCTAAGATTAGAAGCTGGCTTATGTTTATACGGTCATGACCTTGATAAAGATAAAACTCCAGTAGAAGCAAATTTAAAGTGGGCAATTTCAAAAGAAAGAATATCTAAAGGAGATTTTATAGGGTCTGACATTATCATAAAACAAATAAATAATGGTGTCAGTAAAATCAGAGTTGGTATAAAACCCGAGGGAAGAATAATCGCTAGAGAAAAAACAAAAATTTTTAATCAATCAGATGTTCATATTGGAGAAATAACTAGTGGAACATTTGGGCCAAGCGTGAATGGACCTGTGGCAATGGGTTATGTTGAAAACCAATTTTCAAAGAAAAATACTAGAGTATATTTAGAAGTAAGAGGTAAAAAACATCCAGCCAGTATTTGTAGTTTGCCATTTTACAAAAAAAGTTATGTCAAAGGAGCAAATTAATGAGTGAAGTAAAATATTCGAAAGAACATGAATGGATAAAGTTAGAGGGTGATGTAGCAACAGTTGGCATTACTAAGCACGCAACTGAAATGTTAGGAGATATAGTTTTCGCAGAACTTCCTGAAAAAGGTTCTAATGTTGAAAAAGATGGAACAGCTGGAGTTGTAGAGTCAACAAAAGCTGCTAGTGACGTATATACCCCTGTAAGTGGCGAGGTGGTTGATACGAACCAAGCTATAGTCGATGATCCTTCAAAAATTAATCAAGATCCAGAAAACTCAGCTTGGTTTTTTAAACTAAAAATAAAAGATCCATCAGAAATGGATGCTTTAATGAATAGAGAAGATTACGACAAATTTGCAAAGGAGACATCATCATAATGTTACCCAATTCAGAGAAAGATTTTTTAAAAAGACACATTGGACCTTCTGAGGAAGATCAATCAAAAATGTTAAAAGAATTAAATTATCAATCGCTTGACGATTTAATTGATAACACTGTTCCAGAAAAAATAAAGTTTAAGGGTGAGTTAAATATTGGTGAGTCGAACTCAGAATATGAAGCATTGAGAAAATTAAGAGTAATGTCAAAAAAAAATCAAGTTTTTTCAAATTTTATTGGTATGGGTTATTATGGAACTTATACACCATATGTAATTTTGAGAAATATATTAGAAAATCCAGGTTGGTACACTTCATATACCCCTTATCAACCAGAGGTGGCTCAAGGAAGACTTGAGATGTTATTAAACTTCCAGCAAATGATTGTTGACTTTACTGGAATGGACATTGCTAACGCTTCTTTATTAGATGAAGGCACAGCAGCCGCCGAAGCTATGGGTCTTAGTCACAGATTAAATAAAAAAGATAGTAATTTAGTTTTTGTATCTGAGGATTGTCATCCTCAAACAATTAATGTAATTCAAACAAGAGCTGAACCGATGGGCTTAAAAGTTTTGGTTGGTAAAGATGAAGTTTTAGATCAATTAAAAGAAGATTTAGTTTGTGGAATTATACAATATCCTGGGACTTTAGGGGATATAAAAGACCCAAGTGAAGCAATTAGTAAAATTCATAAAAAAAACGGAAAGGCAGTGTTAGCTTGTGACCTATTGGCATTAGCAAAATTAAAAACACCTAGAGAACTTGGTGCTGATATAGCAGTTGGAAGTTCCCAAAGATTTGGTATCCCAATGGGATATGGAGGTCCACATGCAGCATTTTTTGCAACAAAAGATGAGTATAAAAGATCAATGCCTGGAAGAATTGTCGGTGTATCAGTTGATAGACATGGCAATAAAGCATATAGATTATCCTTACAAACTAGAGAGCAGCACATCCGAAGAGATAAGGCGACAAGTAATATTTGCACTGCTCAAGCTTTATTAGCGATTGTATCAGCAGCATACGCTATTTATCATGGTCCAGATGGAATTAAAAATATTTCTGAAAGAGTCTCTCAATTGGCAAAAAATTTTGCTGATAAGATAAAACAATCTGGATACGAATTATATTCAAATTACTTTTTTGACACAGTTACAATTATTACCAAAGAAAAGACTGATCAAATTTATACGAATGCTTTAAATCAAAAAGTCAACATACGTAAAGTAAATTCTGAAATGCTTGCTGTTTCTTTTGATGAAAGAAAAAATGTTTATAGAGTTAATCAATTATTAAAAATCTTTAATGTGGCAGAGTCAATTAAAAAAGAGGATCCCTCAGTAAGTTTACCCAATTTACCAAAAAATTTATTAAGAGTTTCAAAATATTTAAAGCATCCAGTTTTTAATTCATATCACTCAGAAACTGAAATGTTACGATATCTAAAAAGGTTGGAAGATAAAGATATAGCATTGAATAGAACGATGATAGCGCTTGGCTCATGCACAATGAAATTAAATGCAGCCGCTGAAATGATTCCTATTTCATGGAGAGAATTTGCTGAGCCTCATCCATTTGTTCCAATTGAGCAAATGGAAGGTTTTAGAGATTTATTTACCGATCTAAAAAATTGGCTGCGATCTATAACTGGTTTTTCAGGTGTTTCTCTGCAACCTAATGCAGGTGCTCAAGGGGAATATGCAGGTTTAATGGTTATCAGAAAGTATCACTTAGATAGAGGTGAACCTAATCGAAACATATGCTTAATTCCAAGCTCAGCACATGGCACTAATCCAGCAAGTGCACAAATGGTTGGCATGAAAGTAGTTGTAGTTAATTGTGATAAAGAGGGAAATGTTGATTTTGATGATTTAAAGAAAAAGGCTGAGCAACATTCTGAAAACCTCGGCGCATTAATGGTGACCTATCCATCAACTCATGGAGTATTTGAGGAAAAAATAACTGATATTTGCGAATTAATTCATAAAAATGGAGGCCAGGTCTACATGGATGGAGCAAATTTAAACGCACTAGTTGGAGTTGCGAAACCTGGAAATTTTGGTCCAGACGTTTGTCATATTAATTTACATAAAACATTTTGTATTCCTCACGGCGGTGGAGGACCTGGAATGGGACCTATTGCTTGTAAAAGACACTTACAAGTTTATTTACCTAACCACCCAGTGATAAAAGATTGTGGACCAACAACTGGAATTGGTGCAGTATCCGCAGCACCTTGGGGTAGTTCAAGTATTTTATCCATCTCTTGGATGTATATAAAAATGATGGGATCAGCAGGATTAAAATTTGCTACGCAAGTTGCAATATTAAACGCAAATTATATTGCTCATAGATTAAAAGATCATTTTCCAATTTTATACAAAGGCTCAAATGGTAATGTTGCACATGAATGTATTATTGATATAAGAAATATAAAGTCAGAAACTGGGGTTACTGAGGAGGATATCGCAAAAAGATTAATTGATTTTGGATTTCATGCACCAACTATGTCATGGCCTGTAGCTGGAACAATGATGATTGAACCAACTGAAAGTGAAGGTTTGTCAGAACTTGATAGATTTTGTGACACTCTAATTAAAATTAAACAGGAAATTGAAAAAATTAAATCAGGAGAATTTGATAAAATAGACAATCCAATAAAAAATGCTCCACATACTGATAGTGAACTAGCTTCAGATAATTGGACTCATAAATATTCAAGAGCGGAGGCTGCTTATCCAGCAAAATTCTTAAGAACTAATAAATTCTGGCCACCAGTTGCAAGAGTAGACAATGTTTACGGTGATAAAAATATATTCTGCACTTGTCCAAGCATAGATGAATTCAAAGAAGATGCAGCTTAATAATTAATGAAAATTGCTGTTGTTGGCTCAGGCATTTCAGGATTGAGTGCCGCATATTATTTATCAAAAAAACATCATGTAGACCTTTTTGAAAAGGAGGATCATTTTGGAGGCCATTCTCACACCATAGATTTATCTTTCGGAAAAAAAAAAATTCCAGTGGACATAGGATTTATAGTATTTAATTTTGCCACATATCCTAACTTAATAAATTTTTTTGAGGAAAATAAAATTGCAATTGAGAAAAGTGATATGTCATTTTCTGTGTCAGTAGAAAAATCGTCCTTTGAGTATTGTGGCAGAGGATTAGATGGAATTTTTTCAAATAGAATAAATTTTTTCAACTTAAAATTTCTCAGAATGTTCTTTGATATAATTAAGTTTTATAAAAAATGTGATAATACAAAAAGTATTCATGAGGAAATCACTCTTGGTGATTATTTGAAAAAAGAAAATCTCTCAATAGAGTTTATTAACTATCATTTAATACCAATGGTTTCTGCCATATGGTCAATGCCACCCAGCGCCGTTAGTCAAATGCCATTAAGTTTTTTTTTGAAGTTTTTTCAGAATCATGGTTTGTTTAAATTAAAAAATAGACCTCAGTGGTATACTGTTTCAAACCGAAGCAGAACTTATGTTGAAAACATTCTTTCAAAAATTAGTGGAGAATATTTTAAGAATTATCCAATTAAAAAAATAAAAGTTAAAACTTCAGGTATAGATTTATATTATGGTGGAGAAAATGAATTTTTTGATTATGATAAAGTTGTTCTAGCAACACATGCAGATGAAGCTCTTTCAATAATTGATAAACCCACAGATGATGAAAAAAATATTTTATCGAATTACAAATATAAAGAAAATATTGCATATATTCATACAGATATTATAGCTATGCCTAAAAACAAAAAGGCCTGGTGTTCATGGAATTCCTCAATAAAAAAAAATGAGTTAGAAAAAAATTCAATAACGTATTGGCTTAACTTATTACAAAACCTAAGGTGTGAGGAAAATGTTTTTTTAACTTTAAATCCTTATTTTGATATTGATGAGTCCAAAATATTAAAAAAAGTAAGATTTAGACACCCATACTTCGATCAATCTGCTCTAAAATATCAAAGTCAACTAACAAATTTACAAAATAAAAGAAATATTCTTTTTTGCGGAAGTTATTTTGGTTACGGTTTTCATGAAGATGGAATAAAATCATCCATTGAAATGCTTAGAAACCTCAATGACTAGTTGTATTTATAACGGAACTGTAATTCATAAAAGATTTAAACCAAAAATACATTTTTTTAAGTATAAAGTATTTTCACTTTTAATTGACCTTTCTGAACTTAATAATTTAGACGAAAAGATTGGTTTTTTTTCATACAATAAATTTAATCTAATAAGTTTTTTTGATAAAGATCACGGTGACAGAGATGGTTCATCAATAATTAATTGGGTAAAAAAAAATCTCAAAGAAAATGATGTAAATTGTGAAAATATTAGAATTAAACTCTTATGTTATCCAAGAATTTTCGGATATGTTTTTAATCCTTTAAGCATTTTCTATGTTTATGATAAAAATGACAAATTAATATCACTACTATATGAAGTTAAAAATACTTTCGGTGAGCAACATACATATATTTTTAAAATAAAAGAAAACAATCTACTTAAACATAATTGTGAAAAAAAATTTCATGTCTCACCATTTATTGAAATGAATTGTAGTTATTTTTTTAGGACTCTAAAACCAGCTGACAAGATTTCAATTATAATAGATCAATATCAATTAAATGAAAAAATATTATATGCATCTCAAGATGGCAAAAGAACAGACTTTACAACTTCAGAGTTAATCAAATCTTATTTAAAGCATCCATTAATGACCTTTAAAGTTATTGCAGCGATACATTTTGAAGCGTTTAAATTATGGACTAAAGGGATAAAATTTATTCAGAAAAAATTTAAAATTAAAAATAATATATCTATTGAAAACTAATGTTACTGCATAAACTTTCTGATAAAGTTGTTTTTAATACTCTATCTGGGATCAAAGTTGGATATTTAGAAATTACAAGTTATCAAGGAGAAACATTCAGATTAGGCAATCCTAAAGATAATTTAAAGGCAAAATTAATAATTAAAAAACCTAATTTTTCTTTTAATTTAATAAGAGGAGGTAGTATTGGTTTTGCTGAGTCTTATATGAGAGGAGAATTTGAAACAGATAATTTATCTGATTTAATCGAGATCACCGCAAGAAATATTAAAATTATTTATAAATTTTCGGGTTTACTTGATTTTACAATCGTGAATTTTTTGAAGAATATATTTATAAAAAACACAAAAAATAGAAGCAAAGAAAATATTGCAAAACATTATGACTTAGGGAATGAATTTTTTTCATTATGGTTAGATGAAACCTTGACCTATTCAAGTGGAATTTTTGATGAAACTATTAAAGATCTTTCTGAAGCACAAAATAACAAATATCAAAAAATGATTGATTTAATAAGACCAAATAATGGAGATAAGGTTTTAGAAATAGGATGTGGCTGGGGTGGATTTGCAGAATATTTAGGAAAAAAATATGATGTAAAATTAGATTGTATTACAATCTCAAAAAAACAATATGAGTATGCAAAAGAGAGAATTTTTAAATGTGGTTTAAATGAAAAAGTAAATATAGAAATTAAAGATTATAGAGATTTGAAAAATAAATATAATTCAATCGCTTCAATTGAAATGATAGAGGCGGTGGGAAAAAATTACTTGGAAAGCTACTTTAAAACTATTAAGAACAATTTATCGCCCGATGGAAGGGCAGCCATTCAAGCTATTACAATTGATGATAGTTTATTTGGAAGATATAAAACCAAACAAGATTTTATTCAAAAATATATTTTCCCAGGAGGTTTTTTACCAAGCAAAAATAGCTTAAATAAACATGTTTCAGAGAATGGTTTAACGATTAAGTCTTACGATTCTTATGCTGATCATTATGCAAATACATTAGGTATATGGAAAAATGAGTTTAATAAAAAATGGGATTTAATTAAAAAACAAGGATTTGATTTAACATTTAAACGAATGTGGGAATTTTACCTCTCTTATTGTGAAGCAGGATTTAAATCAAAAAATATTGATCTGATACAATTTTCAATTCAAAATAAATAGAATATAGAGGACTTATGTGTAAGATAAAAAACTTTAAATCAATTTTATTGATAATCTCTCTATTCTTAATTACAAACTGCTCAAACAATAGCGATATGAAACCAGAGGATTTTAAAGGTAAAGAGCCTAAGCTAATTATAGAAAATTATTTATCAGGTAATGTTAAAGCTTGGGGTGTTCTTCAAAATAGATCAGGCAAAGTTATAAGACAATTTTCTGCTGATCTAAATGGTAAATGGGATGGAACTAAATTAATTCTGGATGAAAAATTTAATTGGGATGACGGCGAAATTCAAAACAGACAATGGCAAATTACTAAAATTGATGAAAATAATTACGAAGGAACAGCAGGTGATGTTGTAGGTAGAGCTAAAGGTTATTCCTATGGACCAGCATTTAAATTTGAATATGTTTTATTGGTTCCTGTTAAAGGAAAAGAAATAAAGATTACTTTTGATGACTGGATTTTTAAACAAGACGAACGTGTAGCCATCAATAAAGCCACAATGACTAAATTTGGTTTTAAAGTTGCTGAACTGACAGTCGTATTTGTTAAAGATTAATTTTTTTTTTGATATTTAGTCATTTTACCAACCAATCCAAAATAAATTTTACTCGGTAAAAAACTTAAAAACTTAAGTATTAGAGTAAGTGTTTTAGGAAAATGAATCTCAAAGATTTTCTTATTAATTAGACCATCATAAATTTTTTCTGCTGCATAGTCTGTAGATTTCAAAAAGGGCATTTTAAAGTCATTTTTATCTGTCATTGGTGTTTTAATAAATCCAGGTGCCACCAAACAAATTCGAACATTTGATCTTTTAAAGTCAAAATATAAACTTTCTGCTAAATTATTTAGAGCTGATTTTGATGGGCCGTATCCAGTTGAATTTGGTAGTCCCCTATATCCAGCAATAGAGGAAACAATCGTAATGATCCCACTTTTTTTGTCTTTAAAATATTGTTCAACAGCTTTAATACTGTTTAGAGTTCCAAAAAAATTTACTTTAAAAACATCCTCTATTTGTTCGACGTCAATATCCCTTTCTTTTTTAGGATTCCAAGTACCAGTAGAAAAAAAACATATCTCAATATTTTGAAACTTGTTTTTAATTTCCATAAAGACTTCTTCACATTTTTTTTTATCGGTAACATCCAGTGGAAAACTGTAAATATTTTCATTGGCATCAGAAATTTCCTTCAAGAGGTTTTCTCTTCTTGCAGATATAGCAACGTTCCAACCCATACTAGCAAATTTAATTGCTAAAGCTTTTCCGATACCCGTGCTTCCACCGGTTATCCAAATAGTTTTTTTATTCATTCTACATTGATGTATAATACTAATATGTTAAAAAATAAAATATTATCATTTACTCTCTTTCTACTAATTACATATTCAGCTTCTTTTATTGGAGGATTAGTAACTATAAATTTTAAAGAGCCTTGGTATTCAGAATTAGTTAGATCAAGCTTTAGTCCACCCGATTGGATTTTCGCTCCTGTATGGACAACATTATATTTCATGATGACACTCGCAATTTGGTTTTTTTGGCATAGTGAAAATAGAGATATGAATACCGTTTACATTTATTTTATTCATATATTATTTAATACAACTTGGAGTATAGTTTTTTTTGGCTTACATAATATTCTATTTGCTTTCATTAATTTATTAATCTTAATTTTTTTAATCATTGTACTAACTCTCAGATTTAGACGTATAAATTTAATAAGTACATATTTGATGATTCCCTATTTACTTTGGAGTTGCTATGCATTATTTCTGAATTTCAACTTGTTAATTCTAAATTAAATATGGATGATGTAGTTATAGTTGGTGGTGGAATAATTGGAACAGCAACAGCATATTTTCTATCTAAAGAGGGCAGAAAAGTAAAAGTTATTGAGAGAGATCCAACTTATAAGACTGCCTCTTTTCCACTTTCTTTGGGAGGTTTCAGAAGGCAGTTTTTTCAAACTGAGAATATTTTACTGGGTAAGTTTGCTAGAGAATTTATATTTCAGATACCAGAGTTACTAAAAACTGAAAAAAATCCTAAACCAACAGCAAGTATGGTAACAAACGGATATCTTTTAATGTTTGGTCCTGAGCATGCACAAGAACAATATAAAGCTTTAGAAAACCATAAAGCTTGTGAAGCAGGCACCAAAAATATCAAAGGGTCAGAATTAAAAAATTTTTTTCCTTATATAAACAATGATGGAATAGAAACTGCAACGTTTACAGATAATCAAAGTGAAGGATGGATTGATCCTTTCATGTTTCATGGGGCTTTAAAAAGTAAAGCAATTGAACTAGGTGCTGAATTTATTAAAGGAGAAGTTAAAACACTTTCAGAAATTAAGGCGAAAACAATCATATCTGCAGCTGGTTGTTGGACAAAAGAACTTCTAGAAGATATTCCAGTTGAACCACAAAAACACACTGTATTCAGAGTTAAATGCCCAAAGCATATACCAGAAATGCCATTAACAGGAGATTTGACAACTGGAGTTTACTGGAGACCTGAAGGAAAAGAATATTTAGCGGGATCTCCCAAATCAGTTTTTGACGCAAAGGATCTTGAGCCTGCATGGAATGATTTCGAAGAGCTTGTTTGGCCAGCTTTAGCTCATAGAGTACCCGCCATGGAAGAACTAAAATTGACAGGTGGATGGGCTGGATACTATGACTGCAATAGACTTGATAATAATGCAGTAGTTGGAAAACATCCAAAGTATGAGAATGTTTATTTAGCTACTGGTTTCACAGGTAGAGGATTAATGCAAGCTCCGGGTATTGGTAGGGCCTTAACTGAACTAATAACCACTGGCGCTTACCAATCAATTGATATCTCAAATATGGCAGTTGAGCGGGTCTTAGGGAAAAAAGCTAGAACAGAGCCTTACGTGCTATAAAACTTAAGTTCCACAAAAAGTTTTATATTTTTCATTTGAATTAGATAAAGTTTGATAATCTCTTAAACCTTCTCTAGAAGAGTAGGGTTTTTTTAAAATCTCTAATAATCTAAGGTACGGTTTTAGATTATCTTCCTGAGCTGCCTTTAAAACCTCCTCTATTTTATGGTTTCTTGGAATGACGATAGGATTATTTTTTTTCATTAATTCTATTGATTTTTCTTGAATATTTTTTTCTTTTTTTAGTCTTTCCTGCCACCTATTTTTCCAAATTTTAAAATGATAATCAGTATATATCTTATCATTTTGTATTTTTTCATTCATTAAATAACAAAAGGTATTTGTATAATCAGCTTTATGTTGATGCATCCAAGTTAATAAATCCAAGATTAAAAACTTGTCTTTTTCATCTAATATCGATAATCCAAGTTTATGTCTCATCATTTCCATCCATTTTTCTTCATATTTTTTTTCAAAAGAATTAATAATGTCTGTAGCTAATTCAATTGACTTGTTTTGATTAGTATCAATTAATGGTATTAAACATTCCGCTAATCTTGCTAAATTCCACTTTGTAATAATAGGCTGATTACAATATGCGTATCTTCCCATTTTATCTATAGAACTAAACACAGTTTGTGGGTCATAAGTATCCATAAAAGCACAAGGGCCGTAGTCAATGGTCTCACCTGAAATGCTCATATTGTCAGTATTCATTACCCCATGCACAAAACTAACCCTCATCCAATTTACCACAAGGTCAATCTGTTTATCTAAAACAGCTTTTAAAAATTCCAAGGCTATATTTTCAAAATCTTTTAAATGTGGATAATGTCTATTAATAACATAATCAAAAAATATTTTTAATTCACTTTCGTGTTCTCGAGCAGCAATATACTGAAATGTGCCAACTCTAATATGACTAGAGGCAACTCTTGTTAATATAGCTCCGGGTAAGGGAATTTCTCTAAAAACTTGTTCACCAGTTTTTACTACGGCGAGGCCTCTGGTTGTGGGTATATTAAGATAATTTATTGCCTCACTAATTATATATTCCCTAAGCATGGGACCTAAGGCAGCTCTACCATCACCATTTCTTGAAAAACTAGTTTTGCCTGAACCCTTAAATTGAATATCATATCTCTTTTTTTTATTTGTCAAATGCTCTCCAAGTAATGTTGCTCGGCCATCTCCCAGCATCGTAAAATGGCCAAATTGATGTCCAGCATATGCCTGAGCTATAGAGTTACTACCTTTAGGCAAAACATTTCCTGCAAATATTTCAGATAGTTCATCCTTAGTTATATTTTCAAAGTTAAGATTTAGGTCCGAAGCTAATTTTTCATTGAGCAACAATAATTCAGGATTTTTGACTGAAACTGGTTTTATGTTTTCTTTAAATGCATTTGGAAGTCTTGAATAAGAATTATCAAAATTCCAATTTATATTTCTATTCATTATTTATTACTGACCCCAAATATTATTTAAAGATTGTTCTCTTTTGCAAGCATTTTTATATCTAATATATTTTTGAAATTTAATTTTATAGAAATCTTGATGATAATCTTCAGCTTTAAAAAATTTAGAAAACTTTCTTACATAGGTCACAATTTTTTTATTAAATTTTTTTTCAAGATCTTTTATGTCTCTTTCAATAAGTTTTTTTTCGTTACTATTTTGAAAAAAAGCTACAGATCTATAACTATAGCCTTTATCACAAAATTGACCATAGGCATCAAACGGATCTATATTGAGCCAAAAATTTTTTAGCAATTCCTCATAAGTAATAATTTCTTTATTATAAATTACCTCAACAACTTCAAAATGACCTGTCTTACCATAAGTAACCTCTTTATAGGTTGGGTTTTCAGTTGTACCTCCTGAATAACCAGAAATTACTTCTTCAACGCCATTAAGTTTTTCAAAAGATTCCTCTACACACCAAAAACAACCTCCTGCAAAATAAGCTTTTTCTTTTTGACTAGCAAATGCAGAAAAGTTTATTAAAAGACCAATAACTATAATGATTAATTTTCTCATTACCCATCATATACAAAAACAATAAAATGAGTCCATGTTATTAAAGGTAGCTATAAAAAAATAGCTTACCTTTAATAATCTAAATATATTTATTTCTTTTTATATTTTGCTGCTTCCTCAGAACCACCTGTTGCTGATCCTTTACTGTATGAGTGAGCACCCATACCAGCTAACTGTCCGTCTTTAACAATCAAGTATTGATTTCTAATTTCTTTACCTTCAAAGAAACATTCCAAGATCTCCCTAACACCATCTGCATATCTTGATTGGGCAGTCAATGAAGTTCCTGAAGTGTGTGGTGTCATTCCGTGGTTTGGCATAGTTCTCCATACATGATCATTTGGAGCTGGTTGAGGAAACCATACATCTCCTGCGTAACCGCTTAATTGGCCACTTTTAAGTGCTTTTGCGATTGCCTCTCGATTACAAATTTTACCTCTTGCAGTATTAACAATGTATGCTCCTTTTTTCATTTTACTTATCATGGCGTCATCGAATAAGTTTTCTGTTTCTGGATGTAATGGACAATTAATTGTAACTACATCACAAACCTTTACCATTGACTCTACCGATTCATGAAATGTTAGATTTAATTCTTTTTCAACACTGTCAGGCAATTTGTGTCTATCAAAATAATGTAAGTGTACATCGAATGGTTTCATTTTTCTTAGAGCATCTAGACCAATTCTTCCAGCAGCAACAGTTCCAATATGCATACCTTCGACATCATAAGATCTTTGAACAGCATCAGCGATATTCCAACCACCTTCATTAACAATTCTATGTTGATTATGATAATCTCTTACCATTGAAACTATCATCATTACAATGTGCTCAGCAACAGATCTTGAGTTGCAAAAAGTAACCTCAACTACATCAATTTTATTGTCCATTGCAGCTTGTAAATCAACATGGTCTGAACCAATACCCGCAGTGATTGCCATTTTAAGATTTTTAGCTTTTGCAATCCTTTCTTTAGTCAAATAGTAAGGAAAGAATGGCTGAGAAATAACTATATCAGCATCAACTATATGTTTATCAGCTTCACACCCGTCTCCATCTTTACTGTTAGTCACAATCAATTCATGACCGTTGCTTTCTAAAAATTTTCTTAAACCTAGTTCACCCGATACACAACCAAGTAGTTGTCCTGGAGTATAGTCTCTACCTTTTGGTGTAGGTAAACTCATTCCATCAGGATATTTCTCTATTTTTGGTAATTTTCCAAGAGGATAAGATTTTGGCATTCCTCCTTTTGGATCATCGTATAAAATGCATAGTACTTTCATTTAATCTCCTGTATATTTTTTTTGCTAATCTAACACCATTTTGAGACTGCTAGCAAATGAATTATTTTTGATTAGGGTATTTTTTTTTAAGAATTAAACGATTAATCACTATCGCAAATATTATAATTATTATTGAACCAGTTATTACAGGTGTCAAAATATAGTCTAGTGAAACACTGCCTATAATTACAATTATCGGATTTCCTCCTGCTGGTGGATGAGTTACATTTAATAAGATCATTAAACCTACACCAAACCCAACGGCTAAGGGAATAACTATAAATAAAGGTAATGGAATAAAGTTTAAAAAAAATAAACCAACGGTAGCTGTTATCAAATGACCAAAAAAAACATTTTTAGGTTGGGCAAAAGGACTTTCAGGATAACCGTAAAGTAAAACCATTGATGAACCAAAAGATGCTAATAAAAATATCCCAAATTCAGTTTTGTAAGTTAAAAAAGTTAAAACTCCAATTGTAATTAATGAAAATATTCCCGCAGATATTGATTTTTTAAATTCTAAATTTTGCATAAGACAAAGACTATGTATCACAGCGAATAGAAAAAAAGATTAATTTTGATAAGTTCTACAATCTTAAGTTGTTTTAGAATTTGTAAGGTAGAAAAATAGGGGGCTTTTTACAATGATTATTATTTGCAGAAACCTACACCCTATGATTAGAATATTAGGATAAAATAATGTTTAACATAATAATAAAAAAGGAGGAGAGATGTTAGCAAAAATGTTTAAAAGGCTAACTTCTACTTTAACAGTAGTTGTAGCTTTATTTTCTTCACTCGTATTACCTCAGAAAGTGTTTGGAGCTGAAACTCAATACTTTCCAATAGCAAGTAGCCGAGTCGGCCCTTATTCAGCAATGGGAACCGGTTATTACGGTGCTCAAATTGATTACTTAAATTATGTCAATATGACAGGTGGGGTGAATGGTGTCATGCTTACATGGCAAGAATGTGAAACAGAATACAATGCTGTAAAAACAGTTGAGTGTTACCAAAGACTACTTGAAAAAGATGGTCAAAGAATAGTTGTATTTGATACTTTAGGAACACCTGGAGCATATGCAGTTATTAACCGTATGGCAAAAGACAATGTTGTTTTAGCTCAATATGGTTATGGAAGAACTGACGGTGCTGATGGAAGAGTGTGGCCTTGGGTATTTAATGCTGCAAGTCACTACTGGTCACAAATAGCTGTTAAATTAAAATTTATGGCACAGATTGAAGGTGGAATCGATAAGATGAAAGGTAAAAAAATCGTTCATTTACACATTGACTCTGCTTACGGAAGAGAGCCATTACCAGCAATGAGAAAAATAACTTCTGACTGGGGAATGAAATTAGTTGAAATTTCAATTCCACCCCCTGGTCTAGAACAACAATCTCAGTGGCTGCAAATCAGAAAAGAAAAACCTGATTGGGTAACTTTCTGGGGAGCAGGTTCTGGAATGAATTCAACAGCAATGACTAATGCTGCTAGAATTAATTTCCCAAGAGATAGAATGATGTATGTAACATTTGGTGCTGCCGAAGAGGATATGTATCCAGCAGGTGATGCAGCTAAGGGAACTTATGCTGTAGCAAATGCTTTACCTGGAGAATATCCATTAGTTAAAGCTATCAAAGATAAAGTATATGGTTCTGGAAAAGGAAATTTAGCTGATCCAAACAGGATTGGTTCAGTTTACTGGAATAGGGGACTAGGTGCTGCTGTTATGTGGATTGAAGCATTGAAAAATGCTCAAAAGATGCATAACAAAGTTGGTAAAGCAGTAACTGGTGCTGAGTTTAGAGATGGTTATGAGGCTTTAAACATGACTGAAGCTAAACTTAAAGAACTTGGTGTTGGTGGTATGCTTGCACCATTCGCTATTTCATGTGCGAACCATGAAGGTGCGGGTAAATTTGCTGTCATGCAGTGGGATGGAGATAAATTCAATCAGGTAACTGGTTGGGAAGCTCCAGGCGATCCTGCATTTATTAGAGGTCTAGTTGAGGCATCTGCAGCTAAGTTTGCTAAAGAGAACAACATTACACCAAAAAAATGCGGTTAATTAATTTAGAGATAAATTAATACCAATCAAAAGGGGAGTTTAAATTATTAATTTTTAAACTCCCCTTTTAAATAAAATTTAATTTAGTATAAAAAGAAAGCTTAATGAATAACACTTCAGCCAACATTCTAGACATAAAGAATATTGAAGTCAGATATGACAATGTTATTTTGGCTTTACACGACGTATCTTTAAAAGTTCCTAAAGGAAAAGTAGTTGCGTTATTAGGAGCAAACGGTGCAGGTAAAAGCACTACTCTAAAAGCAGTTTCAACTATGTTAGCTTCAGAAAGAGGCAAGGTCACAAACGGTTCAATTGAGTATGATGGAAACGCGATAGATAAACAAACTCCTTCGCAAATGGTTGGGTTAGGAATGGTCCAAGTGCTAGAAGGTAGAAGATGTTTTGGTCACCTTACTGTAGAAGAAAATATAATCTCAGGAGCATATTCAAGAAAATTATCCAAAGGTGATATTAATCAAGAATTAGAGAAAATTTATACTTATTTCATAAGACTTAAAGAAAGAAGAAAAAGTCAAGCAGCATTTACCTCGGGTGGAGAGCAACAAATGATAGCAGTGGCAAGAGCGATGATGGCTAAACCTAAAATGTTATTATTAGATGAGCCAACAATGGGTCTTGCACCTCAATTAGTTGCTGAGATTTTTAATATTGTAAAAGAATTAAATACCAAAGAGGGTGTGAGTATTTTACTTGCTGAACAAAACACTAACGTTGCACTTAAAAATTCAGATTACGGCTATATCATTGAAACAGGGAGAGTTATGTTAGATGGGACCGCAGAAAGTTTATTAAATGATGATAAAGTAAAAGAATTATATTTAGGAATTTCAAAGAAAGGTAGAAAAAATTTTAGAGATGTTCTTAAAGAAGAGAGTTTAACAAAAAAAAGAAGCAACTAAAAAAAGATGGCATACGAAAGAAAATTTAAGATAGGAAAACCAATATTAGAGGTAAATAATATATCTCTCTCTTTTGGTGGTGTTAAGGCAATAACAGATACCTCTTTTAATGTACTTGAGCACGAAGTTAGAGCAATTATTGGACCTAATGGAGCTGGAAAAAGCTCAATGTTAAATTGCATTAATGGAATTTATAAACCTCAACAAGGAACTGTTTCGTTTAGGGGACAACAAATACCAAATATCACGCCAAATATTATGGCTCAAATGGGTTTATCTAGAACTTTTCAAAACTTAGCTCTTTTTAAAAGAATGTCTGTTTTAGATAACATTTTAGTTGGCAGAAAACTTCACACAAAAACAAATTTTCTTGAGGTCGCTTTACAACTTCCGAAAGTAAAAAAAGAGGAAAAAATTAACAGAGAGAGATCTGAAGAGATAATCAGTTTTTTAGAGATTGAAGATATTAAAGATACACCAGTTGGAAAACTTCCTTATGGACTACAAAAAAAAGTTGAATTAGGTCGTGCTCTTGCAACAGACTCTACAATAATTTTATTAGATGAGCCTATGGCTGGTATGAATGTTGAAGAAAAAAGAGACATGTGTAGATTTATTTTAAAAGTAAATGATGAATTAGGTACAACGATGGTTCTTATTGAACATGATATGGGAGTAGTTATGGATATATCGGATAGAGTTGTTGTGCTTGATTATGGTAAAGTTATTGGCGATGGCACACCTGATGAAGTTAGATCAAATCAAAAAGTAATAGACGCTTATTTAGGAGTAGAACACTAGGATCAAAGATATGGTTGAAGAATTACTATTTTTTATGGAAGTTTTAGTCGGTGGTTTGCTTGCTGGCACAATGTACTCTCTAGTTGCTTTAGGATTCGTTCTAATTTTTAAAGCTTCAGCAACTTTTAACTTCTCACAAGGAGCTATGGTTTTTTTCTCAGTTCTTGCTTTTTGTGGTTTTATGCAAGATTTTAACATACCTTTTGTACCTGCATTTATTTTGGCAGCTCTTTTGATGGTAGTAGTTGGTTTGTGTACTGAAAGATTAGTTTTAAGACCACTTATGAATGCTAGTGAGGACACTGTATTAATGGCCACTATTGGTCTTGGTTACGTTTTAGAGGGATTAGCCCAAGCAGCATGGGGAGTTGAAGTAAGAAGATTAGATTTAGGTATAGGAGATTTTCCAGTGCCGTGGATCGCTGATAACTTAAAATTATTTATTAGTGCCCTTGATATCACAGCTGGATTAGTTGCAGCTATAATGATTATCGGTTTGTTTTTATTATTCAAATATACAAAAATTGGACTAGGCTTGAGAGCTGTTGCAGATGATCCAGGAGCCGCGAGCTCAATAGGAATTCCTCTAAAACATATAATGTTATTGGTTTGGTCTGCGGCAGGGGTTGTAGCATTAGTTGCAGGATGTATGTGGGGTGCAAGAGCCGGTGTTCAATTTGCTCTTGTTGATCTTGCATTAAAAGCTTTGCCAGTTTTAATTATAGGTGGTTTCTCATCTATCCCAGGAGCCATTATTGGAGGCTTAATTATTGGTGCAGTAGAGAAGGTATTAGAGGTATACATTGGACCGTTTTTTGGTGGCGCCATTGAAGGTTGGGCTCCTTACGTATTAGCAATATTCTTTTTATTATATAGACCGGAAGGTTTATTTGGAGAAAAAATTATTAGGAGAGTTTAATTTATGAAACCAGTTTTTATGACTTACACAAAAAAAGATTTAATCAACTTAGCTGTTTGTATGATTTTGAGTGTATTAATAATACCGACGTTTATTAAAACAGAATATTGGTATACTTCCATATTAATTCCTTGGCTTTGCTTGGCTTTAGCTACTATTGGACAACAAATTGTAATGGGTTACACAGGGCAATTAGCTTTGGGTGCCGCTGGTTTTATGGCTGCAGGAGCTTTCGCTATGTTCAATCTTATTTTACGAGTGCCAGATCTTGGTTTTGTAGGCTCACTTATAGTTTCAGGTTTAATTGCTGCAGCTTTTGGAATTTTGTTCGGTCTACCTAGTTTAAAAGTAAGAGGAATTTATCTTATGGTAGCAACATTAGCTTCACAGTTTTTTATTATATGGATGATAGATAAATTTGGTTGGTTCAAAAACTATGATTCATCAGGGATCATAACTGCACAAGATATAGTTATCCTAGGAAAACCATTTACAACTCCATTAGCAATGTATTTTGTATGTTTAGCTGTTACCACAATTTTAACCTTATTAGCCATGAACATGGCTAGAGGTAGTACTGGTAGAAACTGGATGGCAGTTAGAGATATGGACATTGCAGCAGAGTCTATGGGCGTTTCATTATTAAGAACCAAAGTTCAGGCATTTGCTATCAGTGCTTTCTATTGTGGTGTAGCCGGAGCTCTTTTTGCATTTTGCTATTTAAAGTCTCTAGAGCCTGTTGCCTTTGATATCAAATTATCTTTTAAAATCTTATTTATGTGCATTCTTGGAGGACTTGGTACTATTAATGGTGCTTTTATAGGAGCAGCATTCATTTTGCTTTTTCCAGTTCTGTTAAATGCTATTGGAAACAATGTATTTCATGGAGCTATTGATGCCACAATTATTTCGTCAATTGAACAGGTAATATTTGGTTTATTAATGATAATCTTTATGATTTATGAACCATTAGGAATGGCTAAACTTTGGGAAAACTTAAAACAAATAATAAAATTTAAATTATCATCTTCAAATATAAAAAAATTTAAATCTTTAAAGAAAACTTAAAAGTGAACAAAAAGAAAATTATTTTTGCACTAATAATAGGTATATTGATAGGTCTGCTTGTTGAAAATAATTTTATTTTATCGTAATTTTCACATTTGTTAGATACAAAAATTATTTAAAACTTTTTTTTATTTTTTTAAAAGTTTTAAAGGGTAATAAAATACATTCTTTTCTTGGAAAGTTTTCTTTTTTAAATAATTTTTTTAATTTACTAAAATTTTTTCCCACTAAATCTTTATCATCTTTAAAAAACAAATTAGCATTATTACATAACTCATCTATCTTAAGTTTTTTTTGATTTATGGATACTTCAGAAAGCAAACTTGCTGATGCCTGGCAATAAATACAACTTTTCCCTTCGTAACCAAAGCTTATTATTTTATCATTTTTAATTATCAAACTTATATGTATTTCATCTCCACACAAATGATTTTTCTGTTTTGAAAAATGAGTGTGATTCTTGATAGGCCTATTATTAACACTTTTCTCAGCTATCTTAATAATTTCTAAATCCATAATTGATTATAATGTTATTCAAAATTTAAATAAATGCAAAAAGATGAATATTTTTTCATCAAATAGTCAAATAAAATTTTAATATAATAGATTTAATTTTTGTTGTAGTTCAAAGTAATTACAATTAAATATTAAGGTTATGATTGAGCTTAAAAATGAAAAAATAGCTATTCCAATTGTTTTACTTGCTGGTTTATTGTGGTCATTTGGCCCTTTGGTAGTAAGATATATGGACGACCCTCACATGGTACCTTGGCAATATATTTTTGGCCGAGGACTTACCATTTTTATAATCTTAAACTTATATTTATATTTTGAGGAGGGAATAAACTTTTATAAAAATTATAAAAAAGTTGGTAGATCAGGCATAATAGGTGGATGTGGACTTGGTATTGCTATGGTTTCGTTTATTTACTCCATAACAAATACGAGTGCTGCAATTACGCTTTTATGTTTAGCAGCAATGCCTTTTTTTACAGCAATTTTGGCTTATTTATTTCTTAAGGAAAAAATCTCATTAAATGTTTGGATTTCTATTTTTTTAGCCACAATTGGCATAATAATTATGGCTATTGGAAACACAGAAAAGAATTCTTTAATAGGATTTCTTTTTGGCGTTACATCCTCAATCGGTTTTTCAATATTTTCAGTAACATTACGATGGAGAAAAGAAACACCAAAGTTCACAACTGTTGCTTTAGCAGGATTATTTTGCTTTGTTTTTGCTGGATTAATGATCTTAATTACCCAACAACCTTTTTTCTCATCAAGTTATAATGGATCATTATTCTCTTTACATGGAACTCTAGTATGCCTTGGATTGATTTTATATTCAATAGGATCTAAAGCTATACCAGCAGCAGAATTAACTTTACTGTCTTTAACAGAGGTGATTGGTGGAATTTTTTGGGTTTGGCTACCACTTTTCGGAATAAATGAAATTCCATCAACAAATACTGTAATCGGTGGTTTTTTTCTGTTTGTGTCATTAATTTATTACAGTCTTATTATGAGATGGAACAAGAGATTTATTGCATTAAATTAAAAATATTTTTGAAGTAAAGTGTCAAATGAATAATAATAAGACCATTGTAAATAGTTGGAATGAATGGGATCCACTTAAACATGTTATTGTCGGTAAAGCTGATGGATCTTGCATTCCAGCCCCAGAGCCTGCATTAGATGCAAAAGTCCCTGAAGACTCAGATATGAAAGGTCAGTTTGGTCCAAGAACAAAAGATACTGTTGATAAAGCAAATCAGTTATTAGATGATTTTTCAAATATTTTAATTAAACAAGGAATTAAAGTAGACAGGCCTACACCCATAGATTTTAATCAAAAAATTTCTACCCCAGACTGGGAAGCTAAAACTATGTTTGGTTGCATGCCCCCACGCGACGTTTTACTTACAGTAGGTAATGAAATTTTAGAAGCAACTATGAGTTATCGTTGTAGATGGTTCGAGTATCTTTGTTATAGACCATTATTAAAAGAATATTATGAGACTGACCCTAACATGAGGCATGAGTCAGCACCTAAACCACGACTTACTGATGCCGATTATCGAAATGATTATTTATCAGATAAAATTGGTATAGAAAAAAGATTGAAATGGACTGAGGATAAATATTTTGTGACAACTGAAGAAGAACCTTTATTTGATGCAGCAGATATTTTAAGATTTGGAAAAGATTTAATTGTTCAACATGGCTTTACAACAAATCTGAAAGGAATTGATTGGCTAAAAAGACACTACAAAGATCATAGAATTCATGCAGTAAATTTTCCAGGAGATCCTTATCCTATACATATTGATGCAACTTTTACACCAATTAAAGAAGGATTGATAATAAATAACCCTCAAAGAAAACTTCCAAAAGAACAAAGAAAACTATTTGAGAGAAATGGCTGGGAAATAATTGATGCTGCTCAACCAGCACATAATCAGCCACCTCCACTTTGTTATTCATCTGTTTGGTTATCTATGAATATTTTAGTGATAGATTCAAAAAGAGTTTGTGTTGAAAAAAGTGAAAAATATCAAGCCGACCAATTAGATAAATTAGGTTTGGAAGTTATTCCGGTTGAATTAAGAGACGCTTATGCATTTGGTGGAGGCCTTCATTGTTGTACAGCAGACATTTATAGAGAAGGTACTTTAAAAGATTATTTTCCAAAACAATAAGAGATTAAAGAATAGTTAAATTTTTCTTAAATTGATATTAATTTTCTTTAGTTTTATCTACATCAAACTTTTCTAATCCTGACGAATATTTTTTATTTATAATATTTTCTTCTTCTTCAAAAGCTTTCAGCTTTTCTAATTCTTTTTGTCTTAATCTCTGGTCCCTTAAATTTTCTTTGTGCTCTTTAGCTTTTTGTTCTCTATCAAATTTTTCTTCCCACTCTTTAATTTTAATATTTTCCAACTCTTTTTGTTTTTCCTCTTCTTCTTTAATTAATTTTAAAAGTCTTTCTTTTTTTCTTTTTTCTTTTAACTGAATATTTTTATGTTCTTCCTCTCTTACCTTAAGATCAATGTCTTTTCTGCTTTGTTCCTCTTCTTTTAATTTAAGATTTTTATCCTTATTTCTTAAATCATTTGCTACTAAAACTAAATTTTCATCTTTTTTAATTAATCTTTCATTTTCAACCTTTAAAAGATCTTCTTTAGATCTTATTTCTTTCTCTCTTTGCCTTAGTTCATCTTCTTTTTGTCGTAATTTATTATCTTCTTTTTTTAATTTCTCTTCCCAAAGCCTAAGTTCTTTTTTTTCTTTTAAGATTTCGTTATTTTCTTGAAGTTTTTTTAATTTTATCTCTTTTATTTTATTTTGTTCCTGTTTTTTTTTGAAATTTGCATAGGCACTACTTAAAGATTTGGTTGTTATTGTAGCTAGTTTTGAAAGTCCACTGCTACTATTTTTATATGCAGTCTTTTTTAATTTAGATTTTGTTTTTTTCTTTTTAATCATTTTTTTTAATAAACCTATTTGAGCAAATAATTAAGATTGTTTCAATACTTTCTATTTAAAATAAAATTTTAACTGTTTATTTTGAGTTTCAACCTATAAGTGATTATTTTCTTTAACGTATTAGTTAAATATTTTTTTTGCATTAAACTGGTCAAAATATTATTAATTTTTCAATGAATAAATTTAAAAAATTAATAATTGCTTGTGATGGTGAGTCCGCAAGTGGCAAGAGCACTGCTGCTAAACTGATCTCGAAAAAATATGGATTATTATTGATCAATTCTGGATTATTTTACAGATATGGGTCCAAATTATTAATTCAAAATAAACCAAAAAATATAATTTCATTTTTAGAAAAGAAATTTAAAAATGTTTCCTACAAAAGTATTGCTAATAAAAATTTGCATAGTGAGGAAATAAGTAATCATGTGGCTCAGTTAGCTAAAAATAAAAGATTTAGAGAAATAGTAAACAGATGCCAAAAAAAGATTATTAAGAATAATAAGAAAATTTGTGTAGAAGGTAGAGACATAGCTAGTAAAATTTTATCAAAGAATCCAAAATATGATTTAGCTTTTTATTTTAAATGCAATGTTAATATAGCTGGTTATAGAAGATGGCTTGATTTAAAAAAAAAAGTCTCTTTAAGAAAAGTAAAAAAAGCTTTGTATCAAAGAACTCAAATAGATAAAAAAAGAAAAAATAGTCCTCTTATAAAAGTAAAAGATGCAATCTTAATTAGAACAGATAAATTATCGAAAAAACAAGTTTTGGCTAAAATGTCTAAATTTATTGAAAAATTAAATTAATTTTATATTTGTTCCTTTTTATATTTAACTCCTTTTCTCTCCAATATTTCTTTTACTTTATCTGAATAAGGTTCTTCAATATGTTCTGTAGTTGGATTAAGTTCTATCCCAGCAGGAGTTATAGTTTGAGGCATTGCAACAAATTGTGAGTCTGGATTATCTACGGTTTGTCTTGATTTCATTCTATAAATTCCAAAAAAACCAATTAATGTATGGAAGAAAAATAAAAATATAAAAAATCCATTTGGACCTACGAGGTCCATAAAAATTGAACATAAAAAGGGACCACTTATTGCACCAAGTCCAAATGCGAATTGAAGTCCTGCTCCTGCTGCTACAAATTTATCTTTTGATATATAGTCATTTGTATGAGCTAAAATTAAAGAAAACATAGGTAAACTACAAAATGAAAATAAAATAAAAAAGATATAAAACCAAGTTTTACTAGTTGCAAGATCTCCAGGTAAATACATTTGTCCAGAAACAATAATTGCCATTATTGAAAAAATTGCTGCACCAAATGTACTAAAAACTGTTACTTTTCTTCTATCATATAAATCAGATATTTTTCCTATTGGAAATTGAGCGATAGCACCTGAAACAGCTAATAGAAAAGTTACAATTGATATTTCTAATATAGAAAAATTCATTGAACTTGCATAAACTGCTAAGAGTGTGAATAAAGCAGATTGAATAGTTCCATAAAAAAGAGAGCTGATCATTCCAAAAGGAGATGCATTATAAAGCTCTTTTAGTTTCATTGCCTTAATACTTTTAAAAGTTGGTGGTTTTTTTTTAGTTAATAAAATCGGTATCAAAGCTGCCGAAGTTATTACAGAAACTAGTATAAATGGTTGAAAGTTTTTTGGAGTACTAAAATTTAGAAAAAACATACCAATACCTAAAGAACCATAAAGTATCACCATGTAAACAGATAGAACACTTCCTCTATTTTTGTTACTAGATCTATCGTTTAACCAACTTTCAGCAACAGTATAAATACAAACCATACTTAAACCAGTTAATACTCTTAACAAAAACCATACGAAAGGACTAATAATTATTGAGTGAATTAAAATTACTAAAGATGCTAAAGATGCAAATGCAGCAAAAACTCTTATATGTCCGACTCGAGAGATTATCATCGGAATTGTAGCTGCACCGATGAAGTAGCCAACAAAATATCCAGACATCATAAAGCCAGTGGAAGTTAAAGAGAATTCTTCTTGGACCGCTCTCACTCCAAGTAGAGAGCCTTGAAATCCATAAGCCATCATTATAAAGCTCATTCCAAGGAATAGTGCCCAAGAATTTTTTAAAACTTTGTTCATAAAATTGCAGTAACTATTTGCGATCTATTATTAAATCAAGTCTTAATTGTGACAAGTTAAGAGTTTTTAAGCTTTAGAAATGAGTGAACTCCTATAGTTGTAATTATAATAATACCTCCAACAAGCGTCTCTACGCTTGGCTGTTCTTTTATAAAATACCAGACCCAAATTGGACCTATTATCGTTTCTAACAGGAAAAATAAATTTACTTCTGCAGCAGTTATAAATCTTGGTGCAATAGTTACTAAAACAAAAGGTATTGCAACGCAAATTACACACATTAGTGGGACGATATAAATATCTGTTCCCACAAGTATGAAGCTTTCAATAAAAAATAAAGCAAATAATGCAACAAATAACTTACCAACTACTGCAGCTGGTACTAAATTTTTAGCTTTACCCGACCTAATCGTTATAGCACCAACTGCTAAACCTGTTGCGGTGATAAAACCTAAAATATCTCCGAAAAAATTTCCTACACTTATAGAGTCAAAAAAAATAAAGATAACAGCTAAAAAAGTTATTAAAATTGATATCCAAGTTTTATTATCAGGGGGTTCTTTTAGAAAAATTGCACCTAAGACTGCCGATAACATTGGAGCAGTGGCTACCATTATGAGAGTGTTAGAAACATTAGTATTTTGAATAGAAACTACAAAGGTAACATTAGTAATACTAAATGTAATAATATAAATTATTCCATGTAACCCACTAGCAAATAAAATTTTAAAAAAATTTAGTTTATAAATAACAAGCATTCCAAAAAAAACTGTAAAAAAGGGTATGATACCTCGATAAAAAACTAATCCCCATGTATCAATATAGGACAATCTAATAAATAAAGAATCTGGCGTAATAAACATTACTGCAACAAAAGCAAGTAAAGAACCTTTTTGTTGATCAGTTAAATTATTCAAGCTTTTAAATCTTTCCAAAAAGTTTTAGCAAGGTTTATATTTGACAAATCGTAAAAAGTTTTTAGTCCAGTTGGCGAGGTAACATTGATATCACCATTAAGTTTTTGACCAATAAAATCAATACCTGCAAAAAAAATTTTTTTTTGTTTAAGATCTTTTGCGATATAATTAGATATTCTAGTCTCTTTTTTGGTTAATTTAGTAATAATAGGTTTTGCACCCTTGCTCATATTACTTAAAAAAGAATTCTTTCTTGGAATTCTTGAGATAGCGCCTCTTACTTTACCATTTATGATAAAAACCCTTTTATCACCTTTTCTTATATCAGGTAAAAATTTTTGACACATAATGTGATCATATTTTCTAATAAACTTATTAATAAGATTAAATTTGAACTTATCTAACAAATAAATATCATTTCCACCAAAGCTATGAATAGGTTTTATAACTACTCTTTTACATCTTTTAAAAAAATTTTTAATTTCAGAAATATTCTGCGTAAAGATAGTAGGTGGCATAAATTTTAGAAACTTAGCAGAATAAAATTTCTCTGATATGTTTCTTATTGATGTTGGATCATTAATAATTTTTACCTTATTTTTGATATTCTCTAATATGAATGTAGTTGAAATATATTCAAGATTAAATGGAGGATCTTGTCTTATAAGTATAAACTTACATTTAATGAGATCTAATTTTTGACTTTTGATTATTTTATAAAAATTTTTATTAGTATAACTAAATTTAACAAAAGAGCCTTTGGCAACTACCTTTTTATTAATAATTGATAAGTTTTTTGGAGTAAAATAAAATAATTTATAATTTTTATTTTGAATTTCGTTAGCCAAAAAAATAGTCGTATCAGTTTTTGGGTTTAATTGAGAAGGATGATTTCCTTGAATTGCAATAATTTTATTTGTCATATAATTCTTTTAAATTTTCATTTTTTGAAAATTTATTCATCATATGTTCAGCATTTGTAATCTTATTATCTATTATCTTTTGTAAATGATTTAAAAATATAGTTTCATTTTTTCCTGATTTATTTAATACATCTCTATTCTCCAGACCTTTTTTTGAAAGATCTAATAGAATTGACGACCAGTATAGAAGATCTTTACCCATTAACTGGGTATTAAAACCTTTGTATGGTGCTTCCAAATACGCATTAATTATTTTGTCTTTATCCCAAGAAGAAATTAAATCATAAACTTCGTCCAAATTTCCGTATAATATTCCAACAAAAAAAGCAGGCCCAGCACATAAACAATCCCAGCCACATGTATCCATAGATCTAACTTCAATATATTTCTTTAATCTATTTTCTGTAAAAATTGTGCTCAAGTGATTAGATAAATCAATTTCATCTGGAATTCTATTATCAATCTCTTTTATTTTTCCATCCATAAAATCTTTAAAAGTATACTTATTTCCAGAGATATATTTTTCGTCTTTCATGATAAATAACAGTCGTTGTTTCATTATATAATCAGCGTATTTTTCAAAATCTAATTTTTCTAAAAATAGTTTTGGTAAACCACCTCTAGAAGTATTTTGCCAGACTTTAGATCGGTATGAAAGATATTTACTATTTTTTTTCTCAACAATTGATGAATTTGCAAATAAACTAATAGTAAGCGGAACTATTGAATTTGCTATTTGAAATTTTTTTAAAAAATCATCTTCAGACTCATAATCAATATTTAGCTGTGTTCCACAAGTTCGGTACATCATATCTAAACTTAGTCTGCCATTTTTTGGCATATCTTTTGTCATTATTTTGTATCTTTGCTTAGGATTATTCGGAATTTCGTCTAACTTTGATATGGGATCAAAACCAGCACTAACAATATTTATGTTTAATTTTTTTGTTACTTGTTTTAATTCAAAAAGATAATCATAGGATTCAGCACATCCTTCATGAATATTATTTAATTTATCACCAGACAATTCAATTTGATTTCCGGGCTCTAAAGTAATATTTTTACCATCTTTGTTAAGACCAATAATATTCTTTTCTTCTAAAATCGGATTCCATCCAAACTCCAGCAGAGCTTCAAACATTTTTTTTATTTTTGAATAATTAACTCTTGAATTATCTTGACTATTGAATAAAAATTTTTCGTGTTCAATACCTATTTTAAAATCTTTAGTTTTTTTAATGCCTGAATTAAAATATTCAATTATATGCTCTTTGGAAATGATCATAAGACAACTAATAATACTTTATTGGTAAATTTTAAATAACAGAATACGGCTTTCTTGAAAAAATTTTTATTACCATAGGTTTAAAGAAATCTAATGGAAATGATATGTAATTTGGGTCAAAAGAATTTTGATCGTAATTTTCACAAAAATTAATAGTGTCTTTATAATATTTATGATCTTTATATTTATCTCTCCTATTTTTATCTCCACCTAAATGATGAGCGTAATAAAACATCTGGAATTCACCATGTTTTTCAATTATCCAGTGTGTCCTCTCAGAAACATAGGGTTTAAGAATTGATGCTGCATATTCTGAATGATTCATTGGGGCTAATTCATCACCAATATCATGCAACAAAGCTGCAACCACCATTTCTTCATTTTCATTTGCTTTATACGCTCTTGTGGCACTCTGCAATGAATGTTCTAATCTAGAGATTTGATAACCTTCTAGTGTGTCGGTAAGACTAGATAAAAATTTTAATATCCTTTCGGCAGTTTTACTAGCAAAATCTTTTTCGTTTTTATCTAACAAAAGATAATCCTCTTTAGTTCCATTTTTCATTTCTGTAAAACTTACTTTTTTCATTATTTAATTATATGTAGCCGTGCTTAATAACGATAGTTGAGTGATTTTACTGTCACCAAGTTCATCGACAGGTTTTACAGGATAGTCGCCAGTGAAATAGTGATCTGTTAGTTGAGGATAGGTCTCATTCCTTCTATCAAAACCAATAGCTTTATATAAACCATTGATCGATAAAAATTTTAGAGATTTTGCACCAATATATTCACATATTTCATCATTAGATTTATTTGCTGCTAGCAATTCTTTTTTTGTAGGAGTATCTACTCCATAAAAATCTGGAAATTTTATTTCTGGACAAGCTATCATTACGTGAACCTCTTTTGCTCCAGCATCATATAACATTTTAACAATTTTATGTGATGTAGTCCCTCTAACAAGAGAGTCATCAATAAGAATAATCTTTTTATTTTTTATTGTTGTTTCATTTGCATTTAACTTTAACTTTACACCCAAACTTCTTATTTTTTGGCTTGGTTCGATAAAGGTTCGACCAACATAATGATTTCTTATTAAACCATGTTCAAAATTTATCTTAAGTTCCTGAGAAAAGCCAAGCGCAGCTGCATTTCCAGAATCAGGTACCGGTACTACAATATCAGCATTAATATTATTCTCTTTTGCTAGTTCTTTTCCCAAATTTTTTCTATGTTCATAAGCAGTTTTGTTATCTAGTAGACTATCTGGCCTTGAAAAGTAAATATATTCAAAAACACAAGGGCGCACTTTTTTTGGTGGGAAGGGTTTAATACTGATCAATTTATTATTTTCTATTAACACAATTTCTCCATTTTCTACTTCTCTTAAAAATTTGGCACCAATTATATCTAACGCACAAGTTTCTGAGGCTAGTACATAACTATTTCCTAATTTACCTATTACCAAAGGTCTTATTCCATAAGGATCCCTTACTCCAATTAAAGAATTTTGAGTAAGCATCACCAATGCATATCCTCCCTGAATTTGAAAAATAGCATCAACAACTTTATCTATTGTTTTTGATCTCTTAGATTTTGCAATTAGTTGAACAATAGTTTCTGTGTCAGATGTAGTATAAAAGATAGCACCTTCTTCAACGAGTTTATTTCTTAATGAAATTGAGTTTGTTAAATTTCCATTATGGGCAACCCCAATTCCTCCAGCATTTGTATCAGCAAAAAAAGGCTGAATATTTCTTAAAGTATTATTTCCAGTCGTGCTGTATCGATTGTGGCCTATAGCATAATTGCCTTTAAGATTATTTAGAACCTTTTCCTTATTAAAATTATCACCCACTAATCCAAATCTTTTTTCAGAAAAATACTTCTTACCATCAAATGATACAATTCCACATCCTTCTTGACCTCTGTGCTGTAATGCATGAAGACCTAGAGCTGTTAAGGCCGATGCATCTTTGGCGTTACTTATACCAAATACTCCACACTCTTCACCCAATTTAGGATTATAGATCTTTAATTTTCTCTTTTGAATTTTGATATGTTTTTTCATTAGGAAGTTCTTTTAATAAGTAATTACTACCTTTTTCTAAATATGGGAAGACGTATGATTTATCTAAATTTATCGGCCATTTATCGTAATTATACACTATATGAACTCCTGAAAATATGAAGATACAGATAATATAAGCCCTAATAAATCCAAAAAAGAATCCAAACAGTGTATCTAAACTTCCGATTCCAGTGTAGCTTATTGCTTTACTGATGCCCCTATTTATCATCAGCACAATAAATATTACAATAATAAAAATTGTAATTCCAAGCCCAATATCAAGAACATATTCATTATCAATGACACCCTTAAAATAAGGTTTTATCAAAGGGAATATTATTAAGGTTATTACATAAGCTAATAGCCATTTAGCCATAGACAAAATACTCAAAACAAAACCTTTTTTATAACATTTTACTAAAGATAAAATCGTGATGATTAAATAGATGAGATCAATAGAGGAGATGAAATCATAAAATTCTTTAAATACACCTTGCATTTGATTATTTTTCAAAAGGCTTTATTAGCAATATTAAAGATGGAAGCAGCGTAAGAACAGATACCATTGCTAGTAACATTGCAAGACCAGTAAAAATACCAAAATATATTGTAGGAATAAATTTCGACAAAACTAAAATTGAAAAACCAAAAACAATTGTTATAGATGTGTTCAAAATTGCCTTACCAACAGTTGCGTGACATAGTTCAAGAGTTTTCTTATAATCTCCCAAATCTTTAAACTCCTCTTTAAACCTGTAAATATAATGAATACTATTGTCAACGGCAATTCCTATAGTAATCGCAGCGATCGTAATAGTCATCATATCTAGCGGGATACCAAGTAACCCTATAATTCCTAAAATAAAAAAGGCAGCAATAAAATTTGGAACTATACCAATGAGAGATAATCTAATATTTTTAAAAAGGATTAAAAACATTAAGAATATTCCCACCATTACAAAACCCAAAGTAAGAATTTGTGATTTAAAAAGACTTTGAAGTAAATTATTGAATAATATTAAGACACCAGCAAGCTTGAACTCATCATCTTTGAGTTTTAATTTTTCTTTCAAGTCATATCTAATTTTATTAATTAAGTCATTTCTTCTTAAATTTTCTTGGGAGTCTATTATTCTTAAACTTATTCTAGCCTCATTATTTTCAATAGAAATATAAGGATCTATTATTTCATTTTTAATAGAGGGAGGTATTTTTGAATATAATACTCCCATCTCTAAAGTACCCAACGGTTTATTATTGTTAAGCATAGTAGCAACATCGATGATTGATGAAAATGATAAAACTTTCCCCACTTGTGGCAGATTATCAAGATAATTATGTACAGAAGCTATTTTGTCAATTTTATTTTTAGTAAACCAATACTTTTCATCATCTTTCTCGCCTTCATCACCCCAATCCTCGAATTCATCTTCTTCATCTATCTCCTTTTTTTCTTTTTTAGAAAATTTTAAGATTACTTCAAGTGGTGTTGTACCGCCTAACTTGTCATCAATGAGTTTCATTCCTTTATAAATCTCAGTTTTTTTACTGAAATAATTTATAAAACTATTTTCAACTTCAAGACGACTGATACCCACAAAGCTTAAAATGATTATTATTCCAGTAATAGAAAAAATTATTTTGTAATGATATTGAGATATTTTCGAAAAATAAGATGTAATTATTGAGCTTTCTTTTTTTAGAGAAATATTTTCTTTAGGCACAAAGTTTATAAGAGTAGGTAGTAATGTAAATGTTATTAAAAAAGATACAATTAATCCCATTGTCATCATCCACCCAAAATCAATAATAGGTTTTATTTCACTAAAAATTAAAGATAGAAATGCAATAATTGTAGTCAGAACAGTATATAAAATTGGCCAAAACATTTTAGAAGTTGTAAGCGTTAATAAATCTAAAATGTTCTTATTTGGGTAATTTTCCCTGAGTTGTAAAAATCTAGTGCTCATGTGAATATTCATTGCCATAGTTAGAATGAGCATGAGCGCTATAAAGTTTGAGGAAATTACAGTTACTTTCCATCCTAAAATACCAAGAATGCCCATCATGATTATTACTGAAAAAAAACAACTACTTATTGGTACAATTATCCAAATAATTCGTCGAAAAACAAACCAAAGGGTTGCAATAATAAATAAAAAAACTCCGATACCAAAAACAATAATATCGCTTTTTATGAAAGTCATCATATCATCTGCTATCATTGGTATACCGCCCAAGTGTATTATACCAACATCATCATAACTTTTGATTACATCACGTATTTCTAGAATATTTTGATGATTTTGTTTTTTAATTTTTTCCTTGAATTCTTCAATTTCCTTTTGTGTCTTGTTATTAATATCAATTAATTCATCATTTTTTTTAATATTAACGATTATTCCGCTAGTCTTACCGTCCTCACTAATAACAAAATTTCTAAATACTGGACTACTAATAATTTCATTGAACCCTCTATCTTTATCAATATCGTCATCTTTAAGAGTTTTAAAATTTTGAAGTCTTTCTTGAAGTGGGGTGTCAGAATTATTTAATAATGGAACATCTAATAATGTAATTACACTATGTACCCAATTTAAGCTTTGAATTTTGTATTTCAGGCTTAAAAGATTGTTAATTGAAATATTTGAAACCATACTTTCATTTGGAGTATAAGTTAAAATCAAAAAGTCTTTAGAACCATATCTCTTTGATATTTCTTGAAGATATTTAAGATCTGGGTCTCCATCAATTAGTAGAGTTTCAGATGAAGCATCCAACTTGAAATTTTTTGAATGATAACCAAAACTTAATAAAGTTATTAGAAGTATTACAAATATTAACTTAGGATATCTTAAAATAAAATTCTGATAAAATTGGCTTATCATTTTATCCTTTTATAAGGGAATTTAGTTGTTTTGAGTATCCTTAAATTTGGTGAACATTGCCTCAAACTCTAAAAATACATTTCCAGTAGGACCATGTCTCTGTTTACCTATAATCAATTCAGCTAAATTTGAAACTTCATTCATTTTTGCTTGCCATTCAGCATGTTCGACAGTAGCAGGTTTTGGCTCTTTGTTTTCCAAATAATAAGACTCTCTGTAAACGAACATTACAACATCTGCATCTTGCTCTATAGAGCCAGATTCCCTTAAGTCAGATAATTGTGGTTTTTTATTATCTCTTTGTTCAACTTGTCTCGAAAGTTGGGAAAGTGCTACTACTGGAATAGATAACTCTTTTGCAATAGCCTTAAGACCTTGAGTAATTTCTGAGACTTCTTGGACTCTTCCATCTTTATAATTTAAAGTTCCTCTCATCAATTGAATATAATCAACTATAATCATGTCAAGCCCATATATTCTTTTTATTCTTCTCGCTCTATTGCTCATTGCTGCAATAGTAATAGCTGGGGTTTCGTCTATAAATAAAGGTAATTCGGAGATATTTTTTGATGTTTCTAAAAATTTATCGAATTGTTCATCTGAAATTCTACCACGTCTAATATCATTTGATTTAATTTTGGATTGTTCAGCTAAAATTCTCGTGGACAATTGTTCAGATGACATTTCTAAAGAAAAAAAAGCTATTGAAGACTTTCTTCCACTATCTTGTAATTTTTGAGCAGCATTAAATGCAATGTTAGTTGCCAAAGCAGTTTTACCCATTCCAGGTCTACCTGCAATTATTATAAGATCTGATTTATGTAATCCTCCAAGCCTATCATCCAAATCTCTTAATCCAGTTGGAACACCAACGATACCTTCTTCATTTTTATAAGCTGCTGATGCCATATCGATTGTTTGTTTCATCGCCTCATCAAATTTAATTAGTGAGGAATTAAAAGAACCTTTTTCGGCCAAATCAAATAAAAGTTTTTCAGAATTTTCTATAATAGTTTGACCATTAATATTTAGGTCGTTTACTTTTGCTGTATCAATTGTTTGTTCAGAAATTTTTATTAATTCTCTTCTAACAAACATATCATATATAATCTTAGAATATTCAGTTGCCTGTCTAGTAGATGTTGAGAATTTCGTAACTTTAATCAAATATTCTGGTACATTTAGATCATCTTTTTCATCTTCAAAATAATTTTTTAATGTAATCGGATTAGCAAGCATTCCTCTATAAATAAGTTTCTCAATAGCAGAAAATATTTTTTGATGCATAGGATCGTAAAAGTTGTTGCTTGAAATTATAGTATTTATTTCGTCAAAAATTTCATTCGTGACAAGTATAGATCCTATCACCGCTTGTTCAGCTTCTATATTATTTGGTAATTCTTTAAATTTATCTTTGACAACATTTAAAATGTTATTTTCCATGACTAATGTTACAAGAAAAACAAATACAGAAAAATTAAAAAAAAAGCTGGGGAAAAAATTGTATAATTATTGAATACTTTCCTCTGACTGGACGTTAATAAATATTTCTGCGTCAACTTCAGAGTGTAAAAATATTTTGACTTTAAATTTACCTAACGATTTTATTTCATATATTGGTTGTATCATTGAGGGTTTGATATCTATCTTATTCTTATCATAAATTAATTTTGAAATTTCTGTAGGTTTAACCGATCCATAAAGTTCATTATTTTCAGTACTCAATTTTTTAACAATAAATTCTTTTTTATCGATTTTTTCTAAAATTTTTATTGCTGATTTCTTTTTTTCATTGTCTTTTTTTGAAAGATCATTTTTTATCTTTTGGACTTGAGCAATATTTTCTTTTGAGGCATATAAGGCTTTTTTATTAGCTATTAAAAAGTTTCTACCAAATCCTCTTTTGACTTCAATTACTTGACCTATAGACCCAACTTTTTTAAGATTTTCTAAAAGGATGACTTTCATTCTATATTAAAGCTAAATTTCTAGCCCTTTTTATTGATAATGATAGTTCTCTCTGTTTTTTTTGACTAACATTTGTAATTCTAGATGGCAAAATTTTACCATTTTCAGACACATATCTTTTTAATAGTTTTATATTCTTATAATCTATTTCAGGGGCACCTTTAACAGATAATGGGCAATTTTTTTTAAACTTGTATTTATTTGGTTGAAAAATACTTAGTTTTGCAAAATTACTTTGAGAATTTCTTCTATTTGCTTTTTGTCTTTTAGGCATATCTATTTTTTCATGTCCTCTTTTTTGCCAATTTCATCTTTTTTTGAAAAGAAATTTGTATTTAAATCAAATTTTTTAACTTTAACAGTTAGAAACCTCAGTAATTTTTTATCCAATAATTCACTTTTTTCTAATTCGTTTATAATTTTTCCATTACCTTTTAATTTAAAATGAATATAGCTGCCTTTTTTATTTTTTTTGATGAGGTATGAAAGATTAATCAGTCCCCAATTTTCTGTTTTAACAATCTCACCATCATTTTTTTCCACAATTTTCGAATATTTTTCTGTTAATTGCTTGATTTCACTTGGTGAAGTATCTTGTCTTGCTATAATAGTGTGCTCGTATAAATTCATTTAAGTTATTTAATAAAAAATGAGGATATACTATTATAAATCTTCAATTACAATAGTAAAAAGGGCAAAAAAATAGGTTTTTTTTATATGTTTTCTGTAATTTTTCCGGGACAAGGTTCACAAGTTATAGGGATGGGAAAAGAGTTTTACGATAAGTTTCAATTAGTTAAAGATTTATTTAACAAGGCTGATGAAGTTTTAGGAATACCTTTGACAAAAATGATTTTAGAAGGACCAAAAGATAAATTAGATCTTACAATAAATACGCAACCAGCAATATTTCTTGTCAGTTACTCTATATTCACTATAGCTACAAAAGAGTATAATGTTGATTTAGGAAAAGCAAAATATTTTGCTGGGCACTCACTAGGTGAGTATTCAGCTTTATCATCTGCTGGTTACTTAAATTTTTCTGACACAATTAAACTTTTGTACATTAGAGGTAATGCAATGCAAAATGCTGTGAGTGAGGGCGAGGGAGGAATGCTTGCAATATTGGGATCTCAAATAAAAACTATAGAAAAAATTTTGGAAGCTAACAAAGATAAGATAAATGTCCAGATAGCTAATGATAATTCAGAAGGTCAGATTGTGATTAGTGGAAAAAACAAAGATTTAATAGAGTTGACAGATATCTTGAAATTAAAAAAAATAAAAAACATCAAACTACCTGTGAGTGCACCTTTTCATTGTAACTTAATGAGTAAAGCTACCAAGATAATGGAAGAACAAATTAAAAAAATAAAATTTGAAGACTCAAGTATGAAATTAATATCTAATGTAACAGCTGAAGAGATATCACATAAGGGGGAATTGAAAAAGTTGTTAGTAGATCAAATTGAGAACAGAGTAAGATGGAGAGAAAGTATAATAAATATGATTGATAACGGTGTTAATCATTTTATAGAGATAGGTCCTGGAAAAGTTCTTTCTGGACTTGTTAAAAGAATAAATAAAGATGTAAAAATTGATACAATTAATAGCGAGAGTGATATAAATAATTTAAAAATATGAAAGATCTAAATAATAAAAAAATTATTGTTACCGGTGCAACAGGTGGGATTGGTAGATCAATTGTTAAAAGTTTGATTGAAAACGGAGCACTGGTGCTTGCCACAGGTACAAAAAATGAAAAACTTGATAAGTTAAAAGCAGAATTTAGAAATATTGAGATACTTAAATTTGATATCTCTGATACAGCTAAAGTTGAAGAATTTATTGAAAATGCTTTTAATAAACTTGGTGGAAATTTAGATTGTTTGGTCAATAATGCAGGTATTACACAAGATAACTTAGCAATAAGAATGAATTTAGATGAGTGGAAAAAAGTTATAGATATTAATCTGACCTCTACATTTTTATTAAGTAAATTTGGAATCAAAAAAATGTTAAAGAATAAATCTGGCAAGATAATAAATATAACTTCTGTTGTTGGTCACACTGGCAACTTAGGTCAAGCTAACTATACTGCATCGAAAGCAGGTATTATTGCAATGTCAAAAAGCCTTGCAATTGAATATGCAAAAAAGAATATTAATATTAATTGCATCTCCCCAGGATTTATACAAACTAGTATGACTGAAAAAATTGATTCCAAATTCAAAGAAATTATAATTTCAAAAATACCGTCTGCCAGATTAGGAGACCCACAGGACGTTGCAAATGCTGTTCTTTTTTTAGCCTCTTCTCAATCAGATTATATTAATGGTGAAACTCTACATGTTAATGGAGGCCTGTATATGGCTTGACAAAACAAGTAATTAAACTAATAAGAATTTAAACTAAATAAATAAGGATTATTATGTCAGATGATATTTCAAGCAAAGTTAAAAAAATTGTAGCTGATCATCTCGGAATTGACGAAGCTAAGGTCACAGAGGACTCAAGTTTCATAGATGATTTGGGCGCTGATAGCTTAGACACTGTTGAATTGGTAATGGCTTTCGAGGAAGAATTCGGTTCAGAAATTTCTGATACTGAGGCTGAAAAAATATTAACAGTCGGTGATGCAGTCAAGTTTATAGAAAGTAAAAGTAATTAAAAAGTTTTAATGCCTCAAAACAAAGGTGGGATTATGGTTATTTTATCATCCCCATCTGGAGCAGGCAAAACAACCTTAGTTAAATTACTTTCAGAAAAAAATAATTTTTTTATTTCTACTTCACATACTACTAGGAAACCCCGACCAAATGAGATTAATGGTAAAGATTATTTTTTTGTTAGTGACAAAGAATTTAAAAGATTAATTAAAAATGATGAATTCTTGGAATACGCTATGGTTTTCAAAAATTTTTATGGTACCTCAAGAACCCCAGTAATCCAAAATTTGGAAAAGAATAAAAATGTAATTTTTGATATTGATTGGCAAGGGGCGGATCAAATAAAGAATAAAAAATTAAATTATAAATTAATTACTTTTTTTATATTACCCCCCAGTAAAAAAGTTTTATTTGAAAGACTTTCTAATAGAGACATGAAAGATAAGTTGATAGCTGAAGAAAGAATGAAGCAATTTGATAGAGATGTTCTTCATTGGATAAATTATGACTACGTTGTAATTAATGATAGTTTAGAGGAATGTTTTTTAAAAATACAAACATTAATAAACGCTGAAATCAACAATGGATCTAGAGATTATGATAGAGAGTTCGTAAAAAAACATATTGAAAATTTAATTTCTTAAATTTTCAAATTCTTTTGCAATTAAATAATAATCTTCATAATCTAAATTTTGTGGTCTAAGATTTAGATTAATTTGAAGTTTTTCTGCGACTAGATCAGCATTATTAAACAAAAGATTAAATGATTTTTTTATTTTTTTTCTTTTTTGGTTAAAGAATATTCTCGTTATTTTTTCAATTGTTTTTGGACTATCCAAATTAAAAAATTTTTCTTTCGGTGTAAAAATTAATAGAGAGCTATCAACCTTGGGCTTAGGCTTAAAAGAGTTTGGCTTAATATCAATTATCTTCTTTATATTTAGTCTCCAATTACACATTATCGAAAGTCTTCCATAAGTTGAGGTATTGAATTTACTTATTATTCTATCCGCAACTTCTTTTTGAAACATAAGTATTAATTTTTCAAACCATACTTTACTGCCAAGATTTAAAATCCATTTTATTAAAATTTCAGTTGAAATGTTGTATGGCAGATTTCCAAATACTACCAACTTTTCTTTGGATAAAAAGTTTTCGTTTATTTTTAAGACATCTTTATTAATAAATGTAATATTCTCTGTATATTTTTTTTTTAGTAAATCTAATAACTTAGTATCTTTTTCAATTAACAAAATTTTTTTTGGTTTTTTTCTAATAATTTCTTTTGTCAGATTTCCTGTACCAGGTCCAATTTCTAAAATATTTTTATTTTCAATTTTTGTACAATCTGTAATTATCTTTATAATATTTTTATCAAACAAAAAATTTTGTCCAAGACTTTTTTTTGCAATAATTTTCACTTAACTGTATCTAAAAATTTGATAGCTTCTAAAAGGCTTTGAGGATTAGATTTATTTTTATCAATCATTGCGTGATTAGGACCGTGGTCTGGTGATATTCTAAGAAATGGAAGGCCTAAAGTAATATTAATAGCATTGAAACCTTTTAAAGCTTTTAAGGGAGCAAGCACCTGGTCATGATACATACCAATTACCACATCAAATTTTTTATAATTTTGTTCAAGAAATATGGTATCAGCTGGAAAAGGACCATATACTTTTATTTTCTTTTTTTTTAAGATTTTAATTGCTGGTTTGATGATATTTATTTCCTCACTTTTGCCCAAAAAATTTTCACAATGAGGATTTAAACCTGTTATTGCAATGTTAGGTTTTTTAAAAAATTTATTTTTGAAAAAATTTGATATTAAAATAGATTTAAGAATTATATCTTTTGTTTTTATTTCCTTTGAAACTTTTCTGATAGGTAAATGAGTTGTGATAGGAGAAACTGAAAGTGATTTATTATAAATTAGCATTGCATAATTTTTTCTTACACCAAGTCTTGATGATATATATTCTGTTATACCCTTGTATTTTCCCATAAGAAAAAATTCTTTGGAAATAGGTCCATTTATAAGACCACTAACTCTATTTTTTTTAATAATATTAAGAGCTTTATCGAAACATCCTTTAATGTATTTTTTAGATTTAAGAGAAATTTTTTCAAAAGGTTGATTAAAATCGTAATCCACATTTACAATATTAACTTGATTATTTTTAAGATTTTTAAGTTGATTAGTTTCTAATTTGAGTAAGTTAAGCTTCAAATTAAAACCTAATCTTTTTAATTGAGCCTCAATTAAATCAATTGACCCAATTAAAATAATTGGTTTTTTATTTTTATATTTATTATAAGACTTTGCAAATAATTCTGTAAAAATACTATTTGGCTCTCCACAGATAATTATTATTGGTTTATAGTTCATTGATTTGAGAATTTAATTTTATTTTATTGTAATAAATTAATGAAAAATTTTCGTATTGTCTTTTTCTCTCAATTTCAACCATTTTTTTAATTATTTCGTTCTCATCCAATTTTAAATCGACCAGTTTCTTTTCATTAATTTTTATAATCATAAAATTGTTTCCTACGTTTATAGTTTTAGTATACTCACCAGAATTGATTTTTTTTAATTCATCTTTAACTAACTGAGATAACTGGTTTTCATTTACTTTTCCTATGTTACCACCAAAATTTGCAGTATCAGAAATACTAAATTTATTAGCAGCAGTCTCAAAGCTTATGTTTTCAATGATTTTTTTAATCTGTTCTTTTTTTAAAACTAGTTCCTTTTTATTCTTAGCTGAAAAAACTATTTCTGATAAATCATATTCAATGAGATTTTTATAATTT
>CACIZB010000007.1:0-27500 GCA_902591025.1 uncultured Pelagibacteraceae bacterium
TTTAAAAACACATAGACACGTAATTTTTTTTTCATTCATAATATTTAAGGCTTTCGCTGCAAGAGTGTCTTTATCAATGCTAATAGGATTTTTTGTCATAAAGGATTTAATTTTATTTTTATTAATATCGACGTTTTTTTGAATAGTTCTTTTGATATCACCATCTGTAAAAATTCCTGTTGTAATTAATTTCTTATTTCGAGCAACCAAAACTCCAAGCTTTTTAAGATTTATTACTTTTAATCCTTTTCTGATAGTGTCATTTTCATTTATAAAAGGAATTTTATTTTCTATTAACATTAAATCTTCAACAGTCTTAAGTTTTCTACCTAGACTTCCTGCAGGATGAAATTTTTTAAAATCAAGTTTACCAAATTTTTTATAGTTCATGAGTGAGATTGCTAAGGCATCACCAATAGATAATTGCACACTAGTGCTCGCAGTAGGCACTATCCCATAACCCGCTTCCTCAACTTCAGGTAATAATAACTTAATGTCCGCCGCTTTATAAAGTAAGGAATTTTTTTTTGAAACAATACAAATTAATTTGATTTTGTAGCGATTTGCATACTGTATTATATTTTTTAATTCATCAGAATTTCCTGAATTACTTATTAATATCAGAACATCTTTTTTTGTTATACTACCTAAATCTCCATGAGAACAATCACTAGCAGATATTGAAAAAGCAGGAGTGCCCACTGATGAAAATGTGGATGCAATTTTTGATGCTATTAATCCACTTTTTCCAACCCCTGCTATTATTATTTTTGACTGACAATTTGCAATAACTTCAACTGCGTTATTAAAGGAGGAATTAATAAATCTTCTTAATTTTCTAAGACCTTTTATTTCTAATTCAATTACTCTCCTTGCAATCTTTTTATAATCATTTTTCATTTAATTAATGAGACCAAATATCATCTTTAAAATATGCTAAATCAAGTTCTACCCTAGTCTTTAAAAATTTTAAACAATCTTTATATAGATCTATTCTTTTCTCTCTGACTAAAATTTTCTTAAGTTCCTCGTGTATCTTATGTAAATAAATAACATCATTTGCGCAGTATTTTTTTTGAGCTTCAGTTAATTCTCCCCCAAAATCAGAATTTTGAAATTGTTTACTAATGTCTATATTTACAAATTCTTTAATTAAAGTTTTAAGAGAATGGTTATCGGAGTATGATCTAGCGAGTTTAGATGCAATTTTCGTATCTAAAATATTTCTAGTGTCTACCTTTAAATAATATTTAATGTGGGCTAGGTCTGCTCTACCATAGTGAAAAATTTTTGTAATTGTCTCGTCATTCAATATTTTCTTCAAATTAGGTGCATTGTAGTCAGATCTATCTAATTGAATAATATGAGCATCTGATTTTCCTGATGAAATTTGAATTAAACAAAGAGGATCTCTTCTAATATTGAGTCCCATAAACTCTCCATCAACTGCTAATACATTGCCTAAATGCAAATCATCTGGTAAATCTTTTTTGTGAAGTTTAATATCAATACTCATTTTTAAATATATATATATGAAACCAAAAAATTGTCTAATTTTTGGCGGGAGTGGTCAAATTGGAAGATATCTTATTAGAAAACTAACGCAGAACAACTATAGAGTTACAGTGGTTACAAGAAATATTCACCAAAAGAGTTACAAGATTAAAACTCAGGGAAACGCAGGTTATATCGAGATTGTAGAAGCTAATATTTTTGATGAGATCAAAATTAGGAAACTTTTTAAAAAAGCTGATATTTGTATCAATTTAGTGGGTATCTTGTTTGAGAAAAGACGAGGAAATAATTTTAAGAATATCCATGCTTTGTTCCCTTCAATTTTAGGAAAACTTTGTAAAGAGTATAATTTAGAACAATTCATTCATTTGTCTGCTTTAGGAATAAATGAAGCTGTAGACTCTGAATATGCTAAAAGTAAACTTGAGGGCGAAAAAAATATTATTAATTGTTTTCCTACAGCAACAATTTTGAGACCATCAGTTGTTTATTCTGTTGACGATAATTTTACAACCAACTTTATGACTTTAATAAAAAATTTACCAATTTTCCCTCTTTATTATTCCGGAAATACAAAATTTATGCCAATACATTGTTCAGATCTGATAGATATTATTTACCAAGTGGTACAAAAGAATATAAAATCTAATATACTTGAATGCGTTGGCCCAGAATTAATTTCTTTTAAAGAAATTTTGAAAAGATTATCTAAACTAATTGACAGAAGAATAATTTTTATTTCTTTACCCCTTCCTATCGCAAACTTGACTGCAAAATTTTTTCAAATCTTCCCAAATCCTTTACTAACAGAGGATCAACTTAGACTTCTCAAGTATGATAATATCTCCTCAGGAAAATACAAAACAAATTTTGACGTCGGCGTACCCAGTAAAAAATCGTTTGATATTGAGGTTAAAAAATATAGTTATATGTGGAAAGAGGGCGGTCAATTTTCAACAGAAAAATATAGGTCATAGCGATTAATTATAAATACAATTCCTATTTTGATCCGACTTTTTTTTCTATAAAGTCAGGCATATCTTCCTTATTAATAATTGTTTGAGCTCCTTCCTTTTTACCTTTGGGCTGATAGGCATACAACAAGTGTAGCTTACAGTAAGAAAAATCTTTTAGAGATTTCCTACCACAAAAATAAAATGATTTTTCATTAGGATGACCAATTGGCCATTTGCAAGAGTTTTCATCTAATTCCTCTAATTGTTTCGGATTTTCGGGTTCAAAATCTTTTTCGATTATAAGTGATTTAAAACGACTTCTCCTTCCTCTAAAAGATTTTGAGTTTTTGTTTTCAACATTATTTTCAAAATTTTTATTAGGAGATACGAATCTTGTTTTAATTTTTGCGGAAAGATTGAGTCGATGAGCTTTTCCAATTACAGCATTTCTGCTTATTCCACCAATTATCTCAGCAATTTGGTTAGCTGTTTTTCCTTTTCCCCACAATTCTTTTAATTTTGCAACTTTTTCTTCTGTCCAACTCATATATATCTATATAATGTGTTATAAAGCTTACAGGGTACAATATACTGTCATTAAATTTTAAATAACAAGTTAATATTGTGAGTTATCAACATGAAATTTAAAAACTTATTTGTTTTCAAATTCAATCTCAACTTGCATCAAAATATTTTAGTTTATAGAAGGTCACAATAAAAATGAGTTATTTGGTAAAAAATTATAATAGAAAAAAAATATCCTTTAAAAAGGGTAAAGGCAGTTACTTGTACGGTAATGATGGGCGAAAGTATCTTGACTTTGTTCAGGGTATAGCTGTTAATTCATTAGGACATGCTCACCCAAAATTAGTTAGAGTTATAAATAACCAATCAAAAAAACTTTGGCATGTGTCAAATGCTTTCATAATTCCTGAAGGAGAAACACTAGCAAAAAAATTAGTTAAGAAAACTTTTGCTGATTATGTCATGTTCCAGAATAGTGGGGCAGAAGCAACTGAAGCATCAATTAAAGTCGCTAGAAGATACTTTTATTCAATTGGTAAACCTCAAAAAAATAGAATAATTTGTATTAAGAACTCATTTCACGGGAGAACTTTAGCGGCGATATATGCTAGTGGTTCTAAAAAAATGACAGAAGGATTTGGTCCTAAAATTCAAGGATTCGATCATTTTAAATTTGGAGATCATGAAAGATTAAAAAAATTAATTACAAAAAAAACTGCTGCAATTATGATTGAAACTATTATGGGAGAGGGTGGTATTAAAGAAATACCAGATTGGTGTCTAAAGGAGCTAAGAAGATTATGTAATCAGAAAGGAATATTATTAATTCTTGATGAAGTTCAATGTGGAATTGGTAGAACAGGTGATTTTTTTGCCTTTGACAAGTCAAGAGTTAAACCTGATATAGTTCCCATTGCTAAAGGAATAGGCGGAGGGTTTCCTATAGGAGCTGTGTTAATGAACAAAAAGGTGGCATCTGCAATGACTGTTGGTAGTCACGGATCAACCTTTGGTGGAAATCCATTAGCTATGAAAATTGGAAATCAGGTGATGGATATTGTATCAAATAATTATTTTTTAAATAACATAAAAAAAAATTCAAAATTCTTCTTGAAAGAATTAAATGAGTTAAAAGAAAAGTTTCCTAAAATTATTAAAAATATAAGAGGAAGAGGTTTCTTAATTGGATTACAACTTCATGAAGATCAAACTAAGTTCATTGATGATTTGATGAAAAATAAATTACTTACAATTAAAGCTGCTGAAAATGTTGTAAGAATTTTACCTCCTTTAAACGTAAAAAAAAGTGAAATAATTTCAGCTTTAAAGATAATTGAGAAAGTTTGCCAAAATTACATTTAATGAAACATTTTATTAATCTTAAAGATATTCCCATAAAGGATTTAAAAAAAATTTTAAACGAAACAAAAAAAAGAAAAAAAGCAAGAAAAAAACTTAATATTTTGGAGACGGATAAAGATGTTCCACTTAAAGGCAAATTATTAGTACAAATGTTTGAAAAGCCTAGTTTAAGAACTAGGTTAAGTTTTTATTTAGCTATAAAGCAGCTAGGAGGGGGAACCCTTACTTTAAGACCTAATGAGCTTCATCTTGGAGATGGAGGAGAGTCATTAGAAGATACTGCAAAAATTTTATCTACGTATGGTGATGGTTTTATGCTTAGAACTGATGATAACAAAAAACTTGAAAGTTTCAAAAATTTTTTGTCGATACCTTTAATAAATGGATTAAGTCCTTCGTCACACCCAACACAAGTTTTATCAGATGTTTTTACTGTTGAGGAAATTAAAAAAAAATCTATATCAAAATTAAACATTGCTTGGATTGGAGACTCGAACAATGTTTTAAATAGTTTAATTGCAGCATCTGTAAAATTTGATTTTAAATTAAGTATAGGTTGTCCAAAAAATTATAATCCCCGAGAGGATTTGCTTAATTGGGCAAAGACTAAAAACAAAAATATTTATATTTATAATGACGCTAGTAAAGCGGCAATCAATGCTGATGTTATTTTTTCAGATAAAGTTATTTCATTAAATGATAAGGTTAATAAAGGAAAAAAATTATCACAATTTAAAAAGTTTATTATAAATCAAAAACTAATGAGATTTGCAAAAAAAGACTGTATTTTTTTGCATTGTTTACCAAGAGGTTCTGAGGTTGATGAAAAGGTTTTTTTTAGTAAACAATCTAAAGTATGGTTACAAGCTCTTAATAGAATACATGTTCAAAAAAGTATTTTGTTATATTGTTTTGGAAAATTAAGGTAAAGGTAAAGGATTATCTGAGTTTTGATTCAAATATTTTATAACTGAAGCTCGATCTTTTTCTTTTCTTAAACCTGCAAAAGCCATTTTTGTTCCTTTTATCCATTTAGCAGGTTTTAACAAATAACCATTTAGTTCCTCAAAAGACCAAGCTTTACCATGTGCCATTAGAGCTTTTGAATATTTATAATCTGCAATTGCACCAGATTGTCTTCCAACCACATTATACAATGCTGGACCAATATTATTTTTTCCTCCTTTTACTATTGAATGACACGCTGCGCATTTTTTAAAAATTTTTTCACCACTTGCAACATCCCCTAAAGTCATTAAGGCTGCAATATCTATTTTGTCTTCAGCGGGTTCAGAAGATACGGTTGAAACTTCAGTGGTCTCTTGTATTTCTACGACATATCCAGGTGTTTTCGGTTTTTCTACATAAAATATTATTTTTGATATTTTCCCTATACCAATTATTAAAAGGGCAACCATTAAAACAGCAGCAATTATCTTATTTAATTCAAAAGAATCCATTTTATTAAAATTTGCATTGAACGTATAACATTATAAATTAAAAATTGCTTATATTTAAATGTACAATTTTGCCTCTGTTTATAATTTAAATTTAAAAAAAATATGAAAACGTTAGTTATAATCCCATCGAGACTAGCTGCAACAAGATTACCTGGTAAGCCTTTATTAAAAATTAACGGTTTATCAATAATTTCTCATGTTGTTAAGAGAGCCGAAGAAGCAAATATAGGTGAAGTATATGTGGCAGCTGGAGATAAAGAAATAGTTGATGACGTAGAAAAAAACGGAGGTCAAGCAATTTTGACTGACACTAATCATAAGACTGGAACAGATAGAATTTATGAGGCAGTAAATAAAATTAAAAAAAAGGATATAGAATTAGTCATGAATCTACAAGGTGATGAACCAATTATGAATACAAATGATATAAAAAATCTACAAACAAAAATGATTAAAACAAACTCTGATTTAGGCACTTTAGCTTCAAATATTTCTAATCAAAAAATTTTAAAAAACCAAAATGTTGTCAAAGTAATTACTTCTGAACTTTTAAAAGATGATAATTTCCCTGAAGCAATTAGTTTTAAGAGAAAGTTAATTGATAGAGCAAAAAATGTTTACCACCATTTAGGAATTTATTGCTATAAGCTACGGACGCTTAAAAAGTTCGTTTCCTTTAAACAGTCTCATAATGAAATAAATAATAAACTTGAGCAATTAAGGGCTTTAGATAATGATATTAAGATTAATGTTGCTTTAGCTAAAGAGTCTCCTATTGGAGTAGATACAGAAGAGGATTTTGTGGCTATAAAAAAAATTATGGAATATAAAAACAAATGAGTAAAATTTTTTTTCAAGGAGCTTTTGGAGCATATTCTCATTTAGCTGCATTATCTATTGAACCTAAAGCAGAGATAATACCTTGTAAAACTTTCGATGAATGTTTTATTAAAGCATCAAAAGATAGTAATTCAAAAATAATAATTCCTGAATCAAATAGAATTACAGGAAATATTGGAATCGAATATTTAGTCTTTGAATATAGATTAAATATTTATGCTGAGTATTACCAAAGAATTGAACACAATCTACTGGCTCTGCCAGGAACAAAAATATCTGAAATTAGAGATATTTATTCTCACTCTCAAGCATTATCTCAATGTTCAAAATTTATTAAAAAAAATAAATTAATAGAACATGTTAGGGCAGATACTGCTGGTTCTGCTGAGATGGTTTCAGTAAGTAAAGATAAAAAAAAAGCAGCAATTGCATCTTCTTTAAGTGCTGAGACCTACAATCTAGAAATTGTAAAAAAGAATATTGAAAATGAAAAAGGAAATTTAACAAGATTTTTGTTAATGGGAAAAAATGTTATTCAACCAGAGTTTGAGGATAAAAAATATATAACCTCTTTTTTATTTAAATTAAAAAGTAAACCTGCTGCTCTTTATCAATCACTTGGTGGTTTTGCAATTAATGGTGTAAATTTAACAAAATTGCAAAGTTACCCAGAGAAAAATTCATTTGATTCTTTCTTTTTCTTATGTGACCTAGATGGACATATTGAAGATCCAAAAGTTCAGAAATCTTTAGAGGAACTTGGATTGCATTGTCAAGATTTTCACGTTCTAGGTGTTTTTGAGGCAGACAAAATTAGAGAAAAATAAATTTTAAACTTTTCTTGTGGATTAGAAATCATTGCTGCTATAATAGTTTTGGAGGCTAGAGGTGGGTGCTGCTTGAACCCGACCAGATCTTAACGGAAGCAGTCGTAAAGACAGTTATTCAGGTTCTAGTCTCCTGATGAAAAAAAATGAGTAAAAATTCAAAAGTGCTGGCACTAAAATATAGACCTCAAATCTTTGATGATTTAATTGGTCAAGATGTAGTTGTTGAGACTATTAAAAATTCCATTAGTTCAGGAAAAATTCCTAATGCTTTTTTATTTACTGGAATTCGAGGGATTGGCAAAACTACTATAGCAAGGGTGCTAGCAAAGTCTCTAAATTGCTCAAAAGAGTCAAAAAATTCTTGTAAAGAGGGTTGCTGTGATAATGGGATCGAGATTTCAGAGTCAAGACATATTGACGTTTTAGAAATAGATGCAGCTAGCAAGACAGGTGTTGATGATGTAAGAGAATTAATAGAATTTTCACGTTATGGACCAACCTCATCAAAATACAAAATTTTCATAATTGACGAGGTTCATATGTTGAGCAAACAAGCTTTTAATGCTTTGTTAAAAACACTTGAGGAGCCACCAGAATATTTAAAATTTATTTTTGCCACAACAGAAATAAAAAAAATTCCCATCACTGTTGTATCACGTTGTCAACGATTTGATTTATCAAGAGTTAAATCTTTTGAATTATTTGAATTTATAAAGAAAATAAAAGATAAAGAAAAAGGTAAAGTTTCAGATGAAGCAATAAAGCTTATAGTTAAAATATCTGAAGGGTCTGTAAGGGACGCTCTATCTCTATTAGACAGAGGTTTATTAAGCCTTGATCAAAATCAAGAATTAGATTTAAAAACTGCACAAAAGATTTTTGGTTATTTCGAAAAGTCTCAATTAATAGATCTTTTTAAATTGGTTTTAGAGGGAAACGAAAAGGAAGTAATAGAAGCTTACCGAAGAATTTACAATCAAGGAATTGAACCAAAAATTTTTATTAATGACTTTTTGGAATTGATTTATTACCTAAAGAATATTGAGCTTTTAACACTGGAAAGTACCAATTTCTCATTAAATGATAGTGAATTCGAAAATATCAAACAAATCTCAAAAAATATTGATAATCAGATTTTAATATTATTTTGGCAATTTACCTTAAGAACTTTAGAGGAACTCGATTTAGTTTCTAATCAAAATTTATCTATAGAAATGTTTTTAATAAGATTGATATACCTAAGTCCTTTTGAAAAAAAGAAACTCCCAAAAAAAAATGATTTTTCAAATTTAATAAATGATCAAAATAAAAATAATAACTTAATTTCAAATGTTAAAAATGAAACTATAAATCAAATAAAAAATATAACACAAGAAGAAAAGGATAAACCAAAGATAAAATCAAAAGTAATTGATAAGGATAAAATTTCAATTAATTCATTTAATGATCTATTAAATATTTGTAATGAAAAAAAAGAAATTAAGCTAAAATATGAACTAGAAAAAAATGTGAATCTTGTGAATTTCGAAAAGTCCAGATTGGAAATATCGTTCAATGATAATTTAGATAAAAACTTTGTTAAAGATTTATCTATAAAATTATTTGACTGGACAAAAGAGAGATGGATTATAACATTTAGTAAGACAAAAGGAAAAATGAGTATTAGAGAAGAACAACAAAATAAGAAAGTCGAAATTATAAAAAAAGCTAAAACTTTAGAAACATACAAACGAGTAATTGATAAATTTCCAGATGCAAATCTTGTTGAGGTAAAATCAAAAAATAACCCTGAGGACTCATGACCGATTTTAGTAAGATTTTAGATAAGGCTAAAGAACTTGAGGCAAAAATGAAGGAAAGCCAGGAAAATATTAAAAAAATAAGAGCTGAGGGAAAATCAGGCTCAAATTCTGTTAAAGTTACATTAGATGGAGAAGGGGAAATGCAAAAACTTGAAATTTCTGATGAATTACTAAAAGAGGAAAAATCAATCATTGAGGATTTGATAGTAGCAGCTCATAACAATGCTAAATCTCAACTTAAAACTAAAACTAAAGAGGAAATTTCAAAGGCAGCTGGTGGCTTTGGAATTCCTGGATTTAAGTGGCCGCTTTAAATAATGCAGAATTTAGATGAAATAGAAAACTTAATAAAATTAATTTCAAAATTACCTGGATTAGGCCCAAAGTCTGCAAAGCGTATTGTTCTTAAGTTAATAAACAATAGAGATGAACTTATTAAACCAATGGCAAAAACGTTAGCAGAAGTTTACAAAAATATTTCTAGGTGTAAAATTTGTGGAACATTAAAACTCACATCAATAGAATGTAGTTATAACGAATGTAAAATTTTAGAAAAAAAATACGATAAAATTTGTGTAGTAGAAAATATCTCGGACCAATGGAGCATAGAAGACTCAAATATATATAAGGGATATTTTCATATTTTAGGAGGAACTATAACCTCTGTAGGACAAAAGAAGGAAGATTTATTAATTAATAGTTTAGTTGACAGAGTCAAAAATGACAAAATTGAAGAGGTAATACTGGCTACAAGTGCAACAGTGGAAGGTCAAACAACTGCTTACTACATTCAAGACAGTCTTAAAGATACTGACGTTAAAATTACAAAATTAGCTCAAGGCCTTCCTGTTGGAGGAGAAATTGAAAGTCTGGATGATGGGACTTTATTCTCAGCTTTTAAAAATAGGTCGAAAATTAATTCAAATACTAATTAGTTTTTTTAATAATTCTATTAGAATGCAAAAGAGGCTCAGTATAACCAGATGGTTGATCTTTGCCTTTAAATATTAAATTACAAGCTGTATTAAAAGCTAAAGATTTTTCAAAATTGTCACTCATTTTAATATAATTTTTATCGCCTTCATTCTGTTTATCAACTACTTTCGCCATTTCTTTCATAATTTCTTTGACTTGAATCTTGGTTGTTATCCCATGATGTATCCAATTTGCAATATGTTGAGAAGAAATTCTTAAAGTAGCTCTATCTTCCATAAGACCAACATTGTTTATATCAGGAACTTTTGAACAACCTACACCTTGATCAATCCATCTAACTACATAGCCCAGTAAAGTCTGAGCAGAATTACAAATCTCTTTATTTATTTCCTCTACAGACCAATTTGGTCTATCTGCTACTGGAATTGTTAGAAGATCATCGAGTTTTGCTTGATCACGATTATATAATTTTTTTTGCTCATCAAATATATTAATTTGATGATAATGTAGTGCATGCAAAGCCGCAGCTGTTGGAGAAGGAACCCAAGCGCAATTAGCTCCAGCTTTCAAATGTCCAGTTTTTTGGTCCATCATATCTTTCATTTTATCAGGCATTGCCCACATTCCTTTTCCAATTTGTGCTTTACCGGAAAAACCACATTTCAAACCAATGTCTACATTGTTATTTTCATAGGCCAAGATCCATGTTGAAGATTTCATGTCTCCTTTTTTAATCATAGGTCCTGCCTCCATTGATGTATGCATTTCATCTCCAGTTCTATCCAAAAAACCTGTATTAATAAAGAAAACCCTATTTTGAAGTGTTCTAATACATTCCTTAAGGTTTGCTGATGTTCTTCTTTCTTCATCCATAATCCCAATTTTACAAGTGTATTTTTTTAATCCTAAAACCTCTTCAACCTTTGAAAAAATTAAATCTGTAAAAGCAGTTTCGTCAGGACCGTGCATTTTTGGTTTAACAATGTATATAGATCCAGTTCTGGAATTATTTCGTTTTTTTTGATCATGTAGTGCTGCGGCGGTTGTAAAGAATGCATCCATGATACCCTCAGGTATTTCACTGCCATCACTTAATATAATTGAAGAATTGGTCATCAAATGTCCTACGTTTCTGATAAGTAAAAGACTTCTACCGTGTAATTTTAAACCTTTACCATCCTTGGAGATATAACTTCGATTAGGATTTAATTTTCTCTCAAACAATTTACCATTTTTTTCAAACTCTGATTTTAAATTACCTTTCATCAGACCTAGCCAATTTCTATAGCAAATAATCTTATCTTGTGAGTCAACTGCGGCAACACTGTCCTCGTTATCGCAAATAGTTGAAACTGCAGACTCTAATATTATGTCACTTATGCCCGCATAATCTTGTTGTGCAGCAAAAGCTCTAGAGTCTTTTAAAATTTCGATGTGTAAGTTATTATTTTTTAAAATAATTGCAGATGGATTATCGCTTTCTCCTCTGTGTCCCACAAACTTTTCTTCATTAACTAAATCGAATATATCTGTTCCTTTTAAAGCTTTAAACTTTCCATTTTTTACGGCGAAATTAGTAATTTTTTTCCAACTTAAGCCCGCTAAAGGAAAGTATTTATCCAAAAATTCTCGTCCATACTTAATCACCATTTCCCCTCTAAGTGGATCATATCTTTCAGAAACACTGTCCTCAGATTGTTCTATTACATCTGTTCCATAAAGACTGTCGTATAAACTCATCCATCTCGCATTTGCTGCATTTAAAGCATATCTTGCGTTCATAACAGGTACTACAAGTTGTGGTCCAGCAATTTTACTGATTTCTTCATCAACATCTTTGGTTTCGATTTTAAAATCAGGACCTTCGTTTTTTAAATAGCCAATTTCTATTAAAAATTTTTTATATTCCTTTATATCCAATTTTTTATTTTTATTTTTTATATGCCAATTATCAATTTTTTTTTGTAAATCTTCTCTAAATTTGATTAATTCTTTATTTTTAGGTGCGAGCTCGTTTAATGTTTTCTCTAAACCCAACCAAAATTTTTCTTTAGATACATTTGTATCTTTAAGCAATTCTTCACTTACAAAATTTGATATATCCTCAGATACTTTAAGTTTACCGATATTTACATATTTTCCTTGCATAGCACTTTATAGTATCCCCATCTGTATTTTTGCCTGAGAGTTTTGCTCCTTCGGCGGAAATTAATCTCTTTCCAGAGTGTTATGCTTTTTTCGGTCCTTTTGCCTGAGAGTTTCCGGGGTGGTTGCTCCTTCGGCGCTAAACATAGTCTCTCCCGATGGTAGATTTGTATCCAATAAAAAAATTATGTCAATTAATAACAAATACTTCCGAATAAAATATCATTTTAACGCTTTTTTTGTTATTTTAGAGTTTATTATAAATTAAATATGAAAAATTACTTAAATTTTGAGACTGAGATTAAAACACTAGAGGAGGAATTAGAGAAATTAAAAGATCCTTATGATCAAAGTGGACTTTCTGAAGTAGACACTAAAAAAATTTCAAAAATGCAAATTGAGTTAGATGAAAAGATTAAATCGATTTATTCAAATCTAGATCCATGGCAGACTACAATGGTAGCGAGGCACGAAGATAGACCCAAATCAAATTTTTTTATTGAAAATTTATTTGATGATTTTATTCCGTTATCAGGGGACAGGTACTATGGTGAGGATAAGTCAGTATTAACTGGATTTGCAAAGTTTAACAATCAGTCAGTATTAGTAATTGGTCAAGAAAAGGGAGATAATTTAGATGATAGAATAAAAAGAAATTTTGGCATGATGAGACCAGAGGGTTATAGAAAAGCCATTCGTTTAATGAAATTGGCTGATAAGTTTAAAATTCCAATAATTTCATTCATTGATACTCCTGGTGCTTACCCTGGTGTAGGAGCGGAGGAAAGAGGTCAAGCGGAAGCGATTGCAAAATCAATTGAATGTTGTATGAGTTTAAAAGTCCCAACTATTGCGATCGTTATAGGTGAAGGTGGCTCTGGAGGTGCCATAGCTTTAGCATCTTCAAGTAAAGTTATTATGTTAGAAAATGCAATTTATTCTGTCATATCTCCAGAGGGATGTGCAACAATTTTATGGAGGGACCCAAAAAAAATGTTAGATGCAGCTAAAGCAATGAAACTTTCTGCTAGGGATTTGTTGGAACTTGAAGTTATTGATGAAATTATTCCTGAGCCTCTTGGAGGTGCTCACAGAGACAAAGACTTAATTTTGAAAAACGTAAAAGACTCAATTATCAGGAATTTAGATAAATTTAAAAATATGACAGAAGAAGAAATTTTTAATGAAAGAAAAAATAAGTATTTAAAAATTGGAAGGAACAAAGGATTTATCGAGAATACTAACGAGCTTAGCTCCCTTAAACCTGATAAAAATAAATTATCTCAAATTATGAGAGAAAAAAAGACTATTTTAGTCTCCTTGACCATAACTCTTATTGCTTTAATATTATTTCTAATTTTATAGAGAACCACAACAATTTTTATATTTTTTTCCAGTTGCCTCACATCTATCGTTTCTAGATATTTTTTCATTTTTTTTTAAAATTAAAAGACACTTTGGGTTACTTACTAAATTAGATTTCTCGCTAAAGCTTTCTTTATTTTTATTTTTTTCTCTTACTTCAAGATTTATTAAGATAGTAATAAAATCTAGTTTTAATTTATTTAGTAGATTTTCAAACAATACAAAAGCTTCTTTTTTATATTCTATAAGTGGATCCCTTTGACCATAGGATCTAAGACCTATTACTTGTCTAAGCTGTTCTAAATATTGAATATGTGACGTCCAATTCATATCAATTGTTTGTAAAAAAATTCTTTTTTCTAATTCTTTAGAGTTGTCTTCTCCTAAAATTTGATTTCTATTTTTTCTGGCTTTTTCAAATTCCTCAATTATTTTATTTCTTAGACTTTTATCATCTAATGATTTAAGATTTTTTATTTCATCAGCTTTAAGCCTTTTTCCAAGTACAAGTTTCAGTTTTTTGTCAAAATTGATATTTTTTATATCTTTTGATTTTTGCGTCTTAAGGTCAACAAGATCATCAATAATATCTTTTAAAAAATCATTAGAATAATCAAATATTTGACTACTATTCATAGCATTTTTCCTTTGTGAAAAAATTACATGTCTTTGATCATTTAAAACATTATCAAATTTTATTAATGTTTTTCGAATATCAAAATTTCTTGCCTCAACTTTTTGTTGAGCTCTTTCCAGGGCTTTATTTATCCAGGGATGGTCTATACTCTCTCCATCTTTAAGGCCTAATTTCTCAAGAATATTATTCATAGACTCCGATCCAAAAATTCTCATTAAATCATCCTCTAGACTTACAAAAAAAATTGACTCTCCCTCATCGCCTTGACGACCAGATCTACCTCTTGCTTGATTGTCTACTCTTCTGGACTCCATTCTTTCTGTACCAATTACAAATAATCCTCCTAATGATTTGATTTTTTCTTTATTTTTTTGGAGCTCACTTTCTTGTATTGAATCTTTTTTTCCACCAAGTTGAATATCAACACCTCTTCCTGAAATACTGGTTGTTATAATTACTGAATTTTCTTTTCCTGCGTTTGCAATTATCTCAGCTTCATTTTCATGATTTTTGGCGTTTAAAACTACATGCTTGATATTCTTTTTTTTTAAAAGAGCTGAATATATTTCTGATTTATTTATACTCGAAGTAAAAATTAAAAGTGGTTGACCTTTCTTATTACACTCAATGATTTTTTCTATAATTGAATCATTTTTTTCTTTTTCAGTTCTAAAAATTTTATCATTATAATCCTTTCTTATCATTTTTTTATTAGTTGGAATTACTACAACTGGTAATTTATATATTTCAAAAAATTCCTCCGACTCTGTAATCGCAGTACCAGTACAACCAGAAATTTTCTTATAAAGCTTAAAGTAATTTTGATAAGTAATTGATGCTAAAGTTTGATTTTCAGATTGTATCTCCAAGTTTTCTTTAGCCTCAAGTGCCTGATGTAAGCCATCCCCAAATCTTCTACCTTCAAGAATTCTTCCAGTTAGTTCATCTATAATTTTTAAATTATTGTCTTGAACAATATAATCTTTATCTTTTTCAAATAAATGATTGGCCCGTAAAGCCTGATTAACATGATGAACAAGATCTAAATTTTCTGGGTCATAAAAATTATTGTTTTTCAATATTCCAGCGTTTGAGAATATTCTTTCAACATTAGTTATTCCATCATTTGTGAGAAGTATATTTTTATCTTTTTCATCAATTTCATAATCAGTTTTATTTAAATTTTTTATTAATTTATTAATAGCAAGATATTTGTTGGTTTTGTCTTCAGCAGCCCCAGATATTACTAGAGGTGTTCTTGCTTCATCTATTAAGCAAGAGTCTATTTCATCTACAATAGAAAAAAAATGCTCTCTTTGAACCATTTCATCTTGAGAATATTTCATATTATCTCTTAAATAATCGAACCCTAACTCACTATTTGTAGCATAGGTAATATCACAATTATAATTTTTCTTTCTTTCAAAATCATTTTGATCATTATTTATAAAACCAGATTCAATTCCTAAGAACTTATAAATTTTACCCATTTCTTGTGAGTCTCTTTTTGCCAAATAGTCGTTAACAGTTACTATATGCACTCCTCTTTCATGAAGAGAATTTAAATATGCAGCAAGTGTGATTGTTAAAGTTTTACCTTCACCAGTCTTCATCTCTGCAATTTTAGACTCATGTAAAACTATTCCACCAATTATTTGCACATCAAAATGTCTTTCACCTCTGACCCTTCTAGAGGCCTCTCTCACAAGTGCGAAAGCTTCTGGCATTATATCATCCAGGGTACTTCCATTCTTTAACCTCTCTTTAAAGATCTGAGTTCTTTTAGGAAAATCAGCATCATCTAACTTTTTAAGAGCCGGCTCTAACGAGTTGATCTTAATCACAATTTTGTTAAGTCTATCTAATTCTTTTTGATTGCTTGATTTAATAAGTTTAGAGAAAAAGTTTAGTGGATTTAACATTAGTTTTTGATTTATTATTTACTTATATCCTTTAATATAATTATAAAATAAATATTTTAAACAGCATGGGCATTAATTTAACAAACTTTTTATCGTCTAAATCAAAAAATAAGAAAATGAAAGAATTTCAAGATTTGGACCATATTGATGGAGTGTCAATATCTTCAGTCAACGCTGATTTATACGATACACAAAGAGATGATTTGGTAATGTTTTATTTTAGAGATGGGGCAAATCACGCATCTGTATACACTCAATCAAAAATCATTTCTGAAAATATAAAATGGAATCTTCAAAGAAAGGTAAAAAAAGTATTTTCTTTATTAGTTAATACAAGAAATGCAAATTGTTTTACTGGTAAACAAGGTTTCAAAAGTTTGGAAAAAATTGCTGAGTTAATTGCAGAAAAACTATCAGAAAAACAAAAAAATGACGATGAGAATCCCAAGAAAATTAAAACAAAGGAAATTATTTTTGGCTGCACCGGGACAATAGGAGAAACATTTCCCGAGGAAAAAATAAAGAGAAAAATTCCTGATTTAATCAATCAATTAAAATACACACAAAATAAATATATATGGATGAAAGCTGCGTTAGGAATTATGACAACTGACACACAACCCAAAATGGCCATGGAGGAATGTTATATTGGAAACTCTGAGGTCAAAATTTTTGGAGTTGCAAAAGGATCTGGGATGATACAGCCTAATATGGCAACTACATTAGCATATATCTTTACAGATGCAGATCTTCCAAACGATATATTAAAGAAGCTTTTAAAAAAAAATTTAACATCTACGTTTAATGCAATTAGCTGTGATGGTGACACTAGTACAAATGATATGATTTCAATTTTTTCAACTGGCAAAAGAAAACACTCAAAAATAAAAAATTTAAATGATGAAAAGTTAAAAAAATTTGATGAGTCCCTTAATAAGGTATTACTAAATCTAGCAAAAAGAGTGGTCGCTGATGGAGAAGGCGCCTCAAAGTTTATAACTATAAATATATTTAACTGCAAAACAGAAAGTGATGCAAAAAAAATTGCATTTTCAATTGCAAATTCATCTCTCGTAAAAACAGCAATTGCAGGAGAAGACCCTAACTGGGGAAGAATAATTATGGCCATAGGTAAATCCTATGTCCCCCTAAATTTAGACAAGTTATCCATTAAACTTGGAGATATTACTGTAGTTCAGAGTGGGAAATTAAGTGTAAATTATAATGACCAAAACGCATCTGAATATATGAAAAATTCTGATATTGAAATAATGGTTGATATCTCTAATGGATCAAAAAATTTTACAGCATATACTATGGATTTTACAAAAAAATATATTGAGATTAATTCAGATTATAGAAGTTAATAGATTGATTTTTTCTATAGAGTTACTATTTATTAATTATGATAAAGTACAAATTAATTTGTAAAACTTGTAATATATCTTTTGATAGTTGGTTTGCCTCATCAGGAGAATTTGAAAGATTAAAAAAAAGAAAGTTTTTAAATTGCCATGAATGTAACTCTACTAAAATTGAAAAAACATTAATGGCACCAAAATTAAATACTAGATCAGACTCAAATAAACGAATTTCAAAATACAAGAAAATTAATGATAAGTTACGAGAATATCAAAAATTTATAAAAAATAATTTTGAGTATGTAGGTAAAAATTTTGCACATGAAGCTAGATCAATTCATTATAAAAATAAAAAAAATGAAAAAGGTATTTATGGTATTGCATCTAAAGAGGAAATAAAGGAACTAAAAGAGGAGGGTATCGATACTGAAACAATACCTTGGGTACAAGATAAGGTTAATTAATTTTGATAAATTTTCCAATATAATTTACTGACTTGTCTGTAGATATTTTCCACTGATCAGTAAGTATATCTAGCTTCATCCCGTCAAGACAATCTAATTTAAGATTATATTTTTTTAAAATATCGATAAGTTCCTCAGGTTTTACAAATTTTTCCCATTCATGTGTTCCAATTGGAAGCCACTTGAGAATGTATTCTGCTCCTACAATAGCAAATAAGTATGATTTAAGTGTTTTGTTTAAAGTTGCTACAAACATTATTCCTCCTTTTTTTAAAAGTTTAGATGAGGATTTTAAAAAAAGATTTATATCTTCAACATGTTCCACTATTTCCATGTTCAGTATCACATCAAATTTTTCTTTTGTGATAAAGTTCTCAGGTGAAACACATAGATATTTAATATTTAAATTATTTTTTTTTGAATGTAATTTAGCAATCTTTATATTTCTTTCCGAAGCATCAATTCCGACTACATCTGCTCCCAATTTTTTCATCGGTTCAGTGAGTAAGCCGCCACCACATCCAATATCTAAAATTTTCACTTTTTTTAAAGGTTTTTCCCCATTATTCAGTTTTAGGCTCCTGATGATATTATTTTTAATATATGAAATTCTAATTGGATTGAACTTGTGTAACGGTTTGAATTTACCAGTTGGATCCCACCATTCCTCAGCAATACTAGAAAATTTTTCTATTTCTTTTTTATTTATTGTGTTATTTTTCATTCATTATTGACTTTATATTCAACATGTATTTTATCAATATAATTTAATTTAAAGAGATATTTATCATGAAAATTGTAGTTCTGAAATTTGGTGGATCTTCAGTAGGATCAATTAAAAAGATTATAAAAGTTGCCGAAATAATTAAAACCTATAAAAAAAAAAAGTATAATGTTATTGTTGTCTCTTCTGCTATGAGTGGTGTGACAAATGAACTTGTAAAGAAATCTAAAGGAATAAGTGAAAATTTTTCTGATGAGGAATATGATGTTCTTGTTTCTTCAGGAGAACAAGTCGCCTGTTCATTAATAGCTGGAAGATTAATTCATGAAGGTTTTAAATCAAGGTCATGGTTAGCGTGGCAAATTCCAATTGTCACAAAAGGTTTACACAAAAACTCTAGGATAAGTCTTATTAATAAAAAGAAAATTTTGAAATATATTGGTGAAGGGGGAATTCCAATTATAACTGGATTTCAAGGAATAGATAATCATCAGAGAATAACAACAGTTGGAAGAGGAGGTTCTGATGCAACAGCTATTATGATAGCTAAGTTCTTAAATGCAGAAAAATGTATAATTTATACAGATGTTGAGGGTATATATACAACTGATCCAAATAAATTTAAAAAAGCAAAAAAGATTAAAACTATTTCTTATGAAGAAATGTTAGAGATGGCTTCACTTGGAGCAAAAGTAATGCAACCTGAGTCAATTCAAGACGCAAGATTAAATAGGATAGATATCGAGGTGAAATCATCATTTAGCAAAAAATCTGGTACATTAATTACTAAAAGATCAAATATAATTAATAATAAGATGATAACTGGTATATCTTCTACCCATAATGATGCAAAGGTTAGTCTAATTGGTGTCAAAGATAAACCAGGTGTCGCTGCATCTATTTTCAAACCTTTATCAAAAAAATCTATAAATGTTGATATGGTTGTTCAGAACGTTTCTCCAAACGGTAAAGAGACAGATTTAACTTTTACTATTAAAAAAGATGATTTAAATAAAACAAAAAAAATCATTTTAGATAACAAAGATATAAAATTTAGAAATTTGATATTTAAAAAAGGTGTAAGTAAGATTTCTATAATTGGTGTTGGTATGGTAACTACCCCCGGTGTAACATTTAGAATGTTTCAGGCATTAGCTTCTCAAAAAATAAATATTCAAGTAATTTCTACCTCGGAAATTAAAATTTCCGTTTTAATAGATCAAAGAGATACAAAAAAAGCATTGACAGTTTTGCATAAAGAGTTTGAACTAGATAAATAACAATGAGTTTACGTCCATTTAGAGATATTAAAAGAAAAAGTACAAAAGTTATTAGTGTCGGAAAAGTTAAAGTTGGAGGAGATAATCCAATATCAGTTCAGTCAATGACTAATACTCTAACGACAGATGTGAAAGCTACTATTAATCAAATAAATGCAATTCATGAAGAGGGCGCTGATTTAGTAAGAGTCTCTTGTCCTGATGAGTCTTCGTCTAAGGCTTTAAAAGAAATTGTTAAACATGTAGACATACCTATAATCGCAGATATTCATTTTCATTATAAGCGAGCAATTGAAGCTGCAGAGTATGGTGCCAGTTGTTTGAGAATCAATCCAGGAAACATTGGTGATGTTAAGAAAGTAAAAGATGTACTCAGAGCAGCGAAAGAAAACAATTGTTCGGTAAGAATTGGCGTTAATGCTGGATCATTGGAAAAAGATATTCTTGAAAAATTTAAAGAACCTTGCCCAGAGGCTTTGGTTGAAAGTGCTCTCAGAAACATTAAGATTTTGGAGGATCAGGAATTTTTTAATTTTAAGATAAGTGTAAAATCATCAGACGTTTTTTTATCAATAGCAGCTTATCGACAACTATCTAACTTAACTAATTATCCTCTTCATTTAGGTATTACAGAGGCTGGTGGTTTTATTTCTGGAAGTGTAAAGTCATCAATTGGAATAGGGTCTCTCCTACTTGACGGAATAGGGGATACAATTAGAATTTCTTTATCAGATGATCCAATAAAGGAAGTAAAAATTGGAAATGAGATATTAAAATCTCTTGGTCTAAGGAACAGAGGTGTTAAAATAATCTCATGTCCCTCTTGTGCTAGACAAGGCTTTGAGGTTATAGAAACAGTAAAGACTTTAGAGGAAAGATTATCCCACATCAAAACCCCAATTACCTTATCTATTATAGGATGTGTAGTCAATGGACCAGGCGAGGCTGCAATGACAGATGTTGGAATTACAGGAGGCAAAAAAGGTAACAATATGTTGTACATATCTGGAGTTCAAAAAGAAAAAATTTTTACTGAGGAAATGATTTCTAAAGTAATTGATGAAGTTGAAAAAAAAGCAGCAGAATTAGAAAACAACTGAGATGATTCCAGAGAAGACTATTAAAGATTTACTAAAAAAACATACCATATTAGAAAAAGATTTATCAACTGGCGATATAGATAAAAAAAATTTTGCTGAAAAATCTAAGGAGTATTCTGACTTAAATGAAATTATAGAGGATGCTAAAAACTACATTTTATATGAAAAGAATAAACTTGAGTTAGAAAAAATTTTATCTGATCATAAATCAGATGATGATTTAAAGAATATGGCAGAAGTAGAATTAAATGATCTAAAGCTTAATCATGAAAAAAATGAAAAAAAATTAAAATTATTTTTAATCCCAAAAGATGAAGCAGATAAAAAAAATGCAATAATAGAAATAAGGGCTGGGACTGGTGGTTTAGAGGCAAGTTTATTTGCAGCTGATTTATTTAAGATGTATGAGAAAGTTTGTAATAAAAAAAAATGGTTATTAGAATTAATTTCTATTTCTAAAAGCGAAGCTGGAGGACTCAAAGAGGTAATAGCGTCAATAAAAGGTACCAATATTTATTCAACTTTAAAATATGAAAGTGGAGTTCATAGGGTACAAAGAGTTCCAGATACTGAGACGCAGGGAAGAGTTCATACCTCAGCAGCCACCGTTGCAGTATTACCTGAGGTAGAAGAGGTAGATTTAAAAATAAAAGAATCTGATTTAAGAATTGATGTTTTCAGAGCTGGAGGGCCTGGAGGGCAATCTGTGAATACAACAGATAGTGCAGTAAGAATTACTCACATTCCAACGGGACTTACAGTCTCCCAACAGGACGAAAAGTCTCAACATAAGAATAAGGCAAAAGGGATGAAAATTCTTAGAGCTAGACTTTATGAATTGGAGAGATCTAGAATCAATCAAGAAAGATCTGAAGAAAGAAAAAATAAGATTGGAACTGGCGATAGATCTGAAAGAATAAGAACTTACAATTTTCCACAGGGAAGGGTGACAGATCACAGAATTAACTTAACTTTACATAAACTTGAGGAATTTCTTGAAGGAGAAATTTTTGATGAAATGTTAGAGTCTTTAACTTTAAAAGCTCAAGAAGAGAGTTTAAGCAATTTGTAATTTATGAATGTTCGCCAAGCAATTTTTAATGCTAAAAAAGTACTTACAAAAAATCAAATTAAATCTGCAGGATTAGACTGTGAGATTTTGTTGTCAAAAGTTTTACAAAAAGATAGAAAATATGTCATTCTTAATTTAGATAAAAAACTCAACAAAAAAAATATTTCTGATTTTAGTGATTTAATTTTAAAAAGATCTTTTAACAAACCAGTCGCTTATTTGACAGGAAAGAAAAATTTTTGGAAATATAGTTTTTTTGTATCAGATCAAACATTGATACCTAGACCTGATACTGAAATATTAATTGAAAATGTACTTAAAATTACTAAGTACAAATCAAATTTAAATATACTGGATATAGGCACAGGTTCTGGATGTATACTATTATCTATTTTAAAAGATAGAAGCGATTTTTACGGTACCGGAATAGACATTAGCAAAGATTGCATCAACATAAGTAGAATTAACGCAACAAATCTAGAATTGTCAAATAGATCAAAATTCTTTAAATCAGATATTGACAATTTGTTAAACGGCAAATATGATTTAATTATATCTAATCCTCCTTATATCAAAAAATTAGATTTAAAGTATTTAGATAAGGATATTATTGATTTTGAGCCAAAAATTGCATTGGATGGTGGTTTAGAAGGAATATCAATAATAAAAAAAATAATAATTAGATCATCTGATCTACTTAAAAATAGTGGGAAACTGATTTTAGAGATAGGTTTTGATCAAAAATACAAGGTAAAAAAACTATTAAAAAATAATGGATTTTATATTAACAATATTATTAAAGACTATGCACAAAATGACCGATGCATAATTAGCACAAAAATTAGATAATTAATTTATATGGTAACTTTTAGAAATAATAACGTTCGAAGAAATAATTTTAGAAGAAATGACAGGAATTATAAAACTAATGGTGAAAGACAAAAATTTGGTTCAAATTTTACAAATACTGAAAGCTTTCAGAGAAAAAATCCAGGAAGAAATAATCATAACGCGCCGAAGTTAATTGAAAAATATAATAATTTAGCAAGAGAAGCTCTATCAATTGGAGATAAGATAATGTCAGAAAATTATTTTCAACATGCTGATCATTTTTCAAGAGTGCTTAGTGAGCAAGAAAACATTAAAAAGTCAAGATATTCTGAAAATGTCTCTGAAGAAAAAAAGGCTTCAATTAATACTCAAGAAAAAAAAAGTATTTCAATTGAAAATAAGACGTATAAAATTCAAAAAGAGACTAATTAGTTTAAACCAATAATTTTCTCCGATTTTAGAACATCTAGTTTAATTTTAACAGTTTCAAATTTTTTTCTTTCTTCTCCCTTTAAAATTTTTCCTGAGGGTAATTTGAGCTTTTGCGAATTTATTTTCTTTCCATTTACTATCACTTCGTAGTGCAAATGAGGACCAGTTGATTTACCTGTAGATCCAACATAACCAATTATTTGTGCTTGTTTTACCCTTACACCACTTCTTATCCCTTTTGCAAATTTTGACATATGCGCATAGACAGTTTGATAAGTGGAGTTGTGTTTGATAACAACGCAGTTCCCACCACCACCACACCAACCAGCTTTTTTTACAACTCCATCTCCAGAAGCCATGATAGGAGTTCCCATTGGTGCTGCGAAATCTGTTCCCTTATGCATTTTATTAAAACCATCGATAGGATGTTTTCTCATTCCAAATGGGGAAGATAATCTTGCTCCATTAATTGGAGTCTTCATTAAAGCTTTTTTCACACTTTTACCATTTTTATCATAATGACCTTCACTTCCTTCTTTATTAAAAAAATAAAGTGAGTTATCCATTCCACTTAATTTTAAATTTGCAAAAAGAATTTCACCAGTTTCTATAGTCCTTCCATTATCATCTTTGAAAACTTCATACATTATCTGAAAAGAGTCTTTTTTTCTAATATCTCTTTGAAAATCTACCTGAAAACCATAAATTCTTGCAAACTCAATTATTATATTAGCCGGTATCTTTTGCTCTGTTGCTGATTTATAAAGACTTTGCATAATTGAATTTTCTTTATAAAGGGTATTTTTTTTAAGTTTTGTGACTAAAATTTTTTTATTAAATTTGTTATCATCAATATTTCGCTTAAGATAAATTTTCTCTTTATTTGATAATTGAAACGTAAAGTCCTTAATTATATTTTTTGACTGATCGAGTGTAAATTTAATTTTATGATTTGTATTTAATTTATTAAGATTTACTTTGTTAATTAGTTGTTTTTTTATTTCCTGAATTTCTTCACCTTTAATAAAATACAATTCCAAAATATTATCAAATGTTTCTCCTTGAACAACTTTATGGTTAATAATCTTAAATTTTGGCTCTAAATTATCGAATAAATGATTAACAGTTTTTTTAAGATAGATATTATTAATTATATTTTTGTAGTTATAGTAAATTTTTTTTTTGCTACTATTATAATAAGTTGTAGATATTATTGTTATTAATATAAGAAACCCTAATGCAATGATTTCTGTGTTTTTTTTGATTAACAGTAATAAACCTGAATTTTTTTTTAATCTATTTTTTAGTTTTTCCCACATTTATAAAAATTTTTACTTTGAATTAATAGTTCAGCATAATTAAAAAATCAAAAAAAACCCTTTAAAATTGGGTCTTTTTGAGCTTTTTTTCGTCTCTTAAGTGCTTGATTTCCCTTAATTTTAGCCTATAAGCATCGGACTTCCCCTAATAAATTTTATAAATACAATAAATGGGGAGCCATTGGACGTAATTCGTCCAATTAGTTATTTTTATTGTTAATATTTAAGAAGAGAAGTGTGGACGGTTAAGGTTACCATAAATTTGTCGTACACACTTCAACATTATATAAATTTTATTCTTAGAATTTATATAGAAGCTAGTGTGCGCCGTTTTTAAACTTGAGAGTTTGATCATGGCTCAGAACGTACGCTGGCGGCACGCCTAACACATGCAAGTCGAACGAAGTAGCAATACTTAGTGGCAGACGGGTGAGTAACATGTAGGTATCTACCCTTTGGCCTGGAATAACACGAGGAAACTTGTGCTAATACCAGATAAGTCTTTACGGAGAAAGCTTTATGCACCATTGGATGAGCCTGCACTTGATTAGTTTGTTGGTGGGGTAATGGCCTACCAAGACTTTGATCAATAGCTGATTTGAGAGGATGATCAGCCACATTGGGACTGAGACACGGCCCAAACTCCTACGGGAGGCAGCAGTGGGGAATCTTGCACAATGGAGGAAACTCTGATGCAGCGATGCCGCGTGAGTGAAGAAGGCCTTTGGGTTGTAAAGCTCTTTCGTCGGGGAAGAAAATGACTGTACCCGAATAAGAAGGTCCGGCTAACTTCGTGCCAGCAGCCGCGGTAATACGAAGGGACCTAGCGTAGTTCGGAATTACTGGGCTTAAAGAGTTCGTAGGTGGTTGAAAAAGTTGGTGGTGAAATCCCAGAGCTTAACTCTGGAACTGCCATCAAAACTTTTCAGCTAGAGTTTGATAGAGGAAAGCAGAATTTCTAGTGTAGAGGTGAAATTCGTAGATATTAGAAAGAATACCAATTGCGAAGGCAGCTTTCTGGATCATTACTGACACTGAGGAACGAAAGCATGGGTAGCGAAGAGGATTAGATACCCTCGTAGTCCATGCCGTAAACGATGTGTGTTAGACGTTGGAAATTTATTTTCAGTGTCGCAGCGAAAGCGATAAACACACCGCCTGGGGAGTACGACCGCAAGGTTAAAACTCAAATGAATTGACGGGGACCCGCACAAGTAGTGGAGCATGTGGTTTAATTCGAAGATACGCGCAGAACCTTACCAACACTTGACATGTTCGTCGCGACTTTAAGAGATTAAAGTTTTCGGTTCGGCCGGACGAAACACAGGTGCTGCATGGCTGTCGTCAGCTCGTGTCGTGAGATGTTGGGTTAAGTCCCGCAACGAGCGCAACCCTCACTTTTAGTTGCCATCATTAAGTTGGGCACTCTGAAAGAACTGCCAGTGATAAGCTGGAGGAAGGTGGGGATGACGTCAAGTCCTCATGGCCCTTACGTGTTGGGCTACACACGTGCTACAATGGTATTTACAACAGGAAGCAAGACGGCGACGTTAAGCAAATCCTTAAAAAATACCTCAGTTCGGATTGCACTCTGCAACTCGAGTGCATGAAGCTGGAATTACTAGTAATCGTGGATCAGCGTGCCACGGTGAATGCGTTCCCGGGTCTTGTACACACCGCCCGTCACACCATGGGAGTTGGTTCTACCTTAAGGCAAGGTTTTATACCCTTGACCACGGTATAGTCAGCGACTGGGGTGAAGTCGTAACAAGGTAGCCGTAGGGGAACCTGCGGCTGGATTACCTCCTTTCTAAGGATGAGCAAAAAAAAAGTTTTTGCTCTAAAAAATATACAAGGTTAATGTTGACCGTCCTCATTTCTCTTCTTAATAAAGTGTTTCTCTTGCATGGGGGCCGGTAGCTCAGTTGGTTAGAGCACACCCTTGATAAGGGTGGGGTCGAAAGTTCGAGTCTTTCTCGGCCCACCAACATTAAAAATCTTGGGGGATTAGCTCAGCTGGGAGAGCGCCTGATTTGCATTCAGGAGGTCAGCGGTTCGATCCCGCTATCCTCCACCATAGAACACTTAGTTATAAAAAATCGTAAATATATTTAATAATTAATATCAATATCTATATCCGAACATTAGTTATGTTATTAACTAGTGTTCAAAAAAAATTTGATTCAACACAGAATTTTTTTCTGTGCATAAATCAAGCGTTTAAGGGCGTGTGGCGGATGCCTTGGCACTGAAAGCCGATGAAGGACGTGATATACTGCGATAAGTTTCGGGGAGCTGTATGTAAGTTTTGATCCGAAAATTTCCGAATGGGGAAACCCACCACTTTATGTGGTACTTTAAACTGAATACATAGGTTTAAAGAGACAACCTGGAGAACTGAAACATCTAAGTAACCAGAGGAAAAGAAATCAATAGAGATTCCGTTAGTAGTGGCGAGCGAAAGCGGATTAGGCCAGTAGTTTTGTTAAAAAAATTTGAATAGTTTGGAAATGCTAACCAAAGAGGGTGATAGTCCCGTAAAAGTAATGTTTGATAAAATTCTTGAGTAAAGCGGGACACGTGAAATCCTGCTCGAATATAGGGGGACCACCCTCTAAGCCT
>CACIZB010000007.1:30000-39440 GCA_902591025.1 uncultured Pelagibacteraceae bacterium
TGAGTTTTGTTTTTCCAAAAGTAAAATTAAATATTATAGAAAGAATAAAAAAACCTTTTTTAATCCATTCCACTCCGGACAATATTGTATTTTTTTATACTATTTATCAAATTCTATAATCAAGATTAAAAAAAATGATAGTAAATCTTATGAAACGTTAGCAGATAAAGTTTATTATCTAAATAAAACTCTCAATGGTATAGATTTGTTTTATGAGGTAAAGATGCCAAAAGTCTTTGTATTAGATCATCCTGTGGGAACTGTAATTGGAAAAGCAAATATTAGAGATTATTTTTCGTTTTCTGCCAACTGTACAGTTGGAGGCAATAAAGGTGTTTATCCAAAAATTGGAAGAAATGTTTATATGTCTATTGGCTCAACTATATTAGGAGATTGCAAAATAGGTGACAATGTAATTTTTTCAGCAAATAGCTTCGTAATTGATAAAGATGTACCAAGTAATTCAATGGTTTTTGGTCAGTCACCAAATAATACTATAAAAAAAATACCTTCTAAAAAAATTTTTAAAATTTTAAAAGTAGATAGATAAAATTTTTTATTATTTAATTTCTTAATTGATTTAAAATTTCGAGTTTTAAATTTTCAATAGTTTCTCTTTTATTTATAGTTGATACATAATTTATATTTTTTATATTTGGGTTTTCATAAATTAATCTAAGAATTCTTCTTAAAATCTTGCCACTTTTGGTTTTTGGTAAATCACTTACAAAAATAATATTTTTAGGTAAAGCATAAGATCCAAAATATTTTAAAATACATTTATTAATAATTTTAATTATTTTTGTTTTATCAGCACTATTTTTAGATTTAATAAAATAAATTAATCTAGATCCCTCAAGTTCATCCATAATAGAAATTGCTGCAGCTTCAACAACTTCATTGGCTTTTAGAAGGATAGACTCTATTTCTTCTGAACCAATTCTATGACCCCTAATATTTATAACATCATCGGATCTGCCATTAATAATTATATTTTTTTTTTTGTCTAATGAAGCGATATCAAATAGTTGAAATTTTTTATTCACCCAATATTTATCCCAAAATTTTTTTCCGTTTGCTACATTAATCATACATCCAGGCCATTTAGAGCTTATTTCTAATAAAAATTTTTTTTTATTTTTGGGTATATTAATTTTAATAAATTTATTTAATGGTTTGCCTACTGTACCATATAAAGTTTCTTTACTAGAGTATTTTGGGGAGCAGATAATTCCACCTGTTTCAGTTTGAAAATATGTATTAACGATCGGTTTGTCTTTGTTAAAAAAATAATTTGAATACCATTTTGCTACTGAAGATGCTAATGGTTCCCCCATTGAGCCAATAGATATCAATTTACTTTTTTTAAACCTTTCTCTTTCTGGGATTATACTTTTTAAAATTCTTATAAGAGTTACAGGTAAATATAATATTGAAATAGAAAATTTATTAATTATTTTTTTTAGAAATTTGTAATCGATTATAATTGTCGGCTTCTCTAATAAAATAGTTGTAGCTCCTAACGCCAACGGAGAGAAAAAAGAATATGTATGGCCATTTATCCATCCTGCATCAGAAGCAGTTAAAACAACTGATTTCTTATTCATTCCAAATTGTTTCTTAGAGGTATAAATTGAATATAGCAAATATCCCCCTGTAGAATGAGTAATGCCTTTAGGCTCACCAGTAGATCCAGATGTAAAAAGGGTAAATAAGGGAGTTGGAGCACTAATTATTTTTGATTTTATATATTTTAAATTCGTATTTTTTTGAAAATTATAAAAACTACAGTTTTTATTCCTTTGATTAAATAGATTTCGTCTTGAAGAAATTATAAGAAAATTTTTAATCTTATTATTTTTTAAACTTGTTTGGATGCCTTTCACGCAAGATAGATCACCTCTTGTTATAACAAGATTAGGCTTAAGTATTTTAATTCTTGAGTTGATAGCTTCAATTTGCAAATCTTCAAATATTACAGAAAAATGTATTGCAAGTTTTGAGAGAGCGAGCATTGATATTGCAGAGACCAAAGATGCAGATGAATGAATTATTGCTGAGCTTACTTTAATATTATTTGATATTAGATATTCACAAAATTTATTTACCATTCGGTGAATTTCAATATAAGAATATTTTTTTATATTTTTATTTTCATCTATTAATATAATTGCTGTTTTAAAACGGGTTTTGTAAGATAAATGACGCTCAATACAGTTTTCGTACAAATTTAATTTTCCATCAGTAAACCATTCACTTTTATTATTTTCTTTTTTTCTAAATATTTTTTTTGGTTTAATGTGCCATTTCAAAATTTTTGATTGATTTAACCAATATCTCTCAAATTTTTTCATTTAAATTCTTAAGTTTAATTTATGGCTCAATCAATTTATAAATTGATGAAACTTTATTTAATTTTGATGTGTCTTGAGATTTTATTTTTACTTTGAATTTTTTTTCTATTTGGAGCATAATTTTAACATTTGCCAAGCTATCCCATTTAGCAAAATCTTTATTTGTTGACCTATCATTAAGATGTTTTAAATTTACTTCAATTGATTTAGCGATAATTTCTTTAATTTTATCTTTATTTATTTTTTTCATTCATTAATAAAATACTAAGTCTGTTTAACTAAAGCTGCTTCTGTGCTTTGTTTTCCATATTTGTATTCAAATCTTTTTGGATCGTTCTCTTTTAAGAGTAAATTTGCTTTTATATTTGCATCATTAACAAATTTTTCAAATTCATCTGGGCCATTAAATCCATCTACTTTAACTAATGATGAACGAAAAAGCATGTCTTCTAAAGACCTACCACCCCACCATAAATCTTCTGAAATGACTTTTCTATATATAGGAGTACCTGGTAAGGGACTTAAGATTGCAAAAGAAAAACTATCTGCACCCGAGTTCATAGCAAAATCTATTGTTTTTTGAATTTCTTCAAATGTTTCTCCAGGATAGCCTACAATCCAAAAGGTGTGTACAAGCATTCCTGCTTTTTTTGCATTTTCTATTGATGGATATATTGTATCTAGCGGTAGTCTTTTATTAATTATTTTATCTAAAACTCTTTGAACGCCACTTTCACATGCAAGAGTAATTTGGTAACAGCCGGAGTCATGCATTCTTTTATACATCTCCTCCTGTTTGTTAAAATGATAATTTACTTTTGTGCCATTTGGTGTACACCAAGGTAAACCTATCTTTTCTAATCGGTCACATAATGAAAAAAGGTTTTTTTTATTTACAGTTATAGTGTCATCATCAAATTGAATTTCACCTATTTTAAAATCTCTTACATCATTTTCAATTTCTTCCATTATATGATCTGTAGACCTCCATCTTGTATTCTGGCCCCACATACTCGGAGTTGAACAGAAGGTACATTTTTCAGGACACCCCCTAGAGCACATAACGCTTAGAACTCTTTTCGATCTAGATTTTGCAGAATGAAATGCTCCTATTTTAAAATAAGCTTCCATATCTACAAGATGTCGCGAGGGTCTTGGCAGGGTATTTAAATCGTGGACGCTTTGGTTTGGATTGATATGATAATCACCTTTTGATTTTTTTTTTACTAGTCCAGGAACTTTCATTAACTTATTTTCATCTTTTTCAATAATCGCCTCAACTAATTTTATAAATGAAAATTCTCCTTCACCAGCCATTCCATAATCAAAATAATCATTTTCTAAATCGTGTATTAAATTTTTTACTTTTGAATTATTTTGTAATTTAAAAAATTTATAATCTGAAACCGCAGAGGAAATATGGTTTCCACCAAGCACTACTTTAATTTCTTTGTTTACCTTTTTAATTATTTTTGCAATCTGGTGTGCGGACTCCAATAAATTGGAAAATAAAACTGATATTGCCACAACATCAGGGTTAAAATTAGATACAACCTTTGAAATTCCATCTTCGTCTTGACCAATCATCACAATTTTATTTTTTTCATCAATTATTTTTCTTTTTTCCCAACCATCTAAAGCTGCATCATAAATTTTAACTTTATGGCCGTTCTTTTCTAAAATTGGAGCAATTAACATCAACCCTAACGATGGCTGAATTCTGTTAACTCCATCAGCTATTCCTTTTAGATTAGGCGTAATTAGTAGTACTCTAGCTTTTTTATTCATTATGTTTATTTTTTAATCTTTTTTGAAATATCTATATAATATTTATTTGCTAGTTTATATGGGGTTATTTTCATGTCGTTTTGTATAATAAAATCAGGGTTACGGGGGTATTCAGCTTTAATATCTATTCCTACAATATTTTTTTTTCTTGTATATGTATTCTTTTTACCAAGTTTTTTAATTTTTATTATGTCTGCTTTTATTAGCGTAACAAAAAAGTTTTTTAGCTTAGACTTATATATTCCTCTAGCTCGATGATTTAGACCAACAACTGTATAAATAACATTAATTTTATTTTTAATTAAAAAAAGAACGAATTCACTTGTTTTATAAGATAATTTAATCCTATCTTTCTTGTTGTATCCGTGAAAATTAAAAATTTTCCTTAAATCATCGCCACTTAAAACAATAGTTTTGCCGTATTTTTTTTCAATTCTTTTTTTGATTAATTCTGCAATTGTTGATTTTCCAGAGCCCGAAAAACCTTCAATCCAAAATACTAAACCGTAGTTTCTATTAATTTTCAATCTAGATTTCACTTTATTAATTTTATGTTTTTTGCTGCTCTTTTTCTTATAATTGTAGAACTAATTCCTTTAGTTCTTTTAAACATAATTATTTTTTTTTTTTCGATTTTGTTAAAATTGTCATTTCCATGAATTAAAAAATTTATTTTATTTTTTTTTAAGTATCTTTCATTAATATAAAAATTTGCTGGAATTACTTTCGCAACACCTTGAATATTTTCTAGTATTTCTTTTCTTTCGTTAAATTTCAATTCTGGTAAATAGCCTTTATATTTTTTGATCTCTCTATCTTTAGTTAATCCAATTATTACTTTTCCGAATTTTTTAGCTTTTTTAATAAGTCTTATATGTCCATGATGTATAATTGTGGCCGACATATCTAACAAGATTCTTTTCATTTAAAATTTAATGTTTTTTAATATTCTTGCTTTAGAGCTTTTCTTAAGGTGCACTTCTCCTAAGTGACAAATTATACTCCCTTTAATTTCTGATCTAGGTTTGTATAAAACAACATTTTTATTTTTTGGTACTATCTTTTTATCAATTTGTGTACATAACATCGGTTGAAATTTGCTTTTTACACTTAAATATTTCTTTGAAATTTCCATAAATTTTTTTTTATTTACAATTACGCTATGTTTAAAATCAGAATAATTTTTTAAAATTAAATCTAGTGAATAAATTGCATGATAAGGTCCTGTCATTTTTTTATTTAAATGTGTATTTATATCAATATTAAATGAGCTTATTTTATTTTCTGGCGCCTTGTCGTAAGATATAAAACATGCTCCAGTTAATCCAAATAAACCTTTACAAGAGCTGTAACTAAATACATTTGCATATTCATGATATTTTTCTAACCCAAACGATGCAGTTGCATCTACCATTAATTTAGACTTAAACTTTCTAGAGATATTATAAATTTCTTTAATTGGTAATTTAATTGCTTTACTAGTTTCAGTATAACAAAATAGAATCCAATCGTATTTTTTATTTATTTTATCGTAATTTTTCCAATCAATAATTTTTATTTTTTTTATATTTTTGTTAACTCGCTTATAATGTTTTGAAATATTAATTAATCTCTCTGAATAATATCCTGAATTTAAAATAAGGACATTTCCATTTAAAAAATTTGCAATCATTACCTCTATTGCAAAACTTCCAGACCCCTGCATCCTGGCTATATATTTTTTCTTACTCATTTTTTTAAGTTTATTCATAACTCTATTCTCAACTTTAAGATAATCTCTGTCTCCTCTACCAAAGCCTGGAGCGAGACCAAGTAAATTTTCATAAGATAGGCTTGAGGGACCTGGAGTAAATAATATTTTCTTATTTTTACTTCTAATATGATTAATTAAATTTGTCATTTTTTTTACTCATAAAATTTTTTTTAACTTTCAAAACATTTTTAATTCTAGGTAAATTCTCAAGATTATAAGAATTTATTTTTACCTCTAAAAAAGAATTTAATTTGGATTTTAAAAATTTACTTAAAATATTATTTATATCTCTATTCCTTTTTAATAAAAAATAACTTTTGAAACCCACACTCCTTGAAAGTCTTTTGAAATTTATACTTTTGGAAATACAAAATTGTCCACCCACAGACTCATGTGATCCATTATTTAAGAGAATATATTTTAGGTTATTTTTATTATAACCTGCAAATATTGGTGAAGAGCCTAAATGCATTATAATTGATCCATCTCCATCTAGACAAATTATTTTACTTTTTGAAAAATTTGCTACACCGTAAGCTACCATTTGGGCGTGACCCATTCCTCCTATCATATAAAAGTTTTTTCTCTTTAAAAAATTATTATTAGACAATCTAAATAAATCTCTCGAAATATATCCTGTGGAAGAGATAATTTTACATTTATTGTCACTTAATTTTAACAACTCTTTAATAAAAAGACTTCTATCAACACTAACTCTTTTAATTTTTTTTTGGATATTACGTCCGGTTATTACATTTTTTTTTACGATAATTGCAACTGGGGTTTTGTTTTTTACCCCATAATCAATTAAGTGAGGAATTTTCTTTAAATCAATTTTATTTCTTAATTCTAAAAATTTAATGTCCATTAATTTTAACATTTCTTTTGTTATAAGCCCTTGTTTTTTATGTTGTGCTTCGTCATTTAATTTGGGAGCACCTCTCCAACCGATTAATAATAACATTGGAATAGAATAAATTTTTTTATGTGCTACTGACACCAAAGGATTCACAGAGTTTCCTAAACCTGAATTTTGCATATACACGCAGGTGATTTTTTTTGAGGATAAATAATTTCCTATTGCAAGACCAACAGCCCCGCCTTCGTTAGCACATATTAAATGTTTTTTTTTTTTATAATTTTCCAGATAATTGGTAAAATTTTTCAATATGCTATCTGGAACACCACAAAAAAAGTTGATGTTATTTTTTTCTAGTTTTAATATTAGATTTTTTGCTTCAATCATTTTTCAATAAGACTTATAATTTCTTTTATTGATGAAATCTTATTTTCAATATTTTTACTTTTTTTATTTTTTAAAATACTTTTCGCGGTAATTAACATTGCAGGATAAACACTTCTTAATAACTGGTTGGCATATATAACTACTTTAAAACCGTGCTTTATTAGATCATCCTCATGGGTATTAGAGTAAGTGCTTGGCACGCAAACTAGTGGTTTATAATATTTACTTTTTTTAAATTTTTGTGCAAATTTAAATATTTCATTTGGAGTTTTTGCTTTTGAATGTATCAGAATTAAATCTGCACCAAATTTAGAGTAAGCCTCAGCTCTTTTCAAAGCATCTGCTAATCCTTTATTTAATATAAAACTTTCTATTCTTGCAACAATTAATAGATCATTTGTAATCCTAGATAGTGATGCAAGTTTTAACTTATTACAAAAATTTTTAACTGAATCTTGTTTTGCACCAGCCTGATCACTAAATAAAGAATTCTTTTTAACACCTATCTTGTCTTCCATAACTATTGCTGATATGCCCATTCTTTCAAGATTTTTTATTGTATAAGGCAGCTGTTCATCCGTACCACCATTGTCCGCATCGAATATTATGGGCTTACTAGTAGTTTCTAAAATATCGTTTAAAGAATTAATTCTGGTGTTTAAGTCAACTGATTGATTATCAGGTTTGGCTCTAGTTGCTGAGTCTGCCAAACTTGAGCACCAAATACCATCAAACTCTTCAGAAATATTTTTTACATTTAACTTTAATTTTTCAATGATAAGTGCCGATAAAGAATTGTGGGCTTCCAAAAATCTAACAATTTTTTTAGATCTTATTAATCTTATTAATTTATTTCTTCTTAAAGCTGGGTTTAGTTCAAAAAATTTATCTTCCTTTTCATCAGTAGTTGTAAACTCTAAAAGTTTACCTGACCATTTTTTAATAATTTTAATAACATTTTCTCTTGTTCTTTTTTGAAGTCCTTTGTGCCAAGAATTTTTCTTATGAACTACATACTTAGGTTTTAACTTAATTAAATTTTCAGTGTAATCTCTAGATGTTTGTTCTACTACTTTGTAAACATTTTTTAAGTTTTCCGCGATTAGCTTTCTTTGATTAAAGTTTAAAAGGGGGGCAGTTTTATATTCTGAAATAGCCTTGTCGGACATTAAACCAATAACTATTTTTCCATATTTTGATGATTTTTTGATTAATTCTATATTTGATTTAGATAATATATTGTCTGATAAAGCAATGTAGCATAAATGCTTTTTCTTGTTTTCAGACATATGATTAATTAATTATTAAATTTTGCAATTTATACCATATACCTTTAAAAGATATTCTAAACAAGTGAATAAGTTATGAAAAAAACATATTTAAAACGAGACAATAAATGCAATTTTTTATTTAAACTTTTGTATTAATAAACAATTAAAAAAATGTTTAAAATTAATCATTATACAAATTCTTTTATAAGTGTAGAGGGAGACAATTCAATAATTATATGTGACCCATGGGTTGGAAAAACTAATGACAACGGATGGTACTCATATCCAATCAAAAATATCTCTGATGTTAAGATTAAAAAATTTAAATCAAATTTTGTATATATTAGCCACCTTCATTGTGATCATTTAGACTTTAAAACTTTAAAAAATGTTGTAAACACAAATACTATTTTTTTAATAAAGAAATTTGAAAATAATATTTTAAAAAAAAGAATAAATCAATTTTGTACAAATAAAGTAATTGAGCTAGACCCATTTAAAAAAACAAAAATTAATAAAGATTTTTCTGTAGCTATAGTTCCCCAGATTATTAGTAACTCAAGTGATTTACCTGACAATATTAATTATGATCTTGATACTTCGATTATAATTCAATCAAATAAGAACAAAACAATCTTCTTTAATAATGTGGATACTCCGATGAATTTAAATGTATTAAAAAAAATAAAAAAATTTATAATTTCAAATTTCAAAAGAAATGTAGATGTTTTTTGTTATGCTTTGGGGGCAGCAAGCGAGTTTCCTCAATGTTTTATGAATGTTAATAGGGGCAAAGAACAAAAAAGAATAATTAATGAAAGTTTAGAGGAAATACATTCATATATAAAATTTCTAAAACCCAAGGTATTTTTTCCTGCAGGGGGTACATATGCAATTTATGGTAAGTTTTATAAATTAAATAAATTTATAGCCCAACCCACTTCTCAACAAATTCAAAAAAAATTATCTAAATTAAATACTAAAGTTTATGATCTGATTGGAGGTGGATCAATCTTATTTAATAAAGA
>CACIZB010000008.1 GCA_902591025.1 uncultured Pelagibacteraceae bacterium
CTTGACGACTTTAATTTTAATAATTTACATTTTTTTTACAAAATACACTCTTATTTTCTTTATGATTGTTGGTAGGATTGAGTTGTTGACAATATTACTTCTTTTAAGAAAATTTCTTTTAAAAAATTAACATATTATTGTATACCTAGAGGTTATTATGCGCCCTTAGCTCAGCTGGATAGAGCATCGGTTTTCTAAACCGAGGGTCGGAGGTTCGAATCCTCCAGGGCGCGCCATAGTCCTACATTTAAAAATTCTAGTATTGATTGTATAACTTTTTTTCACACAATTTTATGTTGCAGAGCTTTTTCTTACATGCTTAAATTATAAATATTCAAAAGTTATTTTGAATTATTTGTTAACAAATAAATAAACAATAGGAAGAAATATGTTTAAATACTTAAAACAATTAACTTCTTTAGTTGCTGTCGTTGCTGTGTTGTTTACTTTTACAACCGAGACTATGGCTGCTAAAAAATCTAAAACACTTAAAAACACTCAAAAAAAGGGTTTTGTAAGATGTGGAGTATCTCAAGGTCTTCCAGGATTTTCTAACGCTGACGCTGCAGGAAATTGGACTGGAATAGACGTTGATGTATGTAGAGCGGTGGCTGCTGCGGTTCTAGGTGATGCAAACAAAGTTAAGTTTACACCACTAAGTGCTAAAGAAAGATTTACAGCTTTAACTTCTGGTGAGATTGATATCTTGTCAAGAAACACAACTTGGACTCTTTCAAGGGATGCTGATATCGGACTTACTTTTGTAGGTGTGAACTTTTACGATGGACAAGGTTTCATGGTAAGAAAAAGTTCAGGTATTACCTCAACTGGCCAATTCAAAAATGGTATTTCAGCTTGTACAAATATTGGTACAACAACTGAGTTAAATATGAGAGACTTCTTTAATTCAAGAGGAATTTCTTATGAACCAGTTGCTTTTGAAAAAGCTGATGAAGTTGTAGCTGCATATGATGCAGGTAGATGTGATACATATACTACAGATAAATCTGGTTTAGCTGCTCAAAGAACAAAAATGAAGAACCCTGATGAACACATTGTTCTACCAGAAACTATTTCTAAAGAACCTTTAGGACCAGTTGTTAGACAAGGTGATGCAGTTTGGGAAGATATCGTAAGATGGTCATTAAACACAATGATTGAAGCAGAAGAATACGGTATTACTTCAGCTAATGCTGACTCAATGAAAACTTCAGATAACCCACAAATTAAAAGACTTGTTGGAGCTGAAGGTGAAATGGGTGCAGCTTTTGGTCTAGATAATGAGTGGAACCTAAGAATTATCAAGCAAGTTGGTAATTATGGTGAAAGTTATAAGAGAAATATAGCTGACACTGGAATTCTACCAGATAGAGGTCCAAATCAATTATGGACAAAAGGCGGAATACTTTACGTTCCACCTGCAAGATAATTGTAGTTTAAAACAATTTAAAAAGGGCTAGATTTTTCTAGCCCTTTTTTTATAAACTCATATATTATCATCAAAGTGAATTTTAAACTTAAAGATATTGGCCCACAATTAATCACAGTTATCGCTGTAGTCTTAGTATTCGGTTTTTTTACCTATAACGCTCAAATTAATATGGAAAGTAGAGGTATTGATTTTGGTTATGGATTTTTATCACAAGAGTCCTCATTTGATGTTCAATTTTCTTTAATTGAATATGATGGATCACACTCTTATTTTAGAGCCTATTTAGTAGGTCTATTAAATACAATTCTTGTTTCAGTAATTGGAATTGTCATAGCAACAATTTTAGGAGTGATAGTTGGTGTTGCGAGACTTTCTCCAAATTACCTTATTAATAAATTTGCTGCATTTTATGTAGAATTCTTCAGAAATATTCCACTTTTATTACAAATATTTTTTTGGTATTTTGCTGCACTTAGAGCTTTACCATTACCTCAAGATGCAGAAGCTATATTTGGAGTATTCTTTTTAACGATCAAAGGTTTGTATGTACCAGCATTTATCTGGGAAAATTTTAATATTTTTCTTTATTCTATAATTGCGGTCATTATTTCAATTATTGTCATTCGAATTCATGCAAAAAAGTTACAGGAAACGCAAGGAAAACAATTACCCGTCTTTTATATTTCCCTTGGTTTAATTTTTATTTTACCATTATTGAGTTTTTTAATAGGTGGGGTAAGCTTATCTTTTGAAATTCCTGTATTAAAACAATTAGCGACCACATCTTTTATTTATGAGGGTGGTGTTAGTTTGCCACCAGAATTAATAGCTTTAACTTTGTCACTATCATTGTATACAGCAACATTTATAGCTGAATGTGTTAGAGCTGGAATACAAGGAGTTGGAAAAGGTCAAAAAGAGGCAGCAGCTTCAATAGGTCTTACTCCAAATCAAGTTTTAAAATTAGTAATAATGCCTCAAGCATTAAGAATTATTATACCCCCAACAACTAACCAATATTTAAACCTTACTAAAAATTCGTCATTAGCGGCTGCAATTGCATATCCTGATTTAGTGTTAGTTTTCGCTGGTACTGCTTTAATGCAAACTGGTAAAGCAATTGAAATAGTTTCTATAACAATGTTTACCTACTTAAGCTTGAGTATCTCAATTTCGATATTAATGAATTGGTACAATAAAAAAATTGCAATACAGGAAAAATAATGTCCAAGATTAATTTTTTAAAACCAGACCAATCGAATTTAAATACTTTTTTATATTTAGGTACACTTTTATTTTTTATAAGTATTCTTGATGTTTTTTTAAATTCATTTTTCAAAGTAAATATTACTGGTTTTCTTCCAGGATTTTTAAGCTTTATAATACCTTTATTATTAGGTTTTGTAGGTCTATTTTTTATAAGAATTGAATATAGTGGTATTAAGAAATTAGATCTTATTAATAAACATATTAATACTAACAATTTTAATGCTATTCTCTCACTTTTAATAATTTTTGTTATCATAAAATCGATACCACCATTGTTGAGCTGGTTTGTTGTCGATGCGAGTTTTGCTGGAGACTCAAAGGATGTTTGTACTGGTTCAGGAGCCTGTTGGACGTATATTAAAGTTTGGTTAAGAAGATTCATGTACGGAATGTATCCTAATGGGGAACAGTGGAGAATTAATCTTTCATTTATTGCTTTGGCATTACTTGGATCTGTTGGTTTCTTTGCTACTGATAAGTTTAAAAAATATTTAACACTTTACTATGTAGTGATTTATCCACTTATAGCATTTTTATTCATTTTTTTCTTTATTTCAGGTGGCCCAGTATTTTTTGATTTATCTTATGGAATTATAGCTGCGATCTTATCAGTCATATTAGGTTTTTTTATACCAAGTAAATATAAATTTTATTATTTTTTGATCGTACCATTTACTCTATATATACTTCTTAAATATTTCATATTCTTTGAGGAATATATTGAACTCGGCAAACTAGATGGTTTAAATTGGGTTGAGACTGGTGCTTGGGGAGGGTTATCACTTACTTTTATAATTTCTTTTTTCTGCTTAATCTTCTGTTTTCCAATTGGTATGGCTTTTGCTTTAGGCAGAAGATCAGGGTTTCCTTTGATTAGATATATATCAATCGGTTTTATTGAATTTTGGAGAGGTGTGCCTTTAATTACAGTTTTATTTATGTCTGCTGTCATGTTTCCAATGTTTTTACCTGAGGACTTTTTTATAGATAAGTTAGTGAGAGCAATTATAGCAATTTCTTTATTTGAAGCAGCTTATGTGGCCGAAGTTATAAGAGGAGGGTTGCAGGCATTACCAAGAGGTCAATACGAAGCTGCTAAATCTTTAGGGATGGGATATTGGAAAATGCATATATTTGTAATTTTACCGCAAGCTCTTAAATTAGTTATACCTGGAATTGCAAATACTTTCTTAGCTCTAGTTAAAGATACTCCATTAATTTTTGTTGTGGGTCTCTTAGAAATTGTTGGAATGTTGAACCTTGCAAAAACAAATCCAAAATGGTTAGGTTTTGCTATGGAAGGTTATGTGTTTGCAGCAATTATTTTCTGGATTATTTGTTATGCAATGAGTAAATATAGTTATAATTTAGAACAAAAATATAAAACTGATCGATAAATTATGTCTGAGAGTATTATACAAATAAGCAACATGAATAAATGGTTTGGAGATTTTCAGGTTTTAAAAGGTATTAATTTAGAGGTAAAACCAAAACAAAAAATTGTTGTTTGTGGTCCATCCGGTTCCGGTAAATCTACTTTAATAAGATGTATTAATAGATTAGAGGAACATCAAGAAGGTAATATAGTTGTTGATGGTACAGAGCTTACAGAAGATACAAAAAATATAGAACAAATTAGAGCTGAGGTTGGAATGGTATTCCAACAGTTTAATCTTTTTCCTCATTTATCGATTTTAGACAATTGTACACTCGCACCTATATGGGTTAAAAAATTACCTAAAAAGGATGCAGAAGAATTAGCATTAAAACACTTGGAAAGAGTGCAAATCCTTGATCAAGCACAAAAATATCCAGGTCAATTATCGGGAGGACAACAACAAAGAGCGGCTATTGCAAGAGCTCTTTGCATGGAGCCAAAAATAATGCTTTTTGATGAACCAACTTCAGCTTTGGATCCTGAAATGATTAAAGAAGTTTTGGATGTAATGGTAAATTTGGCAAAACAAGGTATGACAATGATTGTTGTTACTCACGAAATGGGATTTGCAAAAGAAGTTGCTGATCAAATGATTTTTATGGATGAAGGAATGATAGTAGAAAAGGCAGATACAAAAGAATTTTTTGATAATCCTAAGAGTGATAGGACTAAACTTTTTTTAAGCCAGATACTATAGTCTGTCTAAATTACAAGAAAAATTTCTCAATTTAACCCCTAAGTAATGCTTGACACAATTCTAATATTACTGGTTTTCTGCATGAAAATAAAAAAAAATATGGTTGCAGTAGCTATCAAAAACTAGTTGAATTAGTTTTTATAAAAAATTAAGAGGGGTCTTAATGGAAGATAATTTTAATAGGCATCTGGGCAATAAATTAAAGCTTAGAAGATTGGCCTTAGGTTTAACTCAAACCAAAGTAGCAAAAGCAATAAATGTAACATTTCAACAAATCCAAAAATATGAAAAAGGAACTAACGGAGTAAGTTCTATTAGATTATTACAACTTTCTAATTATTTAAAAGTTCCAATAAATTATTTTTTTGAAGATTTTTCAGAATATTTGATAAATTTAGAAAAATCTCAAGAAGGACATATGAATGTTAATTATAATTTTTTAGTTAAATTATATTCAGAGTTAAACGCTGATCAAAAACTAAAATTTAATAAATCTCTACAGGTAGCGAGTAGCAATATTACCAAAGTTGGATAATTTTGGCTCCTCGGGCAGGACTCGAACCTGCGACCAATTGATTAACAGTCAACTGCTCTACCAACTGAGCTACCGAGGAATATAAAATTCACAACTTACTTTCTTTTAAAACTAAAACAAGAATTTTTTTGGAGGCAACGCCCGGAATCGAACCGGGATACAAGGATTTGCAATCCTCTGCGTAACCATTCCGCCACGTTGCCCTATGTCTTAGATGATAGCTACAAGGGCTTTATATTAAATATTTACAATTAGTCTATTAAATAACGTTCTAATTTGATTATTGTTAATTTAGATTATTAAATTATAAACTAATTAAACCCATGATAAGCGATAAATATATACATTCTAAAGTAGAAGATAAAATTTATGCTTATTGGGAGAAAAATAAATTATTTAAACCTCAAAAAAACTTAAAAAAATTTTCTATTGTAATTCCACCACCAAATGTGACTGGAAGTTTACATATGGGGCATGCTTTGAATAATTCAATCCAAGATTTCTTAGTTCGATATTATCGAATGAATAATTATGAAACATTGTGGCAACCAGGTACGGATCATGCAGGTATTGCAACGCAAGCCCTTGTTGAAAGAAAATTAGAAAATGAAAATTTGACCAAAAATAGTCTTGGTAGAGAAAAATTTATTGAAAAAGTATGGGAATGGAAGAATGAATATGGAGATATTATTATTAATCAATTAAAAAAACTCGGGTGTTCTTGTGATTGGTCACGTAACGCATTTACAATGGATGAAAATTTATCCAAATCTGTAATAAAAGTTTTTGTTGAATTACATAAAAAAAAATTAATCTACAAAGCTGAAAAATTAGTTAATTGGGACACTGTGCTTAAAACAGCTATTTCAGATTTAGAAGTTGATCAAAGAGAAATGAACTCGAAAATATATTATATTAGATATCCAATCGAAAATTCTTCGAATTTCATTACAATTGCGACAACAAGGCCTGAAACTATGCTTGGAGATACAGCGATAGCAGTAAATCCAAAAGATAAAAGGTATAAAGAATATGTTGGCAAAACTGTCACAATCCCAATAGTAGGTAGAAAAATAAAAATTATTAAAGATAACTATGCAGATCCTGAGCAAGGAACAGGTGCATTAAAGATTACACCAGCACACGATTTCAATGACTATGATGTAGGTCAAAGAAATAAATTAGATATTATAAATGTATTTACCGAAGAAGGAAGAATAAATGATAATGCACCACAAGATTATGTAGGTCTTGATAGATTTGAGGCTCGTAAAAAGTTATTAGAAGAACTTAAGGAAAAAGATTTTTTTGTTAAAGAAGAAAATATTAAAAATAAAGTTCCTTACGGTGATAGATCCAATTCTGTTATAGAACCTTTTTTAACTGAACAATGGTTCGTTGATGCAAAAAAATTAGCTGTTAAAGCAAAAAAAATTGTTAAATCAAAAAAAACAAATTTCTTTCCAACGAATTGGTCCAAAACTTATTTTCAATGGATGAACAATATTGAACCGTGGTGTGTTTCCAGACAACTGTGGTGGGGCCATCAAATTCCAGCATGGTATGGACCTGATAAAAAAATATTTGTTGCGATAAATGAAACAGATGCAAAAAAACAAGCTAAAAAATTTTATAAAAAAGATGTTGTGATAACAAGAGATCCAGATGTTTTGGATACATGGTTTTCATCAGGATTATGGCCTTTTGCAACATTAGGTTGGCCTGATAAAAAAGATTTTGTTAACAAATTTTATCCTACTTCAGTTTTAGTTACAGGTTTTGATATTATCTTTTTTTGGGTTGCTAGAATGATGATGTTTGGAATGGAATTTTTAAATAAAGAACCTTTCAAAGATATATATGTTCATGCACTTGTAAGAGATGAAAAAGGACAAAAAATGTCTAAGTCCAAAGGTAACGTAATTGACCCTTTAGATTTAATAGAAAAATATAGTGCTGATGCTTTAAGATTTACTTTATTATCAATGGCATCACCTGGTACAGATGTAAAACTTTCTGAAGATAGAGTTAAAGGTTACAGGAATTTTTTAAATAAATTATGGAACGCTAATAATTTCCTAATAACAAATAAATGTGATTTTAGTAAGACTGATAACGTTCCAAAAACAACATTAAATATAAACAAATGGATCTATTCTGAATTAATAGAAATTAAGAACAAAATTCAAAAAAACATTGAGGATTATCGTTTTGATGAGGCTGCTAAAAATGCCTATCAGTTTGCTTGGCATTCTTATTGTGATTGGTATATCGAGCTTTCAAAAACAATTCTTTATTCTGACGATAAAAAAGCTAAAAAAGAAGTGAAAGAAGTATCTGCTTATATTTTTAAACAAATACTTGTAATGCTTCATCCTTTTATTCCATTTGTAACTGAAGAAATATGGTTAAAAAATAAGTTTGATAAATCAAATAAAAATTTTCTTATGTATAAAAATTGGCCATCTGGTAAAGCAAAAAAAGACCAATCTAGAAAAGATGTAGAAAAAATTATCAATATAATTTCAGAACTAAGATCGTTTAAAAATGAGCTAAATGTAAGTCCTGGTTCATTTGTAGATATATCTTTAAATAAGATAGCGAAAAAGAGTAAATCTTTGATGAATATTAATGAGGTGGTTCTTAAAAAACTTGGTCGTATAAATAATTTTTTTGATAAAGATCAAAACAAACCTGCTGCTACACTTGTTATTTCTGGTGATATTTTTAAGATTTATTTTGATGAAAATGTGGATTTGAATTTAATCAAAGAAAATTTACAGAAAAGACAGAATAAATACCAGGAAGAATTAGATAAGATTTCACAACGATTATCAAATAAAGGGTTTGTAAAAAGGGCACCAAAAAATATTGTTCAACAAGAAAAAACTAACTATAGTAATCTAAAAGATGATATCAAAAAAATATCTCTAACAATTGAAAGTTTATAATGCGGAAGTTTAATAAAAAGAAATTACCTAGTCGTCATACATCTTTAGGTGCTGATAGAGCGCCTCATCGTTCTTTTTATTATGCAATGGGCGAAACTGAAAAAGATGTCTCTAAACCATTTATTGGTGTTGTATCAACATGGAATGAAGCAGCTCCATGTAATATTGCGTTAATGAGACAGGCTCAGTCAGTTAAAAAGGGTGTAAGAGCCTCAGGAGGAACTCCAAGAGAATTTTGTACAATTACTGTAACAGATGGTATTGCAATGGGTCACGAAGGTATGAAATCTTCGTTAATCTCAAGAGAAGTAATAGCAGATAGTGCAGAACTAACTGTAAGAGGCCATTGTTATGATGCATTAGTAGGTATCGCAGGTTGTGATAAATCTCTGCCAGGCCTAATGATGTCAATGGTTAGATTAAACGTCCCAAGTGTATTTATTTATGGGGGATCAATACTTCCAGGAAAATATAATGGCAAAGATGTTACGGTTGTTGATGTGTTCGAGGCTGTTGGAAAACATTCATCAGGACAAATGTCTGCAAAAGAATTAAGAAAATTAGAATTAGTTGCATGTCCTACAGCTGGAGCTTGTGGAGGTCAATTCACAGCTAACACTATGGCATGTGTGTCGGAGGCAATTGGTTTAGCTTTACCTTATTCAGCAGGAACTCCAGCACCATATGAAGAAAGAGATAAATATGCAAAAGCAAGTGGAAGAATGGTAATGGAATTATTAGCTAAAAGAATTAAACCAAGAGATATTGTTACAAGAAAAGCATTAGAAAATGCTGCAACAATTGTTGCTGCAACTGGTGGTTCAACAAATGCAGCATTACATTTACCAGCAATTGCAAATGAAGCTGGGATAAAATTTGATTTAATGGATGTTGCAAAGATATTTAAAAAAACACCTTATCTTGCAGATTTAAAACCAGGTGGGAAATATGTTGCTAAAGATATGTGGTTAGCAGGTGGTGTGCCAATGCTTTTAAAAACTCTTTATGATGGTGGTTATATTCATGGTGACTGTATGACAGTGACTGGTAAAACAATGAAAGAAAATTTAAAGGGAATAAAATTCAATCCAAAACAAAAAGTTTTAAGAGCATATAACAGACCATTATCTCCAGATGGAGGTGTTGTAGGATTAAAAGGTAATTTAGCTCCAGAAGGTGGAATTGTTAAAATTGCGGGACTAAAAAAATTACAATTTACGGGAAGAGCAAGATGTTTTGATAATGAAGAAAGTGCAATGAAAGCAGTACAAAGTAGAAAATATAAAGATGGTGATGTAATTATTATTAGATACGAAGGACCAGTGGGTGGACCAGGTATGAGAGAAATGCTTTCAACAACAGGTGCAATTTATGGTCAAGGTAAAGGAGAAAAAGTTGCATTAATAACTGATGGAAGATTTTCAGGAGCAACGAGAGGCTTTTGTGTAGGTCACGTAGGACCTGAGGCTGCTTTAGGTGGACCGATTGCTCTTTTACGTAATGGCGATGTTATTGATATTGATGCTAAGAAGGGAACAATTAATGTTCGATTAACTAGAGCACAATTAGCTTCAAGAAGACGAAAATGGAAAGCTAGAAAATCTGATTTTGGATCAGGAACTCTTTGGAAATATGCACAAACTGTTGGACCTGCGTATTTAGGAGCACCAACACATCCAGGTAAGAAAAACGAAGTTAAGGATTATTCAAAAATTTGATGAAAATTCGCCCAGTTATTCTATGTGGTGGAGCTGGCACAAGACTTTGGCCTAACGCTAAAAAACATCAAGCTAAACAATTTATAGATTTTGGTAATTGGACATTACTAGGTAAAACTTTAGAAAGAGTTAAAGCATCTATATATGATGCTCCAATTATTAGTACTAATGCAAAATATTTAAAACAAGTAAAACAACATTTAAAGAAACACAAAATAAGAAAATTTAAGATAGTTTTAGAACCTGCTAAAAGAAATACAGCACCAGCTATATTAAGTACGGCATTAATAAAGGATATACCTAATGAACAACCTTTAATGTTTTTAGCCGCTGATCATCTAATAGAGAAGGTTGGTTTATTTAATAAAGCTATCAAAAAAAATCAAAAGAAACTTACTCATAATAATATCTTTATTTTTGGTATTAAACCCACAATGCCATCTAGTGAATTTGGTTATTTTTTAACAAAAAATAATAGAGTTTCTAGATTTGTAGAAAAACCTAAAGCGGCAAAAGCTAAACAAATAATTAGTAAAAAAGGTTATTGGAATTCTGGAATGTTTTATATGAGAAAAGACTCCATTATTAATAATTTTAAGAAATACCAGCCAAATATTTATCGAAACTGCAATAACGCTTTAATAAAAGCAAAATATAAAAGTAACGTGTATTATTTAAACAAACAAGCATTCACCAAAGCAACAGCTAAGTCTTTTGACTATGCAATATTAGAAAAAACTAAAGATATAAATGCTATCAAGTTAGATATTCCTTGGTCTGATTTAGGTTCTTGGAAAGAAATCTGTAAGATGTATGGACGAAATAAAAGACAATATTTTAAAAAGAAAAATGTATTTCATAGACCTTGGGGTAGTTATGTTAATCTATTCAATGGTAAGGAATTTCTAATTAAAGAATTATATGTAAAACCAAAAGGTATATTAAGTCTTCAAAAACATCATCACAGAGCTGAACACTGGGTAGTAACCCAAGGTAAACCTAAAATTACTTTGAATAAGAAATATTTTACAATGAAACCTGATGAAACTATTTTTATACCATTAGGTGCAATCCATAGAATAGAAAACCCATATAAAAAACCAGTAAAAATAATTGAAGCACAAGTAGGCTCAATTTTAAAAGAAACTGATATAGTTAGATACCAAGATATTTATGGAAGAATAAAATAATTATTTTACAAGAAAATTCACTTTTTTATTTGATAGATTTAAATGAATTTTTTTATATGAACCAAAATTATCTCCATCAATTTGAACAGGTATCAAATCATTTCCATCAATTGTAATGTTTTGTGCATAAGTAGTAATAACATTTTTATTTTTACTTAAATCACCATTAAGAATTATTAAAAAAATTGAATATAATAAACTAATCCTAGTCAAATCTTTAAATACATAGGTGACTAATTTCTCTTCAAAAATATTTGTTTTATTTATTTTATGATGTCCAGCGTAATATTTGGTATTTGAAGATAATATCCAGTCTGCTTGATAAAATTGACCATCAAAAGTGACATTTAACTTTTTATTATTCATAAACAAGAAATATTGAAAACCTTTGATACCAAATATAATTTTACCTAGAATCTTTTTAATTTTTGAATTAATTGAATGAACAATTTTTGCATCCCATCCTATACCAGCCATTAAAAAGAAATAATTATCGTTAATTTTTACAAGATTAGAGGATTTATAATTATTAGAAACCAACACATTTACTATATCATCAACTTTTTTATTCATTGATAATTCAGCTTGAAGCAAATTTGCAGTGCCAGCAGGAATATAACCTATGGCAAAATCGTCTTTAAAATCAAAATTATTTTTAATTAATTCATTAATCGCAAAAGAAACTGAACCATCACCACCAGCTACTATTAGTCGATCATAATTTTTTTGATTAAAATTTTTGAAAATTTTCTTAGCTTGATTTATTGTTTTTGTTTCAAAGTAGTCTACAGAAATATTCTCTTTTAACTTAGATAAAATCCTATTTATGAATATAGATTTTCTTCCAGAGGAAGAATTTAAATTATAAATCAAACAACATAACATAATTAATCCTTAAAAAATTTTTAACAAATTTGTAATATTCAAATGAGATAACAATTAGATGATTCGTGTTACAGTTGTATTAAAATATAGGTCTTTAAATGCCTAATTTACTTAAATATAAAAGTATATTTATTTCTGATGTTCATTTAGGTACCAAGGGTTGTCAGGCGAAAAAACTTTTAGAGTTTTTTAAAAACTCAAGATCCGAAAATCTTTATCTTGTAGGGGACATTATAGATATCTGGGAAATGCAAAAAAGTTTTTTTTGGCCTCAAGAACATAATGATGTAATCCAAAAAATTTTAAGAAAAGCTAGACATGGTACCAAAGTTTTCTACATAATGGGTAATCATGACGAAATGTTAAGAAAATTTATTCCAATGCATTTTGGTGACATCCATATGGTTAATAGAGTTGTTCATGAAACAAATGCAGGAAAAAAATATGTTGTTGTTCATGGTGATGCTTGGGATGGTGTTATGAAACATGCTAAATGGTTATCTAAACTTGGATCAATAGCCTATAATTTACTATTAAAATTAAATGTAATAATTAATTTTTTTAGAAGATTGAGAGGAAAAGAATATTGGTCTCTTGCAAAATTTTTAAAGTATAAAGTCAAAAATGCAGTTAAATATATTGGTGAATATGAAAAAACACTTTCAGATTATGCAAAAAGAAAAAAATTTGATGGAATTATTTGTGGCCACATCCATCATGCTGAGGATAGAGACTTTAATGGGGTCAATTATTTAAATTGTGGAGACTGGGTTGAATCTTGTACCGCATTAGCCGAAAATTATGATGGTAGTTTTGAAATATTATATTGGGACAAAATAAGAGAACAATATTTAGACGATAAAGAAATAATTGAACCAATTAAAACTGAAGAATTAAAAAAAGCTTCATAATTAATGAAAATTTTAATTGCTACAGATGCATATTTTCCACAAGTAAATGGTGTCGTAAGAACCTTACATGAAACAGGCAATGTATTAAAAGAACAAGGTCATAGAATAGAATATATTACACCTGACTTATTTTTTACTTTTCCGATGCCGAAATATAATGAAATTAAGTTGTCTATAAATGTATGGCCAAGAGTTGGTAATTTAATAAAGAAAATCAATCCAGATGCAATTCATATCGCTACCGAAGGCCCGATAGGCACTATGGCAAGAAGATATTGTTTAAAAAATAATCTAAAGTTTACTACGAGTTTCCATACAAGATTTGATAAATATCTAAAACTTTACTTTCCTATTATACCAGCAAAATGGGCTGAAAAATTCTTAGCAAATTTTCATAATAAGGCTGAGAGAATTTTAGTAACTACAGAGTCTATGAGAAAAGAATTAATCGATATAGGTATAGATGACAATAAAATGATTACTTGGACTAGAGGAGGAAATCATGGAGCTTTTAAGAACCCTAAAAAAATTGATTTACCTCATAAAAGACCTATTTGGATTTATGTTGGAAGAGTTGCAGTTGAAAAAAACATAAGAGCTTTTTTAGAATGTGATTTAGAAGGTACAAAAATAATTATAGGAAAAGGACCTGATTTAAAAAAATTGAAAAAAGAATTCCCTAAAGATATTTTTTTAGGAGAAAAAACAAATGGTGAATTAGCATCACATTTTGCATCCTCTGATGTTTTTGTTTTCCCTAGTAAAACAGATACATTTGGAATTGTAGTTACAGAAGCTTTAAATTGTGGAACACCTGTTGCTGCGTATCCTGTTCCAGGTCCTAAAGATATATTTGAAGGATCCAAAATAAATTGTTTAGATGATGATCTTAAAGTATCAGCCCAAAAAGCTTTAAAAGTTGACAGAAATGATTGTCTTGAATTTGCAAAAAAATTCACTTGGGAAGAAACAGCAAAAATATTTTTTAACAATATTTCACCAAATCATTAGTTAATTTTTCCTTAATTTATTTGCATTAAAAAGTGTAATGATGCAAAATTAAGCCATCTAAATTTATGGAATATTTCGTCATTCTACTTATAGTTGTGATAGTTTATCTTCTCTATTTACTTAATCAAAAAAAAAATAAATCAATAAATACCGCTACAATAGTTAATAAAAGAGAAGAAAAAACAAAAAGAGTAATTATTGATGAGCTTGAAGATCAATTTTTTGCATTAAATAAATTTAACATAATTAAATATGCCAATCCAAGTGCATTAAAAAGATTTGGAAGTAATTTAATTGATAAAAACATATCTTCTATAATTCGAAAACCAGAATTAATAGAAAATATTGAAAAAGCTATCGTAGAAAATAAAACAAAAAATATTGATGTTGAAATAGACCTCCCATCATATCAATTCTATAAAATTTATATTATTCCTGGCCCAACTCATTTGTTTACTGAACCAGACTCTGTTGTGTTATTTTTAAAAGATTTTACTGAAATTACAAAAGCACAAAAATTTAAAACTGATTTTGTAGCAAATGTAAGCCATGAATTAAGAACACCTTTAATGGCAATCAAAGGATCACTAGAAACAATTGAGGGCCCAGCGTCTGATGATGAAAAGGCTAAAAAAAAATTTATGAAAATAATGACTGATCAATCAAATAGAATGGAAAATTTAATTAATGATCTTTTAATACTCACAAGAATTGAATTAGAAGAACACATAAGGCCAAACTCTTTAGTTGATATAAATGATCTTTTCAAAACAATCATCAGTAATTTTGAGATTGTTTTAAAAAGAAAGAAATTAAATATTAATTTATCTCTCGCCAATCCAACAGTTGTTATTGGAGATGAAAAAAAATTACAAACTGTTTTTTCTAATCTTTTAGATAATGCAATTAAGTATTCAAAGGAAAATAAGTCTATTTTTATATCAAGCAAAATTAGCGATGGTAAATTGTTAGAAAAAAATTTTATGATCAGCATTAAAGACGAAGGTGTTGGCATTCCTCAAAGATATATTTCTAGAATTACAGAAAGATTTTTTAGGGTAGATCTTGAACAAAGTAACAAGGTTGGTGGAACCGGTTTAGGATTAGCTATTGTTAAACATATAGTTACTCAACATCGTGGACACTATGAGATTCTAAGTGAGGAAAACCAAGGAACTGAAATTCAAATTTATTTACCAGCGAAAACTTAAATTTAAAAAATATTATATTGTAATAGTTTTAGAAGGTTTTTTTAACAATTCTTTACTTGATTAATGTTAATCTTTTAATTAATTTTTTTATATGGTTAAAATATTCAAAAATATTTTGATTTTTGCTTTTTTATTAAGCTCTATAACAACAAGTGTTTTTTCTAAAGATATCACAACATTATTAAGAAATCAGCAACTTACAGTTTTTGATATTGGAATTTTTAGATTAGAGGCAGATTTGAAAACTTCATATCCTTCTATTAAAGATCATTTAGACGTTACTGAAGCTGAATTTTATACAGACGTAGTTACCTCGTATTCTAAAAATTCAATTGATTTAATTGTTTCTGTTCCTATGAATAGAAATCTCAAGAAGGAAAATTATTTTTCAGATTCTTTTAGATGTAGGAATATTTTTAATTCTGTAAGAGATTTTTTATTGAGGAATGAAAATTTGAGTAATTATAGATATACTATGGCTACAAGCTATTTAACCTCTATATTTTCAACCCCAAGTTCATGGCCAAGCTGGAGATATGATGAAGAAATTAGAGAGGAATTAGTAAACTTAGTAAAACTAGAAATAACTTTACGTCCAACCAAAGAACTAGCTCTTAATGAACAGGTAAACCCTATTTCATGTATTGGTGGCTTAGAAACTGATATTGATCAAATAATTATATCAAAAAAATACAACTAAAAAGTTAGCTTTTTAACAAAAGTGTAACAATTCTGTAATATTAAAGATTCAATAAATTTATACGAGTCAATCATCTTTTAATTAATAAATAACGAAAGGATTAAAGATAATGAAAAAACTAACTATAGTAATTGCTTCTTTAGTTGCACTTTCAATTGCAACTGTTGCTCAAGCAAGAGATCAAATTAAGATAGTTGGTTCTTCTACAGTATTCCCTTATGCAACAGTTGTTGCTGAAAGATTTGGTGGCTCAGGATTTAAAACTCCTGTAATCGAGTCTACTGGTACTGGTGGTGGAGCTAAACTATTCTGTGCTGGTGTAGGTGAACAACATCCAGATATTACAAACGCATCAAGAGCTATGAAAGATAAAGAAAAAGCTCTATGTAAGAAAAATGGTGTTAATGATATCGTTGAGATCGTAATTGGTAACGATGGTATTACATTAGCTTACAGCAAAGATGCAAAACCAGTAAACTTTACTAAAGAACAATTATATTTAGCACTTGCTGCTCATACAGTTGTTGATGGTAAATTAGTTCCAAATATTTATAAAACTTGGGACCAAATTGACCCTAGCTTACCAAAACAAAAAATTTCAGTGATGATCCCACCAGGAACATCAGGAACTAGAGATGCTTGGAATTCTTTAGTAATGAAAAAAGGTATGACTAAAGAAGCTAAAGCTCTTTATAAAGCTGGTTTTGAAGCTGGAAATAAAAAATACAAAAAACCTCAAAAACTTTACAGAGAAGATGGTGCTGCTATTGAAGTTGGAGAAAACGATAGTTTAATCATCCAAAAGTTAACTCAAGATAAAGAAATGTTTGGTTTCTTTGGTTTCAGTTATTTCTTAGCTGCAAAAGATAAATTGCAAGCAGCAAGTATTGATGGTGGACAACCGTCATTAAAGTCTATTCAAGACTACAGTTATGCTGTTGCTAGACCTTTATTCTTCTACGTGAAAAAAGCACACGTTGGAGTAATTCCAGGCTTACATGAGTTTGTGAAAGAATTCACAACTAAGAAAGCTATTGGAAAAGGTGGTTACTTAGCAGACATTGGTTTAGTGCCATTAGACTCTAAGTTGTATAAAACAACTAGAACTAATGCTACGAAGCTAGTTGCTATGGGTGATTAATTATTCCTCAGTTAACAAATGATTAAAAAGGGGGTCTTTTTAGACCCCTTTTTTTTAAAAAAAGAGTAAAGTCCTCACTTAAGGAGATTCTGTGAACTTAATATTATTTACATTTATTGTTCTTCTAGGTTTCACAAGCTATTATTTTGGACGCAAAAAAGCATATACAATTCAATCTACAAAAAAAAGATTAACCGCATTACCACAATTTTATGGTTATTATCTTGCAATCTGGTGTGCAATACCAGCCTTTATAATTTTTTCATTATGGGCAATTTTTGAGCCCACAATTGTAAAACTATTAATCTTAAGTGATTATTCAAATCAAGGTTATCTTGATGATGAATTAAATTTAATATACGAAAAAACAAAAGCATTGTCTCGAGGTCAATTCACTGGAGAAATTACACCTTTTATTGAGGCTTCAGCTGAAAAATATTTAAGTCTTCGATCAATAGCTCAAAGTTCAAAAGTTGTTATAGTATTATCTGCAATTATTGCCTCTGTTGCTTATGCATATAAAAGAATTTCATCTAATTCTAGAACAAGAGAACCAGTTGAAAAATTTTTGAACGCAGTTTTATTTACAGCTTCTTTAGCTGCAATATTAACTACTGTTGGAATAGTTTTTTCACTTATATTTCAAACCATAGATTTTTTTAAAGTAATTCCATTATTTGATTTTGTCTTTGGAACTCACTGGTATCCAGCAAAAGCTTTTGTTAGAGATTCTTCTGAGGCTTTAGATCCGACAATGTATTCAGATACTTTTGGAGCAGTCCCTATTTTTGCAGGTACTTTTTTTATTGCATTTATTGCTATGTGCGTTGCTATCCCAATTGGATTAATGAGTGGAATTTATTTAGCTGAATATGCATCAACTAAAGTTAGACAATATGCAAAACCATTAATTGAAATTTTAGCTGGTATACCAACAGTTGTTTATGGTTTTTTTGCTGCCCTAACTGTTGGACCATTTTTGAAAGAATTAGGAACTTCAATGGGTCTTGAAGTTTCAGCTGAAAGTGCTTTAGCAGCAGGAGGGGTAATGGGTATTATGATCATACCATTTATTTCAAGTTTAAGTGACGATGTAATTACAAGTGTGCCTCAAAGTTTAAGAGATGGAAGTTACGCTATGGGAGCAACTAAATCAGAAACAATTAAGAGAGTTATTTTTCCCGCGGCATTGCCGGGGATAGTTGGATCTATTTTACTTGGTGTTTCAAGAGCTATTGGAGAAACAATGATAGTTGTTATGGCCTCTGGTTTAGCTGCTAATTTAACTTTAAATCCTTTAGAGTCTACTTCAACGATTACAGCTCAAATTGTAGTTATTCTAATTGGTGATCAAGCTTTTGGCGACCCAAAAACGCAAGCTGCTTTTGCTTTAGGTATGTCATTATTTTTAGTAACACTTTGTTTAAATATTGTGGCCTTAAGAGTTGTTAAAAAATATAGAGAAAAATATGAATAAAAATAAAGAACAATTATTAAATAAAAGGTATAATGCTGAACAGCGATTTCGCTTATACGGTCTGAGTGCAATTTTTATGGCACTTTTATTTTTAACAATCTTTATTTTTAAAATTTTTTCAACTGGCTATTCAGCTTTTCAAAAAACATGGCTTATTGTTCCAGTAACTTTCGATGCTGAATTAATGATGTTAGACCAAAATCCTTCTAAAGAAGATTTACAGGACGCTGATTATTACGATATAGCATTAAAATCAATGGCTGATTTAGATCCAAACGCCAATGAAGATCAAGAAAATGAATTGAAGAGAATGGTGTCTTATTTTTTTGAAAAAGAAATTAAAAATGAACTTTTAAATGACCCTAATTTAATAGGAAAAACAAAGGAAGTTTATCTAACTGCTTCAGATGATTTAGACCAAGTCTTTAAAGGAAATTATCCAAGAGATTTACCTGAAGACCAAAGAAGAGTAAGCGATTATCAATTAAAAATTTTTGATCAACTTGTTGCAAATGGTAAGGTTGAAAGTAAATTTAATATAAGTTTTTTTACAAATGCTGACTCAAGAGAAGCTGAGCTAGCTGGAATAGCAAGTTCATTTATGGGCTCAATTTTTTCTATACTTGTTTGTTTAATGATAGCTTTTCCTGTTGCGGTTCTAGCTGCAATCTATCTTGAAGAATTTGCCCCTAAAAATAGATTTACTGATTTTATTGAAGTAAATATAAATAACTTAGCAGCAGTTCCATCTATAGTTTTTGGTCTATTAGGGTTAGGAGTTTTATTGGCTATATTTCAATTACCAAGATCTACACCATTAGTTGGAGGTATCACTTTGTCCTTAATGACCTTACCAACAATAATTATAGCTGCTAGAGCATCATTAAAAGCGGTTCCACCAAGTATAAGAGAGGCAGCACTTGCTATGGGAGCAAGTCGAATGCAAACCACAATGCATCATACAGTTCCTCTTTCTATGCCTGGTACGTTATCAGGAACAATAATTGGTTTAGCCCAAGCTTTAGGAGAAACCGCACCCCTCATTTTAATTGGAATGGTTGCTTTTGTTAACACGATACCTGGATCACCTATGGATCCTGCTGCAAGTTTACCAGTTCAAATTTATATTTGGGCTGAAAGTGCTGAAAGGGGATTTGTAGAAAAAGTATCGGCATGTATAATGGTCTTACTTGGGTTTTTAATAATAATGAATTTATTTGCCCAAATAATAAGACATAAGTTTGAGAAAAAATGGAGTTAAAATGATAAAGATTAAAGCAAAAGATGTTGATGTTTTTTACGGAAAAAAACAAGCACTCTTTAATATAAGTTTAGATATCGAGGAAAATCAAGTAACGGCATTAATTGGTCCATCTGGTTGTGGTAAATCAACTTTCCTAAGATGTCTTAATCGAATGAATGATGTAATTGATATCTGTAATGTTAAAGGAGAAATTTTAATTAATGACTTTAATATCAATGATAAAAGTTGTGATGTAGTAAGACTAAGAGAAAAAATTGGTATGGTTTTTCAAAAACCTAATCCTTTCCCAAAAACTTTATATGAAAATGTATCTTACGGTCCAACAATTCATGGTATGGCTCAATCAAAACAAGAAATGGATGAAATTGTTGAAACTAGTTTGAAAAAGGCTGCACTATGGGAAGAAGTAAAAGATAGATTACATGAACCTGGAACTGGATTATCTGGAGGACAACAGCAAAGACTTTGTATTGCTAGAGCGATTTCTGTAAGACCAGAAGTTATATTAATGGATGAGCCTTGTTCAGCATTAGATCCTATAGCAACAGCGCAAATTGAAGAATTGATTGATGAGTTAAAAAAAGAGCACACAATAATAATTGTAACTCATTCTATGGCTCAAGCAGCACGTGTTTCTCAAAATACAGGTTTTTTTCATTTAGGACAATTGATTGAACATGGATCTACTGATAAAATATTTAAGAATCCTGATAATAAAAAAACGCAAGATTATATAACAGGGAGGTTTGGATAATGTCTGAAGCACCACATACAGTCAAATCTTACGAAGAAGAACTAAAAAATCTTAATGCTAATATAATTAAAATGGGAAGTGCATGTGAAGATTCTTTAGGTAAAGCAATTCAAGCCGTTACAACAAGAGATAACAATATTGCAGAAGCTGTTATTCAAGAAGATGAAAAAATAGATAAATATGAGACTTTAATTGAACAGCAAGTTGTGAATTTAATTGCTTTAAGACAACCTATGGCAATTGATTTAAGAGAGACAGTAACGGCTTTGAAAATGTCTTCAGATTTAGAAAGAATAGGTGATTTAGCAAAAAATATATCTAAGAGAACACTTTTGCTTAACGAAAATCTTCCAAAGAACTTGGTAGACTCATTGAATAGAGTATCTACCAATGTTCAAAAACAATTAAAATCAACATTAGATGCTTATCTAGAAAGATCTGCGCCAATGGCAGTAAATGTTTGGGAAGGTGATGAGCAAATAGATGATCTAACAAATCTTTGTATGCAAGAAGTTATAAAATATCTTAAAGAAAATGAAAAAAATTTAGAAGATGGAACCCATTTATTGTTTGTAACTAAAAACATAGAGCGTATTGGTGATCATACTACAAATGTTGCAGAACAAGTTTATTATTTAGTTAAAGGCGAATATTTAGAAGGTGATAGACCCAAGGGAACAGAGCCAATTGTAACCGGAGAAAAATGATTTATGTCAGCTCATGTTTTCATAGCTGAAGATGAAGCATCAATTGTTAGTTTGTTAAAGTACAATCTTGAAAAAGAAGGTTATAAAGTCAGTCATTCAGAAAATGGAGAAGATGCTCTTAAACAAATAAAATTAAAACAGCCAGATTTAATATTAATGGATTGGATGTTACCAGAATTATCTGGTGTTGAAATTTGTAAAAACTTAAAAAAAGATAATAAGTTTAATGATATTCCTGTCATTATGTTAACTGCAAAAGGGGAGGAAGAAGACAAATTAAAAGCATTTGATACAGGTGCAGATGATTATGTAACTAAACCTTTTAGTCAAAAAGAATTGAATGCTAGAATTAAATCTTTATTGAGAAGATCTAAACCTCAATCATCATCAGACATTGTAGAATTTACTGATTTAAAAATAGATCGGATTACAAAAAGAGTTTATAGAAAAGATAAAGAAATTACTTTGGGTCCAACTGAATTTAAACTCTTAGATTTTTTTATCAAAAATCCAAAAAGAGTTTATTCAAGAGAACAACTTCTAAACAATGTTTGGGGAGAAAATATATATGTTGAGTCTAGAACAGTTGATGTTCATATTAGAAGATTAAGACAAGCAATTAATATACAAAATACAAAACCTTTAATTAGAACAGTAAGATCAGCTGGTTATTCTTTAGAATCTTGAAGATCTTTGGGTCTTATAAATTTTTTTAATACTCCCTTTTTCTCAACTTCATTCCAGGATTTAATATCAAAATCAATTTTTGCAAATGCTGCTGTTGGGAATTTATAATTCATTAGTTTAAAATTATTCGTATTATGATTTTTTGTAAGATTTCGTACTAAATTTTTCACTGATGGTTCATGGTTTATAATCAAAATTGATTTATATTCACTGGATATTTTTTTAATTTTTTTTACAATTGCATTCTCATCAACTAAATATAAATCTTTTGAAAAATTAACTTTTTTTGGCTTATTAATTTTCTTGGATAAAATTTGAAAAGTTTTTTTTGTTCTTTTTGATGATGAAATTAATGCATAATCAAATTCAAATTTTTTTTTAACAAAAAATTCACAAATCATTTTTGCATTTTTCTTGCCTCTTTTAGTAAGTGGTCTATCAAAATCATTAATACTTAAATCATCCCAACTAGATTTTGCGTGTCTCATGACGTATAATTGATACATAAAATCTAAATATATGACTGCTTTAAAAAAACAACATAAAGAAGAGTTGAAATCTAAATATATAAATAGAGAGCTTTCTTGGTTAAAATTCAACGATAGAGTACTTTTAGAGGCGCAAAATATCGAAAATCCTCTTTATGAAAGAGTAAAGTTTTTATCAATTGCTGGGTCTAATCTAGATGAATTTTTTATGGTCCGTGTAGCTGGGTTATATAGTCAAATAAAACAAGAAGTTGACTCACTAAGCTCTGATGGTTTGACACCTGAAGAGCAAATGGATGAGGTAGTGCTTGAAACTAAGAATCTATTAAAAAAACAGAACAAAATTTTTATTCAACTGATTATGGAATTAAAAAAAAATAATATCAATTTAGTTAAACCAGTTAATTTAAATACTAAGGATAAAAAAAAACTTTTAGAAATATTTAAAGAAGAGATTTACCCTTTATTAACACCATCAGCAATTGATCCTGCACATCCATTTCCATTTATAATCAATCAAGGAAGAGCAATTGTAATGAAGTTAAGAAAAAAAAATAAAAAAAGGATTTTAAACTCAATAATAGTAATACCAAAAGCATTATCTAGATTTATTGAAATTGAGTCTTCAAAAAATCATAAGAAATTTGTGATTCTAGATGATGTAATAAGTTTTTTTGCTAATGAAATTTTTCCAGATCATGATTTAGAAAAGAAAATGATTTTTAGAGTAATAAGAGACAGCGATGTAGAGATTCAAGAGGAAGCAGAAGATTTGGTTAGATCTTTTGAATTGGCTTTAAAAAGACGTAGAACGGGTGATATTGTTCGTTTAGAGGTTCTTGAAAATAGTGATAACGAATTGATAAGATTTATAACTAATAAATTAGATATAAATCCTGACTATATTTATGATGTTGCTGGCCTTGTTGGAATTCAAGATATAGATCAAATATGTAAAGTAAAAAATCCAAAATTAAGATTTAAACATTTTACACCTAGAGAAGTTGAAAGATTAAAAGAATATAATGATAATTTTTTTGAAACTATTAAAAAGAAAGATTTAGTTGTTCATCATCCTTTCGAAACATTTGACTCAGTAATTGAATTTTTAAACCAAGCAGCAAATGATAAAAAAGTTATAGCTATAAAACAAACTCTATATAGAACAACTCTAGACTCACCTATTGTTAAAGCTTTAATAACAGCTGCAGAAAACGGAAAAACAGTTACCGCTTTAATTGAAATTAAAGCTAGATTTGATGAGGAAGCTAATATTCAACTATCAAGAAGTTTAGAAAAAGTAGGTGTTCAAATTGTTTATGGTTTTGCTAAATATAAAACTCATGCAAAATCATCATTAGTTTTAAGAAGAGAACAGGGTAAAATACAAACTTATTTTCATTTAGGAACTGGCAATTATCATCCAGTAAATGCTAAAATTTATACTGATTTGTCTTTATTTAGTTGTGATAAGAAAATGGCATCAGATGTTGAAAAGTTTTTCAATTATGTAACAGGATACGCAAAACCAAAAAATTTAAATAAAATTTCTATTTCGCCAGTAAATATGAGGCAAACCTTAAATGAAAATATTGATGCTGAAATTAAAAATTCTAAAAATGGAAAATTTGCAGCTATTTGGGCAAAAATGAACTCTTTAGTAGATCCAGAAATTATTGATAAATTTTATGAAGCTTCGAATGCTGGTGTAAAAATTCATTTATTTGTAAGGGGTGTTTGTTGTTTAAGACCAGGAGTAAAAGATAGATCAGAAAACATATTTGTAAAAAGTATCATAGGAAGATTTTTAGAGCATTCTAGAATTTACTGCTTTAGTAATGGTACAAAAAAAATGCCTAATAGAAATGCAAAAGTATATATTTCGTCAGCTGATTTAATGCCGAGAAATTTAAATCGAAGGGTAGAACTTCTAGTCCCAATTGAAAATGAGACTGTTCATGAACAGATCTTAGATCAAATAATGTTGGCAAATTATCTTGATACTAATCAGAGCTGGGAACTTGAAGCTGATGGTAATTATAAAAAAATTAAATATAGTAAGAGCGATTCCTTTTCAGCTCATGAATATTTTATGAATAATCCGAGCTTATCTGGAAGAGGTAAAGCTAAACTAAGAATGCAGCCTAAACAACTGCACTTAAGATTGATTAAAAGTGGAAGTAATTAAAAGTAAAAATAGTTTAAAATTAAATCAGGCAAAATTAGCTATAATAGACATTGGATCAAACTCTATAAGAATGCTAATTTATGAAGATTTCAGTTCTTCTCGTGTGCCTTTTTTTAATGAAAAAGCAGTTTGTGAACTTGGAAAAAATTTAGATAAATCCAAAAAACTTCACAGATCTGGTACCGAATATGCTTTAAAAGTTTTAAAAAGATTCTCTGAAATTTTAAATGTTTCAAAAATCACAAATCTTAAAATCATTGCAACAGCAGTTTTAAGAGAAGCAACTGATACAAAACCATTTATTAATGAAGTTGAAGAACTTTTTAAAACTAAGATTAATATATTATCTGGTGAAGAAGAAGCTGAATGCTCAGCTGAGGGAGTAAAAATAGGCTTTGAAAATGTCAATGGATTAGTTGCTGATCTTGGAGGTGGAAGTTTAGAATTAGCTCGAGTTGAAAATAATATAGTTACTAATAAAACCTCATTACCTGTTGGAGTTTTAAGATTATTAAATAATCCTATAGTTAAAAAAAGAAATTTAGCAAAATATATCAAAAAATTATTAAGAGAAGAAAAATGGCTTTCAAAAAAGAAATTTAATAATCTATATTTAGTTGGAGGTACCTGGCGAGCATTATTTAAATTACATCTTTTTCAAAATAATCATCCGGTACATATAATTCATCAATATAGTATTGATAACAATGTTTTATCTAAGTTTGTTGAAAAAATTTCATCTTTTAATAAATCTAAACTTAAAACAGTTGAGTATATTTCAAAATCTAGAACAGCGTATTTACCTTATAGTTGCATTATACTTGATGAAATTATGAAAGTTACAAATCCAAGAAATATAATTTGTTCTATAAGCGGTTTGCGTGAAGGTTCTTTATCAATTGACTATTTTAAAGATGTAAAAGAATCAGAAATTTTTCATAAAGCACTTGAGAATATTGCAAAAAAAAGAGGTGATCTAGGATCGAACTATAAAAAATATTATGATTTTATTCAGCCAGTTTTTGAAGGCAATGAACATTTTAATAAGAAATTATTATATCTGGCATGTGTATTAAGTCATATGGATTGGGGATTAGGAGCATTTCAAAAAGCTGAATTGGTATTTCAAGAAACAATAAATACTCCTTTACTTAGATTGACTCATAAAGAAAGAATACAATTAGCTTTGTCATGTTATTGGCGGTACTGTAGTATCAAGTATAATCCAAAGATGGAGTATCTAACTTTTTTAAATAATAATGAAATTTTTTCAAGCAAACAAGTTGGAGCAGCATTGAGATTTTCACAATCATTGACCTCGATATCTACGATATTTCTTGAAGAGTTTAAATTGTATAAAAGAGGTAATGCTGTATTTTTAAAAATTCCATCACAACATCAAGAAATAATCTCAAAACAAGTTACTAAAAGATTTAAAGCTCTTGCTAGAGAATTATTTTTAGAGCCAAGAATAATTTATTCAAATAATTCAAAATAACCTAAATTAATTAAACTTTAATAATAAGTAAATATTTCTGTAACTTAATCTTTGTAGTTTAATTATAAATTTAAACTATTCTTACTTCTTCCCTCGTTTAAATTTTGTTAATTAACTACTTTCTTCCTTCTCTTAAATGAGAAGGGAGAAAGATGATTTGGATTTAATTATTTATAGATGCAGGAGATTGCTCTGCATTCTTCTTAGCAATTTTTTTTGCTTTTTTTTCTGCAACCTTTTTTTCTAGACCAGCAATTTTAATATTAAGGCTTGATAATTTTTTTTCTTTAGCTGTTATTTTATTTTTAAGTTTATCAATTGATCTTAATATCTTTATTTTTTTCTTTTCATTTTTTTTTAGTTTTTTTCTCATCACTGCCTCCGAATTATTTGAAATTAATTTAATCATATTATCCTTAAATAAAAAAGATATTTTGATACAACCTATGGTTTATAGATTTTCAAGAATTGTTATTAGATATAAAAACATTGCTATATGAGAACTATTATTGAATTTTTGATTTAATATTAATTTGAATATATCTCTTTGATTAAAAAGATGAATTCTAATACCTTGTTCTGGCTTCGAGATTTTAATTAAGTCTTCTGTGTAATAACCAGTAATTTTAGTAGTTAGTCGTCCAGGCTCTGTATAAAAACTAACTATTTTAGTCAATTTTGATCTTGATCTATATCCTGTTTCTTCTCTTAATTCTTTTTGTGCTGATTGCAGAGTTGTTTCCTTTTTTTCCACTATGCCAGAAGGAAACTCGTAATTAATTTTGTTAATTGGAACTCTTTTTTGGGAAACTACTACATATTTGTCTTTAATCTTAGGTATTACTAATGAAAGGTTAGAAGTTTTAAGATAATGATAAAACTCTTTTTTTTTAAATTTTTTGTTAATTAAACTTATTCGATTGGTAAGTTTTATATTTTTCAATTTTTTTCTAAAAATAACTTTTTAACAATAAATACAGCAATTAACATTCCTACAAGCTCGGCTAAAATATAATAAGGAGTGTTTAGATAACTAATACCTGTAAAAGACTCTGTAAATGTTCTAGCAATTGCAACAGCTGGATTTGCAAAAGAAGTAGAGGAGGTAAACCAATAACCTGCAGTAATATAAAGACCAACACTAGCAGCAACAGCAATTTTGCCTGACTTCATAGACCCAAAAATTATCACTATAAGTCCTAATGTTGCTATTACCTCAGATGTGAGTATGTAAATTCCATCTCTTGATTTAGTAGACAATTCATAAACTTCATGTTCAAAAAAGAAATTAGCTAAACCAACACCAATTAAGCAACCAACCAATTGAGCAATGATATAGTAGGGTAATAGTTTCTTTTTTAATTTACCTGTTATTGTCATTGCGATACTTACAAATGGATTAAAGTGAGCTCCTGATACATCAGCAAATACTGTAATAAGCACAAATAAACCTGCTCCTGTTGCTATAGTATTAGCTATTAACATCACAGCAACATCATTGGTTAAGTTTTCAGCCATTAAACCTGAGCCAACAATAATCATTACTAAAAAACAACTGCCTAATAATTCAGCAAGAAAATAGCGGCTTTTATTTTTCATAAAGTAGTTCCTTTATTCTTTTATGAATATTATTGTAAACTTTTTCTATTATTTCATCTTTTTTATTTAAGTCGTTTGTTTCATTAAGTAATTTAACAGGATCCTCTATATCCCAATGAATTATCTGATCTTTATTTGGCCAAATAGGACAGACTTCGTTATTGGCATTATTACAAACTGTAATCACATAATCCATTTTAATTTGATCATTTATAAACTCATTAAAATTTTTAGATCTATAATTTGAAACATCATAATGTTTTGATAATAAATAATTCTTCACATCTTCATTAATTTTTCCTGTTGGATTACTCCCAGCACTAAAACCTTTATACAAATCGTCATACTCGTTATTTATTATACTTTCAGCAATAATACTTCTTGCTGAATTACCTGTGCATACAAACAATATATTCTTCATTTAAAAAATAATCTTGTAAATACCAATTACAAACAGTGGAATTTGTAATCCGAAGTTTGTTAGTATCGCTTTATCTTTGCTGATAAATCCAGCGATAGTCCATCCAACAACTCCTAATCCATGAAAATATATATTTAATGGATATATATTTAAATTTGTAAGAAGTATTCCCACTAAAACTAGAAACGTACTGATCCATTTTAAATATTTTTTTATAAACATAAATTTACCTTTCGTTATTATTATTCCAGTTATGTTAAGAATTTATTAAAATAAAGGATTATCTACACTTTTTACATAATCCAAAAAACTCAAGATTGTATTTACTATATTTCATACCGTCTTTGTCTTTGAAATTAGCTAAGTATTTGGAGAGACTTGCACTGCTGATTTCTGTTACCTTCTCACAGATCTCACAGATTGAAAATGCAGTAGCTTTTGATATCTGGCAGCTTGAATTATGACATGCAATAAAGGCATTTCGACTTTCAATTTTATGAATTTTTCCTATTTCAACTAGCTTATCTAATGCTCTATAAACTTGTAATGGAGCTCTAATGCCTTTTTTTTGAACATTAAAAAGGATTGAATAAGCTTTCATTGGTTCAGGAGATTTATCAATTAAATCAAAAATAATTTGCTGATTTTTTGTGAGAGTATGTTCTTTATGCATTGTTTTCATTTTACTGATTCCTCATTAATTTTTCAATTTAATAGATTGTTTTATTTTAAATAACGAAAGTATGAATAATAATAAAGCTGCTGTTATAATTGATGGACCCGAAGAAGTATTAAACTCTAAAGATGTGAACAATCCTATAATTACAGATAATAATCCTCCTATAATTGAATAGATGACCATACTTTGTGGACTTGATGATAAATTTCTTGCCATTGCAGCAGGAATAATCAGCATTCCAGTAATTAATAGTAATCCAACCATTTTAATTGAAATAGCGATGATTGCTGCCATTAAAATTGTAAATATAGCTTTAGCTCTATCCGGATTTAATCCTTCTGCCTCTGCTAGTTCATAATTTACTGTTGAAGCGAATAAAGGCTTCCAAATTAATTTTAGAACTAAAAGGATTAATGCTCCTCCAATCCATATTATCAATAAATCATCAACCGAAACTGCTAAAATATCTCCAAATAATAATCCCATAATATCAAACCTGATAAATGTTAAAAAACCAATCACAACAAGTCCAACTGCCAGAGATGAATGAGCTAGAAGACCCAACAAAGCATCACCTGGTAAATTCGTTTTTTTCTGAAGTTGAATCAAAATTAAAGCTATCATCGAGGAAATAATAAATACTGAAATAGCAATATTAAATTCCATAGTAAAAGCTAATGTCACTCCCAATAGAGCAGAGTGAGCTAAGGTGTCACCAAAATAAGATAATCTTCTCCATATGACAAAGCAACCAAGAGGTCCTGTTACAAAAGCAACTCCAATTCCAGCTACTAAAGCTCTTATAAAAAAATCATCAAACATCTAATTTTTTTTAATTTCACCTTCATCTGTATGAATATGGTCGTGTTTATGCTCATATCTACTCAATATTTGAGAAGCCTGCTCTCCAAATAAAGCTTTATACTCATTGTTTTTTGCAACATCTATTGGAGACCCTGAGCAACAAACATGGCCGTTTAAACAAACAACATGGTCTGTTGCACTCATAACTGTATGTAAGTCGTGTGAAATTAATAAGATCCCACAACTTAATTCATCAGAAATTTTCTTAATTAGTTCGTATAAAGCTATTTCACCAGTAAAATCTACTCCCTGCACCGGTTCATCAAGTACTAATAGATCAGGTTTTTTTGATATGGCTCTAGCAAGTAGTACTCTTTGAAATTCACCACCTGATAAATCTCCCAAATTTTTGTCTTTCAGATGAATGACACCAGTTAAAGATAAAGCTTCATCTATTGTCTCTTTATTAAGACTTTCTGTTAACATCATGAAATCATTTACTCTTAGCGGTAACGTCCAATCAATTGAAATTTTCTGTGGAACATATCCAACTCTATTGGTGTATTTTTCAACTGAACCATCAATCTTTTTGTAAATACCTAAAGCAATTTTAGCTGTTGTGCTTTTTCCTGATCCATTTGGACCTATCAGAGTAACTATTTTTCCTTTTTCAACCTGTAGTGAAACACCTTTGACTAGCCATTTGTTATTCAACTGTAAACCAGCATCGTTTAATTTTACCAATATATTTTGATCAGTGCTCATTTTTTTCTTGACTAATAATTGTTATATTATTACATGGTGTTATATTATAACAATTTAAATATACAACATATGAAAAACTTAAAAAAATTACCATTAATCCTATCACTATTATCATTCTTAACAATATTTACACCAGCAAACGCTGAGATTAAAGTAGTTGCAGCAATAAAACCAATCCATTCGCTTGCAAGTTATCTAATGGATGGTGTTGGTAAACCAGATTTAATTGTTGATGGTTATGCTTCCCCACATGGATTTGCACTTAAACCATCACACGCAAAAATGATACAAAATGCAGATATTATATTTTGGGTAGGTGAGGATATCGAAACCTTTTTAGAGAAACCATTAAAAACAATTGCAAAAGATGCTGAAAAAATCGAATTAATGGAAATTAAAGGTTTAACTAAACTTAAATTTAGAGAAAGAAATATTTTTGAAGGTCATGACGATCATGGGCATAAGGAAGATGATCATGACGATCATGCTAAGAAAGAAGACGATCATGATGATCACGATCATGATAAAAAAGAAAAAGAACATGGCCATGATGAACACGGACATGACGATGATCATAAAAAAGATGGTCACGATGACCATGGACACGAGGGACATGCTCACGGAGAGTTTGATCCACACATATGGCTTGATCCGATGAATGCAAAAATAATTTTAAGTGAAATGGCAGAACACTTAATTGAAAATGATCAAAAAAATGAGGCAAAATATAAAGCAAATTTAAAGAAAGCACATAATGATTTAGATAAACTAACTAAGAAAGTTAAATCTGAATTAAATAAAGATTTTAAATCAATAGTTTTTCATGATGCTTATCAATATTTTGAAAAAAGATTTGGGATAAATATTCTTGGAGCATTTACAGTAAACACTGATGTTATGCCAGGTGCTGAACAATTAGCTGAAATTAGAGAAGTAATCGAGCATGATAAAGTGAGTTGTATATTTTCTGAGCCTCAATTTAATCCAGATATAATAAAAGCTGTAGCAAAAGATACCAATGTTGCAACAGGTGTGATAGATCCATTAGGAGCTACACTTGATCCTGGAAAAAAATTATACTTTGATTTGATTGGCAACATGTCAAAATCATTTAAAGGGTGTTAAGTTAAAGTTATTTCTATAGGAGTATGGTCTGATGGCTTTTCTTGTCCTCTAGGGTCTTTATTAATATTGATACTTTTAATATTGTCTATTAGAGAATTTGAGACTAAAAAATGGTCTATTCTCATTCCATTATTTTTTTGCCATGCTCCTCTCATATAATCCCAAAATGTATAACCTTCTTTGGTATCATAAAAATGTCTATAGACATCATTAAAACCTAGATTAATCATTTCTCTCAATTTTTTTCTAATTTCTAATCTAAACAAGGCATCATCTTCAAAACTTTTTGGATTATATACATCTTCCTCTGATGGTATTATGTTAAAATCCCCAGCCAAAATAATATTTTGATTTTTTTTACTTAAATTTTTTAATTGTTTAATTAAGTCATTGAGCCATTTTTTCTTATAATCATACTTTTCAGTGTCGACTGGATTGCCATTAGGAGTGTAAATATTGATTAATTGGATTTTTTTTTTCTTATATTCCATTTCAGCAGAAATTATTCTTGATTGTTTTAGTTTATCTTTAATGAGATCTTTTCTGATATTCTTTAATTTTCCTTTTGAAATAATTGCAACTCCATTATAACTTTTTTGACCAAATACGTGACTTTCATATTCCATAGATGAAAAATCATCGTATGGAAAATTTAAATCTTCAGTTTTGATTTCCTGCATCATCAAAATGTCAGGTTTATATTTTAAAAGATAACTTTTTATATTCTCAATTCTTGCTCTAACAGAATTTACATTCCATGATGAAATTTTCATTAAAGTGAAAAGGAGACACCACAACCACAAGATGACTTCGTTTGTGGATTATTTATCTTAAATTGTTCGCCTATTAACTCTGAAACATAGTCAACTTCTGATCCTTTAAGTAAATCTGCTGAAGTTTTATCAATTAATATATTTTCATATTCTAAATCATCATCATTTTTTTCTTTGTCAAAAGTAAATTCGTATTGAAAACCTGAGCATCCACCACCTTTGATAGCGATTCTAAAAAAAGAGCCTTTATCTTTTTTAGACAAAAGAACATTGATCTGTTTTAGTGCTTTATCGGTAAATTTAATTTCTTTAATCATAATCGATGACTGGTAATAGTAATATAGTGCTAAAAATTATATTTTAAAGGATGAAAAATTACTCAAAACTAGGTTTATTCAAAAGTATGGGGAGAATATTTTATGAAACACCCTCTAAATATAGATCTTCATTTCAAAGAGACCGAGATAGAATTATTCATAGCGCTTCATTTAGAAGATTAAAACATAAGACACAAGTGTTTGTAAATACAGAGGGTGATCATTATCGAACTCGAATAACACATTCGATGGAAGTATCTCAAATTGCAAGGTCTATAGCACGTTATTTCAATTTAAATGAGGATTTAACAGAAACTTTAAGTCTTGCTCACGATTTAGGTCATACTCCATTTGGACATGCTGGTGAGGATTCTTTGAACGATTGTATGTCTAATCATGGTGGTTTTGATCATAATTTACAAACTTTAAGAATAGTTATGTTTTTAGAAAACAAATATCTTAAGTTTAAGGGCTTAAATCTTACAATAGAAACTTTGGAAGGATTGTTGAAGCATAATGGTCCTACTAATAATTTAGAATTAGTTAATGAAATTGTTGGGATAAAA
>CACIZB010000009.1 GCA_902591025.1 uncultured Pelagibacteraceae bacterium
GCATTTTTTTTATATTAAATTTTACCCATGTTGTTTAAAATTTTCCAGCTTTTAGAGTCGATTGGCATTACTGATAATCTACTTTGTTTTATGAGAGATAAATGGCTTAATTCCTTATTTTTTTTAATTTCCTCTAATTTAACGGGTTTTTTAAGTTTTTTGAGAAACTTAACAGTAACAGCAACAAATCGTCCAGATTGGTCTGTTTTATCCGGGTAGTATTCTTTAATCACTTCAACTATTCCAACAATCTCCTTTCCTATATTTGAATGATAAAAAAAACAAAAATCACCTTTTCTCATATTTTTTAAATTCTTTGCCGCCTGGTAATTTCTAACACCATCCCAGGGTGCTCCTTTTAAACCAGCTTTTTTTTGTTGATCAATTGACCACACATCAGGTTCGGACTTTAATAACCAGTAATTCATTATAATCGAACACCTGCACCTTTCAAAAAAGCAGCTTCTTCATCTAATGACCATCTAGGTTTGGCAGGATAATCTAAATTACTAAACTGTTTTAACTTAAATTTTTCTAATCCAACCATCGCTATCATGGCCGCATTATCTCCACATAATTCAATTGGTGGAAATATACTTTTATAATTTTTTTCTTCACAGAGATTAATTAACATCGATCTAATTTTCTTATTTGCGGCCACACCTCCTGCAACTACAAATATTTTCTCTTTAAGTTTAATCCTATTTTCGAAATCTCTGAATGCAATTTTAGTTTTTTTGTACAATATTTCTTCAATTGTCTTTTGAAATGATGCAGCAAGATCAAACTTTTCTTTTTCTGTTTTTATATTTTTAGCTATCTTTAAAATTGCAGTTTTAAGTCCAGCGAATGATAAATTACAACCTCCTTTGTTAAAAATGGGTTTTGGCAGATTATACCTGTTCGGGTTTCCATTTTTAGCTAAAATTTCAATTTGTGGACCTCCTGGAAACGCGACACCCAAAAGTTTTGCAGTTTTATCAAATGCTTCCCCTAAAGCATCATCAATTGTTGTGCCTAATCTCTTATATTTTCCAAGTCCCTCAACACTTAAAAATTGAGAGTGTCCACCAGAAATTAATAAGAGAAGATAAGGGTAATCTAAGTTTGAAATTAGTCTCGGACTTAGCGCATGACCTTCTAAATGATTTATTGCAATGAAAGGTTTGTTTATTGATGCAGCAAGTGCTTTACCAAAACTTAAACCAATAGATAGGCAAACAACTAATCCAGGTCCAGCTGTAGATGCCACGGCATCAATTTCAGTTATTTTCTTTCCACTTTCATTTATTGCTTTTTGAACAATCCAATTTATTTTTTCAACGTGAGAACGAGCGGCTAACTCAGGTACCACACCACCAAATTCCTTATGGACATTTACTTGACTTGAAACAATATTTGATAAAATTATTGGATTTCCTTGCTCATTTTCAGTTATTATAGAAGCAGCTGTTTCATCGCAACTTGTTTCTATTCCAAGAATTAAGGGTTTTTTACTCATTCAAATAGGTTTTATTAATTGTACAATCTCAATACAAGTAAGAAATAAATTTTTTATGAATAAGAAAATAATTATTGGTTCAAGAGGCAGTAAGTTGGCTTTGATTTACGCTGAAATTGCAAAAGAAAAGATTGTTCAAAATAGCAACTTAAATTCTGATGATATTTTTATAAAAGTAATAAAAACCCAAGGCGATGAAGTTCAAGATGCGAGATTATCAGAAATAGGGGGGAAAGGCTTATTTTCATCAAATATAGAAAAAGAACTTTTAGATGAAAAAATTGATATAGCGGTACATGCCCTTAAAGATATGCCCACTATTGAAACGAAAGGTCTTTGTACAGAAACATTCTTAGAAAGAAATGATCCAAGAGAAATTTTAATAACAAAAAATAAAAAAAAATTAAGAGAATTGGAACCTAATTCAATTATTGGAACTTCTTCATTTAGAAGAGAATTTCAAATTAAAAACATTAGGCCGGATATTGATTGCAAACTTATAAGGGGAAATGTTGATACAAGAATTAAAAAACTTAAAGATGGATTATATGACGCTGTAATCTTGTCATACGCAGGTATAAACTCCTTAGAAATGAGTGATCAAGTTTCTGAAGTATTCTCAGTTGAGGATTTAATCCCAAGTGCTGGACAAGGAATAATTTCACTTCAAACACGTGAAAAAGAAAGTGAAATAAAAAGATTATTAACCAAGATAAATCATCAAGAAACTTGCCAAAGAGCTATTGCAGAGAGAAATGTCTTAAAAGTTTTAGAGGGAGATTGTGAAACAGCAGTTGGTGTTCATGCGGTAGTAAAAGGAAATAACATTGTTGTAGTGGCAGAACTTTTTTCTTTAGATGGTACAAAAAGATTTTATGAAAAAAAATCTTCAGAAATTCAAAATGCGCAAGAACTTGGTGAACAAATAGGAAAAATATTAAAGACAAAATCAAATAATGCCTATAAAAAATGATATGCATATTTTACTGACCAGACCACTTGAAGATTGTTCAGAAATGATTATGAAATTTAAATCTTTAGGACATCAAGTTTCACATCTACCATTATTATCAGTAGATAAAGTTAATCATGACGAAATAATTTTTACAAATTATAAAGGCATAATTTTTACCAGTGCTAATGCTATTAAATTTTTAGATATCAAACCTATAGATAAAAAACTTATTTGTTTTTGTGTTGGAAATGCTTCAGAAAAAAAGGCTAGAGGCTTTGGTTTTCAAAATGTTATTTCTGCCGAAGGTAATGTGGAAAATCTAAAAGAGTTAATTTTACAAAATTTTGACTCAAAATCAGGAAAATTACTTTATGTAAGTGGTGAAACAATCTCTATAGATCTTGATAAGCAATTATTGAAAAGGGGATATGATATTAATAGAGTTGTCAACTACCGCACTAATCATGTCAAAAATTTTGATGAAAAATTTGTTATTGAATTAAAGAAAAAGATACCCAATATAGTCTATATTTACTCTCAAAATAGTGCTTTAAGTTTTCTAAATTTTGTAAAAGTTTATCGATCGGAAAACTTGTGGATGAATACTAATCTGATGTGTATGGGTGAAAAAACCTCTAGAATATTAAATGAAATAAAGTGGAAAAAAATTTTTCTTTTTAATCCTGGAGAGGAAGAATTTTTGTTATATAAAATCTAAATATGGAAATGTTAAATAATTTTTCTGAAATGTTTATATCAGTCTGGAATAAAGGAATTTTAGGTGTAGATATTTTCCAAATTCTAATCGGTTTAGGAATTTTTTTTATCTTTCTAATTTTTAGAGGACTTATTAGTAAACTTATCATAAAAAAGTTAGAAATTATTTCAAAAAGAACGACTAATAAATTAGATGATACATTTGTATCAGCATTGATTGGACCAGCAAGATTTTTACCAATAGTGTTGGGTTTTTTTATTGCAAGTTATTACATGACTTTCTCAATCGAAGGCAGGGAAGTTGTTGATACGATTAATAGAACTTTAATAACCATTCTAATTTTTTGGGTAATACATCAAATCATTGAACCAATTTCTTATATTTTAAGTGGCCTTGATAAGGTTCTTACAAAAGAATTAATCGGATGGATCATCAAATCATTAAAGATATTAATATTTATTTTAGGACTTGCGGCAGTTTTAGAATTATGGGGAATAAAAATAGGTCCAATTATAGCTGGACTAGGTTTGTTTGGTGTAGCAGTTGCTTTAGGTGCTCAAGATTTATTTAAAAATTTAATTTCCGGAATCTTAGTGCTCGTCGAAAAAAGATTTAAAATAGGCGATTGGATTTCAGTTGATGGAATAATTGAAGGCATAGTTGAAAAAATTGGTTTTCGGTCTACTACTATAAGAAAATTTGACAAATCTTTAGCAATTATTCCAAACTTTCAATTTGCTGAAAATGCAGTTGTTAATGTAAGTGAAACTTCCAATTGGTTAATAAGTTGGATTATCACTTTGCAATATGACACAACTATTGACCAATTAAAAACTATTAGGAATCAAATTGAAGATCATATAAAAAAAAATGAGGACTTTAATACAAGAATAGGTATAGCTGTTAGAGTAGATAAGTTCTCTGATAGTTCAATAGACATGTATGTTCGATGTTTTACGAATTCTAGTAGTTGGAATGAATGGCTCTCTGTGAAAGAAAGATTAGCTCTTGAAATAAAACAAATTGTAGAAAAAAATAATGCTTCATTTGCTTTTCCTAGTTCGTCAATCTACATAGAGAAAAAATGATAGCTATTTTTTATTTAGTTTTACAATTATTAAAACTTTATTCTTATGTAGTTATAGCAAATGTCATTGTAAGTTGGTTGGTGGCTTTTAACGTTTTAAATACACAGAATAGATTTGTATATTCAATTTTGGATTTAACTTATAGACTAACTGATCCGCTTTTAAATAAAATCAGACGTTTTTTGCCTAATTTAGGTTCTCTTGACATCTCGCCTATAATTTTACTTATATTGATTTGGTTTATAGAAATGTGTATGAAGCTCTACGTTGCACCACTAATATTTTAACGATTTATGATTCTAATTGATGGAAAAAAAATTGCTGCTGAATTAAGAGAAGAACTTAAAAAGGAAGTTTCAAGTCTTAAAACTAAGTACAACAAAATACCCGGCCTTAGTGTCATATTGATAGGTGATTTAACACCCAGTCAAATTTACGTAAAAAATAAAGAAAAATTTGCTAATGAAGTAGGATTAAGATCTGAAGTAATAAAATATCCAGACTCGGTAAAGGAGAAAGTGATACTTGATAAAATTTCAGAACTTAATAGTAATGACTCAGTTTCAGGTATACTTGTTCAATTGCCACTGCCTAAACATATCAACAAACAAAAAATTATTGAAGCGATAGCACCATCAAAGGATGTTGATGGATTTCATCCCATGAATGTAGGAAATCTTTCTTCAGGATATCAAAGTTCAATTCCATGTACACCATTAGGATGTTATTTATTAATTAAAAAGATTGAACCAAATTTAAGTGGCAAAAAAGCAGTCATTGTTGGAAGATCAAATTTAAATGGAAAACCAATGACCCAACTCCTTTTGAAAGAAAATTGTACTGTAACAATTACTCATTCAAGAACAAAGAATTTAAAAGCTGAGTGCTTAGAGGCAGATATTATTGTTGCAGCAGTTGGAATACCTGAACTTGTGAAAGGTGATTGGGTTAAAAAAGATACTATTGTAATTGATGTTGGTATCAATAAAACAGATAAGGGTATTGTTGGAGATGTTGCTTTTGATGAAGTTTCAAAAAATGCAAAAGCCTTAACACCAGTTCCCGGTGGTGTTGGACCAATGACTATCGCTTGTTTACTTAAAAATACAATAGACTGTTTCAAAAGATCGCAAATTTAATATTTAAATCGTTTAAAAATATTTGATAAATTACATTATGAAAAAACCTAAATACCCTTACAGGATTGCTATCATTATGGGCATTCTTACGGTCCCACCAATTGGTGCCACTCAATTAGGATGGTATCTTTATGATCAACAAACAGGATTTGATTATGGTATGATTGTTGGAACATTTTCCGTAATATTTGCAGCATGGTTAATGTATGAAAAAAATTGGAGAGAAGAAGATGAGGATTAATTAATGGAAAAGATTATTTTTTTTGCTCTAGTAATTCCAATTCTTGCATTTGTTTTATATTTGGGTGCTAAAGCCATTATGGAAGGTTCTAGTGCTAGAAGTGCAAATAAAGCTTACCAGAACAGTAATGAAGAAAAATTCGATGAAATTTCAGATGAAGGAAATCAACTTAGTGATGAAATTGAAAGACTGAATCAATTATTAAAAGATGGTGTTTTGACTCAAGAAGAATTTGAAAAAGCTAAAAAAAAATTATTAGATAACTAATTGTAATTAAGCAATTCTTTTAAAGATCCAAACTCACCAATTTTAAAAATAATGGCATCTTCCTTTTTAAAACCATATTTTTCAGCTCCATTTTTAAATCGAATTGGTGGCTCCATAATTGGCTCAAGAGATAAAACAAATGTTCCCCAGTGCATCCCAATTACTTTTTTACTTTTTAAATTTTTTGCAATTTCTAAAGCCTCTTCTGGGTTGGTATGATAAATTGATTTATCTTTGTAAGGCATTATTGGGTAAAAATTATAGGCTCCTATATTGATAAAAGTTAGATCAATTGGACCGTATTTATTACCTATGTCTTTATAAATATCTCCAATTCCAGTATCACACCCAAATAAAATTTTTTTTCCATTATATTCAATTAAAAAATTTCCCCATAAAGTTTTATTGGTATCAGTTAGACCACGTTTTGACCAATGAACTGCGGGTAAAAATGTAACTTTCAATTTTTCATTTACTTTTATTTCGTCATACCAATCCATTTCATTAATATCTTTATATCTCCTGAAGTATTTCCCAAGTTTAAGAGGCAGTAACACCTTTGCATCTTTATATGGAAACTTTCTAATCGTGTATGCATCTTGGTGGTCGTAGTGGTTATGAGTTAATAAAAATAAATCTATTTTTGGTATTTCATTTAGAGTTAGCGCTGGTTCTGTATATCTTTTTGGGCCAAATATAAGTGGCCCAGCGTTTTTAGAGAACACAGGGTCTGTGATTATTGTAGTTTGACCAAGTTTTATTAAAAACGTTGCATGTCCAATCCAAGCCACATAATCATCTTCTTGATATTTCTTCAGATCTGATAAAACCTTTTTTTTTTCAATTACATGCTCTTTAGGAACTGTCATATCTAGTTTCTTTTTTTCTTTATTAAAAATTTTGAAGGACCATCTAATGTTAGGGTCAGCTTTTGGTGAACCCTCAGGATTTCTAAAACTACCGTCTACTAAATGGTGATAAGGTTTTCTTTGCACTTTGATTAATTTTTTTTATTTAGAGCTTTTATTATTGTCTCTTCTAACGTTCTACTAATTATTATTGTCCCTTTTTCGTTTGGATGTATGCCATCACTTTGATTAAATTCAGGCTTCATAGCTACTCCCTCTAGTAAAAAAGGAATAAGCTCAATTTTTAATTCTTTGGCTAAATCAGGAAAAATTTTGTCAAATTTTTTTTTATAAGTAAAACCATGTGAGGTTGGAGCAATCATTCCAGCTAGAATAATTTCAATATTTTTATCTTGAGCAATTTTTATGATTTTTTCTAAATTGCTTTTTGTTTCTTTTGGCTCGATACCTCTTAACATGTCATTGGCGCCCAAACATAAAATTATTAGATCTATATCTGGCTCAGTTAAAGTCCAATCAGCTCTATTTAAGCCACCTGAAGATGTGCTACCAGAAACACTGCCATCAACAATCTCAATATTATAGCCCTTTGCTTCTAAATTCTCTTCTAAAACGACTGGTAAACTATCGGCATCAGATAAACCATAACCGGCCATCAAACTATCACCAAATAACACAACCTTTTCGAGTGCATATGCATTAATGGTTAGTAGACATATAATAATTATTTTAATAATAAAACTTTTGTTCATGAGCACTCTTCTTAAATTAAAAAAAATAAATCTTAAATACCAAACTGGTAAAGATAATATTAGCGTTTTGAAAGACATAAATTTGACCACAAAAAAAAAAGAGACTATTTCAATAGTAGGTGAAAGCGGTTCAGGAAAAACAAGTTTAATCATGTTAATTGGTGGTTTAGAGCGTCCAACTTCAGGCAAGATATACTTTCTAGACAAAGAAATTACAAAATTGAGTGAAGACGAAGTATCAAAAATCAGAAAAAAAAATATTGGTATAATTTTTCAGTCTTTTTATCTAATCCCCAATTATACGGCACTAGAAAATGTAACCTTAATTCTTGAATTGAATAAATTCAAAAATCCTGAGAAAGAAGCAAAATCTCTTTTAGATAGATTTGGACTAAAACATCGACTAAACAATCTACCCAGTCAGTTATCTGGAGGAGAACAACAACGTGTCGCTATCGCGAGAGCTATTGCTATGAAGCCAGAGCTAATTCTAGCTGATGAACCTACAGGAAATTTAGATACAGAAAATTCCGATATGATTTCTAAAATTTTATTTAGGTATGTCAAAGAGGAAAGTTCCTCGTTAATAATGGTAACACACGACCCAAAACTTGCTAACCGTGCAAGCAGAAAAATTAAGATTAAAGATGGAAAAATTAAATAGATTTTATCAATACAAGTTTATCTTAATATATGCTCTGAGAGATTTAAAAAGGAACTATAAAAAAATCTCAAGTATAATCATCACCCTGTTCATAAGTCTTTTCATATTAAGTGCAATATTTACTATTGAGGATAGTTTGAAAAAAGAACTCAAAGAAAATGCCAAAGAGCTTTTAGGTGGAGACTTAGAAATTGATTATAATAGAAATCAAGGAAATATAGATTTATTAAATAAAGTTGAAGAGTTTACAATTATGTCAGAGATGGTTGAATTTAGTACAATGCTCTCAACAACAAATCGAAAGAAAAATAAATCTTTATTCACTAGAATAAAAACTGTTGATCAAAAATATCCTTTATATGGTGAGGTAACTTATGAACCTGCTGGTGCTTATGAAAGAATGCAAAATGAACCTTATACAATTTTAATTAATGAGAGTTTATCAAAAACCTTAAATATCAAGACAAATGAAATTGTAAAAATTCAAGATCAAGAATTTCTTGTTATTGGTAAGGTAAGATCTGTTCCAGATGTAAGTGGATTTGTGACTTTTGGAGATTGGGTTTTAACAGGTAAACAAACTTTGGATATCTTAAAACTTAATGGAATAGGAAATTTTTTAAATTACGAATACAAAGTAAAATTTGATAATAATGATGACCCAGAAATAATCATAAAAAAAATCGAAAGTATTTTTAAAGACGATCAAAAGGTAAAAATTAGATATCCAGAAAATGCAGCGAGTGGATTAAAAAGAGTAATTGGTAACTTTTCACAATTTTTATCCCTTGTCTCAATTAGTGCAATGCTAATTGCTGGTATTGGAATTGCTAATACTCTTCTGTCATTTATAAATCAAAATAACTTGTCTATAGCAGTAAGAAAGGCTTTAGGTTTCTATTCTGGTAATATTAAAAAACTTTATTATCTTCAATTAGTAATATTATTATTTATAATTACTATTTTGGCGTACCTCAGTAGTTTACTAATTGTGCCATTAGTAGACAAATATTTGTCAAGTAGCTTTGGACTTAACATAAACTTATTTTTTTCTTTTTTTAATTTTTTTAAAATATTTTTAATAGGTTTGTTAGTTTTGACAATTTTTTCCATTCCTACAATTAGTTCTATTGATCAAGTCAAAGCATCAAGTCTATTTAGAAATATTTTCCAAAATTTACAATTTTATTATTCAAAGAAATTAATTTTTATGAGTATTTTCATGTTATCAATTTTGATTTTAATATTTACCTATAGATCAGAAAATCTTACTTATAGTCTTGGGTATTTTGGAGCATTTTTTATTTGTTTGATTATATTTTTTCTACTTTCAAAATTAATCATATTTTCATTAAAAAAGTTTAGATTTAATTCGAGCACTACTTTAAAAGTATCTATTAAAAATATTACACAATCTAAAAGTATCACACCTATAACAATTATGTCTTTAGGCCTAGGTGTCACATTACTTTTGACTTTGGCATTAGTTGGAACTAACTTTAAAAGAGAAATAGCAAAATCAATTCCCGACATCGCTCCTGATTATTTTTTTGTGGGTATTCAAAATGGAGAGCGTGGAAAGTTTGAACAAATAATTTTATCAATGGATTCTGATGCTAATGTTGAAATTGTGCCAATGGTTTCTTCAGGAATATTAAGGATTAATGGTATAAATCCAAATACATATATTACACCTGAAAATGATAGCTATTGGGTTATAGGTAGTGAACGGAGATCATCTTGGACAAAAGAAGTTCCTGAAGATAATCTAATTATTGATGGTAAATGGTGGGATTTGTCTAAACCAAACCAACTTCAGATATCATTAGACGCTAAGGTTGCTAAGGATTTTAATATTAAATTAGGAGATATATTTACTTTAAATATCTATGGTAGAGAAGTTGATGGTGAAATAGTCAACTTTAGAAAGGTTGATTATAGAGATCTTAATATAAATTTTGCAATGCTGTTTAATCCTGACTTTGCAAAAAATATTCCCCACGAATATTTAGCGACCACAAAGTTCTATAATTTAAATAAATTTGATGAAACAAAAATGCTTGAAATTTTCCCTAGTTTATCAATGATTAAAATTGCAGATTATTTAAATAAAGTCACAAATATTTTAAATAAAGTTTTCATAGCAGTTATTGTAATTTCAACAGTCACCATTGTTATTGGCTTAATAGTAATATCAAGTGCGATTATGGTTCAAGGAAAAGTAAGAGAATATCAAAATTTAGTTTTTAAAATTTTAGGGTTTTCAAGAAAAGAGATTATCTTTTCTTCATTAATTGAATTTATGATCATTTTTATATCAGTAATAATGATTGCAATTTTTTTTGCTGTAATTGGTTCCAAATTTATAATTGAAAATATTTTTGAGTTATCTTGGAAGTTTAATCTTGAAGTCTTAATTTACCTTGGACTATCTATTGGTTTTGTAACTTTAGTACTGATATTATTAACTAACATCAAATATTTAAATCCAAAGGTTTATCCACTTATAAGAAATCAATAGTCATTTAAAACTATTGAATTTTTTGCATTAGCCACAAACTATCTCCTGCTAAAAAATAAATTTTACCATTTTCTGGATGTACTTGTATATCTCTTAATCTTCCAATTTTTTTTTGAAAAATAATATCTTCTTTTACATTTGATAAATCTTTAAATATCAGTTTTCTTAAAGATTGATCTTTCAATGATGTTATAAGTGCATGACCATTCCATTCACTAAATTCCTTACCTTTGTAAATTGTGATGGCACTTGTGGCAATTGAGGGTACCCAATAATGAATTGCTTTTGTGAAGCCTGGCTTCCATTTAGGTCCAATTGGGATACCAGAGTAATTTGTCCCTCCCCATCCTAAAATTTTCCAACCATAATTTTCACCTTCTTTAGCCTCACCAAACCAATCTCCACCCCTTGCTCCGTGATTACTCATGTAAATTTTTCCGTCAAATGGAGATAAAACTAAGCCTTGAGGATTTCTAATACCGATTTGATATATTTCTGGAAGCCAGTTAGATTTCCCTTTAAATCTAGGATTGTCCTTTGGAATACTTCCATCTAAATTTATTCTTATAATGCTCCCTGGATGTTTTGTTGGATCTTGCGCAATCATACCTTCACCTCTTTCACCAGCAGATGCAAAAAGGTAGTCATCTTTAATCGCTAATCTTGATCCAAAATGATAACCAGAATTAATAGGAGGATTTGCTTGGAAAATATTTTCAAATTTTAATTCTTTTTTGGAAAATTTTGTTTTTGCAATTGAGGTGCTGGTTTTGCCATTACCTCTATTTTCTGCGTAAGATACATAAATAAAATTATCTTTAAAAAGAATATCTAGTATTCCACCTTGGCCATGTTCTAAAAAATTAAGATTGTGATTTATTTCAGAAATTTGTTTTGATACAATATTTATAATTTTTATTTTTCCACTTTTTTCAGTTATAATAAGTTCTTCATTATTAATAAATGATGAGCCCCAAGGACCATTTAAATCCACAATTTTTTCTAAATTGAAATTTTTTGCAAATGAGAGGTTTGTTAAGAGTAAGAATAAAGATACTGAGAAAATAAACCTTTTCACTTTACGAAAGCTTTGATCTTCCACCATCAACTGCTATAATTTGACCTGTCACCCATGAGCTATCATCTGTAATAAGAAATTTAGCTAAAGATGCTGAGTCTTTTCCCTCACCCAGTCTCTTTAATGGATGAGCTTTTGCAATTCCATCTGCTAAAGCCTTGTTCTTTAACATTGGTTCAGCGATTTTAGAATTGGTTAAACTTGGTGCAATACAGTTTACTCTTATGTTTGGAGCAAATTCTGCAGCCAAAGAAACTGTCAAACCCTCAACGGCAGCTTTTGTTGAAGCTATTATTGCGTGATTAGTAAACCCTCTTTGTGCTGCTACTGTAGAAAATAGAACCACGGAACCTTTATTTTTTTTTAAGTTTTCTTGATAACTTTTAATAACCTCAACTGCTGAATAGAGATTTAATTTCATACATTTGTTAAAATCATTTTCATTAACCATTCTTAAGGGTTTTAAATCTATTGAACCCACGCAATAAGCAATACCTTTTACATCGGAAATATCATTTTTGACTTTATCTACAAATCCATCTTGCAAAACATCAGCTATTGTGAAATTACAACCTAATTTTTCAGAAATATTTTTAGTTTCATTTTCATTCCTACCAACTATATGAACTGAATTTCCTGAATTTACTAATTGTTCAGCCAAACTAGAACCGATTGATCCTGTCGCACCAAAAATAAGATATTTTTCTGACATAAAAATTTATATTAGTTATATTTAAATATGAAGTTATTTTTTATACTTGGCAATCAATTATTTCCACCAAAATACTTAGACCGCTTCAAAAAAGACCACCTATTTCTAATGGCAGAAGATTACCAATTATGCACTTATGAAAAACATCATAAAAATAAAATTCTTCTCTTCTTATCATCGATGCGTTCACATGCAGAAACCCTTAAAAAAGATAAGTTTAAATTAGAGTATTTTAAAATTGAGGATAAAGAATTTAAAGATGATTATTTAAAAAAGTTAAAAAAAATAATTAATTCAAAAAAAATAAAAGAGATTTCAAGTTTTGAAGTTGAGGATAAATTTTTTGAGAAAAAAATCAATCAGTTTACTAAAAAAGAAAAAATTAAATGGAATATTGTTCAAACTCCTATGTTCTTAAATTCAAGAGATGAGTTCAAACAATATCTTTCAAAATCAAAAAAACCATTCATGGCAACTTTTTACAAGGAAGTGAGAAAAAAATCTGGCATATTAATGGGTTCTGATGGAAATCCTATTGGAGGTAAATGGAGTTTTGATGAAGATAATAGAAATAAATTACCAAAAAATATCTCCATTCCTAAATTCCCAAAAATAAATGAAACTAATCATACTAAAAAATTAAAACCTATTATTGAGAAACTATTTAAAGATCATCCAGGAACAACCAAAAACTTTTGGTTTGCTACAGATTATAATGACGTAGTTAAATTACTAAATTTTTTTATCAAAGAGAAATCCAATTTATTTGGCGATTATGAAGATGCAGTTGATCAAAAAGATAATATTTTGTTTCACAGTGCTTTAAGTCCCTACATCAACCTAGGTTTAATCACGCCAGAATTTATTATCAAAAAAGTTTTAGATTTTCATAAGAGCAAGAAAATCAGATTAAATTCTTTAGAAGGTTATGTGCGTCAGGTTATAGGATGGAGAGAATTTATGAGAGGAATTTATCAAAGTTACTCAAACGAAATGGAAACTGGAAACTTTTTTAAACAAAATCGTAAAATGAAAAAGTCATGGTATGACGGAACGACTGGTTTACCTCCACTAGATTATGCAATTAAAAATGCTCTAAATTATGGATGGTCTCATCACATTGAAAGATTAATGATTTTATCTAACATCATGAATCTTTGTGAAATAAAACCTACCATTGTTTACAGATGGTTTATGGAAATGTTTGTAGACTCCTCTGATTGGGTAATGGTGCCTAATGTTTATGGTATGGGATTATTTAGTGATGGAGGAATATTTGCTACGAAACCATATATCTGTGGATCAAGTTACTTTATGAAAATGATGGATTTTAAAAAAGGTGATTGGTGCAACATAATGGATGGATTATATTGGAGATTTATTGATAGAAATAGAAAATTTTTTTTGAAAAATCCAAGACTCTCTATGATGGTTAGAATTTTTGATAAAATGAAAAGCGATAGAAAAAAATTAATTCTTTCTGCAGCAGAAAAATTTATTAAACAAAATACAATTTAGTGAAAAAAGAAAATCTTCCCTCTAAAATTTGTCTTGTTTGCAAAAGACCTTTTGCATGGCGTAAGAAATGGAAATTGAATTGGGAAAAAGTTAAATACTGCTCAAAAAGATGCTCTAGCAAAAAAATATGAACTTAGAAAAATACAAATGGAAAAGTAGAATTTTACTTGTTTCTACTCCAAATTATAAGGATAGAAATTATCTAGAGGCAAAAAAAATATATCAAGCTAAAATAAAAGATTTTCACAAAAGATATGTAAAATTAATTTGTAAAATTAATATAAAGGAAAAATCATCAATAAATCTAATTGGTTTTGATGGCAAATCTAAAAAGAGAATGAATAAACTTAATCATAAAACAATTTTTAGAATTATAGACAAAATGCCTTTAAGTAAAAAATTTAAACCTTTAAATTTATCGCTGTATTCAGATTATAATCCTAAAACTACTACTCATGGGTTAGGATTTAAAAACAAGGAAAAAGCTCTTTACACCATTAAAACTATTAAAAATCGTTCAATTAAGTATCAGGTGAATGTCATCGCAACCATGCTGGGTAGAGCAAAGAGCCATCCTAACAAAACTGAGGATATGCAGTATGCTATAAAAATATTTGGCGATTGGATGAAAAAATATAAAAGTAAAAAAAATGAAAATTAAAATAAATAGATATTTAAAAAAAATATTAGTTTTATTTTTTCTATTAATTCCAAATAATCTGAATGCTGATTTTTTTGAGGATATTACAAACCAAATTGTTGATAATCCCAAAAGACTTAGTTATGGAGTTTCTGTAACAGATGTAAACCAAGATGGAAATTTTGATTTTGTAGTCACAGGTTTTGGTTATCCTAATCTAGCTTTATCTTACAAAGATGGAAAATTAATTAATATTGTAAATCAAAAAAAATTTACAGATAAGTTCAGAAGAACAATTGGTGTAGCTGCATGTGATATAGATAAAGATGGATACGAAGAAATATATTTTCTTAACACTGATACTTACAGTGGTACAAAAAAATATTCAGATAGACTTATAGATTTAGAAAAAGATGAATATGTAGACTTATTTGAAATCGAAAAAAACCAGAGAGACCTTAATTTAACCGCTGGCAGGTCAGTTGTTTGTGTCGATAGAAAAGGCGATGGAAATTACGGGGTTTATGTTGCTAATTATGGAGGACCAACGAGGTTTTATGAATATACTGACGACATAATACTTGATAAATCTGTACAACTAAATCTTGCAAAGATTACTGGTGGTCGAGCTGTCGTAGCCGGACATATTATCTCTGATAAGGTTGATGTGTTCGCCGCTAATGAAAGAGGAGCAAATTTTTTATATAAAAATGATGATGGTAAATTCCTAGATGTCGCGAACGAATATAGAGTACAAGACATCCTTCAAAATGGTAGAGGAACTGCTTTAACTGATATTTATTATAGAGGACGATTAGATATTTTAAATGGAAATTGGGGGGGATTTCACAGAGCTTATGCACTCAAAGATAATATTTTTGTGGATATAGCAAAACCACCTTTTGATGAGCCATCAAGAATAAGAACTGTTATCTCAGCTGATTTAGATAATGATGGTTACGACGAAGTATTCTTGAATAACATTGGTGAACCTAACAAACTTTTTAGAATTTTAGAGAATGGTTTGATAAAACAAATACCCCTAGATATTGGTTTAGAACCAGATGGATATGGAACTGGAGCAGCTGTTGCTGATATAGATAATGACGGTGTACTAGAGTTGTTAGTTTCTCATGGAGAAAGTATAGATCAGCCATTGTCGATGTTTAAAGCAAAAGTAAACCCTAAAAGTAATTTTTTAAGAATTAAACCTTTGAATAAATATGGTGCACCTGCAAGAGGAGCAACAGTAACTTTAATTTCTAATTTGAGAAAACACTCAAAAACAATTGATTCCGGTTCAGGATATCTTTGCCAAATGGAACCAGTAGCTCATTATGGAATTAGAAAAAAAGAAAATAATATAAAAATAGAGATTAAATGGACAAATGGAAAAACCAAAATTGTCTCGGTAAAAAAACTGAACCAAACAATTACTTTAAAACAAAAATAACTAGTTTAAGGGCTGAAGAACTCTATTTATAAAATGGATTACGCCATTAGAAGTTTCAACATCAGCAGTTACAACTTCAGCTTCATTTATATAAACTATTCCATTAACTTTTTTTATAGTTATTTCTTCACCATTAATTGCTTCGAGTTTAATTTCACCATCAATTTCTGAAGAATTGATTTTTTTTAAAAAAACGTGTCGTCCCAAAATATTTACAAGTTTATCTTTGTTTTCCTCTCTTAATAGACCATAATATGTTTTTGCACTAATCGCTGCAAATGCGTCATCTAAAGGTGCAAAAACAGTAAATGGACCTTTATCTTTTAAATTCTCACTTAATCCTGATTTCATTAAGGTTTCGTTTAATTTTGTAAACTTGCCGGTCTCGTTTAATTTATCAATTATATTTCCAAATGATATCGATGGTATAATTGTTATAGTAAATATAAAAAATATTACGTAAAATTTTTTCATTGGACTTTAATAACTTTAAATTTATAATTTGAAAGTGAATTAGGTGCGACAAATGATAAAAATTTTTTAAATTAATTAAATTAATGAATTTTTCAAAAAGTTTCCTCAAATTTTTAATTATTTTCATCTTAACTTTATTTTTTTTTAATACTTCAAATTCAGTAGAAAAAAATTATTACAAGGATTTAATAACAGATTGGTCTAGAATCTTTCCTGACAGCAACAGAAATGCTGCTGGTCCAAAATTCTTCAAATATATAATTGATAAAGATATAGATTATGAAGATTTCATAGAATACAACAAACTTTATTGTGCTGTTTCTGGTTCATTGATCGATCCTAATAGTGACCCTGATTTTTTATTTATTAGTGAAAGAGGAACTAAAAATAAAATTTGTGGTAATTACTATAAATGCTGTATTCCGTGCTCTTGTGATATTATGAAATATTCTGAAGTTGAACGAATGAAATATAAATTTAAAGACGGCTTTAAGGAATTTTTTGTTTTCACTATTAAAAATCCTTGCACTAAAAAAGATTTTCCAGACAGGGTAAATAAGGGTTATTTTTGTGATGGCGATAAAATTAATAATGAGCAAGTTTATGAACTAGACGGTCGAATAGTTATAGGTTTATTTCATGATGGTAAAATGTGTGCAAAAGATGAGATAGATTTTGTAAAAAGTCATCAGATAACTGGTAGATTTTGTGAATTAAGAAATAATACACCTATAGAGAATTTAAATGCAGGCATGGGTGATATCTTTATAAAACTTGCAAGGTAGAAAAATATGAATAATAAAATTTTAGAATGGGCAGGCGTTATCACCGCAATATTGTACTCTTTATTTGTAGCTATGAATATTGGTATAGAATTTTTTGGTTTCTGTTTACTACTTATATCTGCAATTCTAATTGGAATTTGGGCTTATCGAGGCGGTCATAGAGGAATATTATTTTTACAATTTTTTTATGCCACAGCTGGAATTATTGGAATGTTTAGATGGTTTTAGTTAAATGTTGAAATAATTTTTGGAATATAATTTTTAAAGTTAAAAAAACCTTTGTTGCAATATTGCCAAGAGTATTGATCAAGTTCTCTGTGAAGGAAATTTATTTTATAAGCATTTGAATTTAAATAATCTAAATTTTCTCCAATAGTTGGATATAACCCGACCACTTTTTCTATCTTTTTAATTTCGCTAATATCAATAATTTCACAATTAATAGATTGATTTTTAAATCTTTGTTCCTGGTCGTGGATAAGCGAAGACTTAAATTTTAAAACTTTTTCACTTAGTTTGATGCATCTATTTTTATTGTTATTCAAAATTATATAGATTTTTTTAAATTTATTATTTTTAAAATCACTTGTTTCAAAACAGAGATTATTCTCAAAAATTATCAAATTATTTTGATCAATATCTTCAGGATTAGTAAAATTCTGTTTTAAAATCGAGTATTTTTTTTCAGAAATCTTGGGTGGAGCGTTTTCATTTAATTTAATATTACTAAATCTATTATTAGTAAATTTTTTGATATTCCATTCACTTGCTAAATAGTGTTTTCCCTGGGTTTGAATACCTGCAACCCATCTCCACCCAAGAGTGTTTGATGCAGCATCACCATCATAAAGGTGTTGCATAAAAAATTCTGCTCCTAATTGCCACGGCAAATCTAGTGTGAAAATCCAAATACTGGCAAACCACATTCTTGTATGGTTATGTAAATAATTATTTTCCTTGAGTTCATTGACCCAGTAGTTAAAGCATTCAATGTTTGTTTTTCCTTCTATTGCGTTTTTATAAATTAGATTGTTTTTAAAATCCTCTTTAGTCTTTTTTAATTCAATTAAAAAGTCAGTCCAAACATTGGGTCTTAATTCTAACCAGCCTTTCCAATATGTACGCCACAATACTTCTTGAATAAATTTTTCATTTTTTGCAAATGAAAATTTATCAAGAGATTTTTTGATAACTTCTTTTTCATTTATAATTCCGTGAGTAATATATGGAGATAGACAAGAAATATTAGACCTATTATCAGGTCCGTAATCAAAATTTCTAAGTTTTGAATATTCTGAGAGATTGTTATCTACAAAATAATTTAATCTGTCTAAGGCCTTAGCCCTTGAAGCTTCAAAATTCATTTTTAATTATTTCGATTTTTTTTTCTTTAGACCTAATTTATCGCTATGTCTTAATCTCAAGATTACGATAGCACCGGCAATTAAAACTATAGCTACTGCTTCATATACTAATGCACTTGGATCCATCTCTTTTCCTTGCAGAATAATAAATCGTGCTAAAGCTGTAATTGCTATAAGCAGAGGTAATGTAATACTTATGGATTGTTGATTCCAAAAAACTCTTACCATCGCTAGTACTTCTAAGTAAAGAAACATCAACAGTAAATCAGCTAAGGTCACTGATCGATTTTCAAACATCTTATAAATTTCTATTCCAACCGCAATTACAGTGCTCACCAGGATGATACACATTAAAAGGAGTTGAAGGTTTTTAGCTATCTTTTCCATTATTTATCTTTACTAAATGGTAACCATTTTTCAAATACTGATTTTGAAGAACCATCATACGGAATAGAATAAGAATATGGATTTGGACTTGTTAATACTTCGATTCCTTTTGAAAAAACGAATATGAAAACAATTACAAAAACGAGCACCATTATTTTAAAAGGGTCAAAATTTTTTGTTTTAAAAACGCTGGCAGAATTTTCCTCAGCTCTATGAAAATGTTTAAATGTCAAATATACCGCAAATATTAATCCAATGTGGGCTAAAAAAAGTCCGGTCCACCCAAATACAAAAGTTGTATATGAGAATACATACAAACTAAAAACAGTTGTCCAAATAAAACTTAACACCAATAAAATTTGCAATCTTACGGTTTTAGGTAATGACCTAAGATCATTTTTGCTGTCATCAAACAAAATGTTTGCTGTATCTTTCATCCAATTTTTAAATGATTCCATAAATTTAAATTAAGTTTTTTTCAAAAATAAACAATCCCCAATTTATCATCAAATTATTAGCTAGTTTCTTAACTTTTTTTTGTGATAATTTATAAACTTCTCAACATTTGATTTTATAAATGATTTATTTTCCTCAAATGAAACTTTTTTCATCGAATAAGCATTGCTTTTTGTCATTCTTGATTGAATTGTAACATTGCCCTTATAAAGTTTTAATTTAACAGATCCGTTTATTTTATTTTTCTTCAAATCTACAATTTTTTGAAGTTTAAGCCTTTCCTTTGAAAACCAATATCCATTGTAAATTAATTCTGCATACCTTGACATTATAGCATCTTTTTTGTGCATTGTTTCTTTATCAAGTGTAACCGACTCAATTGCTCTATGCGCATGAATTAATAATGTCCCTCCTGGAGTTTCATAAACTCCTCTAGACTTGATTCCTAAAAACCTATTTTCAACAAGATCAACTCTGCCTATTCCATTTTTTCCCGCCAATTGATTAAGTTTTGATAATAATTTTGCTGGTCCTAATTTTTTTCCATTAAGTCCAATGGGGTCACCATTTTTAAAGTTAATTGTTACTTGAGTAGATCTATTGGGGGCCTTCTCTGGAGAAATAGTTCTTTGAAAAATAAATTCTGGTGCTGAATTTTTTGGATTTTCTAACAATTTACCCTCGGTTGAGGTATGAAATAAATTATCATCTACTGAAAAAGGAGATGCACCTTTTTTATCTTTTGGGATCGGAATATTATTTTTCTCCGCATATTTAATTAAATCTGATCGAGATTTTAAATTCCATATTCTCCATGGCGCAATAATTTTTATTTTTGGACCGAAATAATGATATCCAAGCTCAAATCTTATTTGGTCATTTCCTTTACCTGTAGATCCATGTGATACTGCATATGCTTTATATTTTTTTGCTACTCTAATTTGATCTTTTGCTATTAGTGGCCTTGCAATAGATGTTCCTAACAAATAAACACCTTCATAAATTGCGTGGCCTCTAATCATTGGAAACACATAATCTTTTACAAAAATATTTTTAAGATCTTGGATAATTATATTTTTTACCCCAAGCTTTTTAGCATTTGAAATAATTTTTTTTTTATCTATTTCTTGCCCTATATCTGCAGTATAACAAATTACTTCTGCATTATAGTTTTCTTGAAGCCACTTAAGAATTATAGATGTATCTAGGCCACCTGAGTAAGCTAAAACAATTCTTTTTTTTAACTTCATTTATTAACTGCAAGCTTTTTTGGCAGTATTATAAGCTTTTGTGAATCCCAAAAGTGAGTAATGATCTATGGTCTGAGATCCTTTTTCATTATAGCCAGCGACCATAATTCTTGATCCTTTTTTCATTACCTTCACCATTATCTTTTCTTTTTTGTTACTTGTCATCCAAGCAAACCCTTGTTGCTTAATATCAAATTTAAATTTATTATTTCCCGAAGTAGCTAGAACAGAATTATTTTTGTTAAATTCATAACCTGCTGTAGCACTAATTTCATTGGAAATTTTATCTCCTGGTCTAAAAGTTACAAATAATCTAGCTTCTCTTTTATCCTTTTTAGGAGCTTGTAAAACTGGTGATGATTGTGCAAAACATACTTTGCCAGAAGGTTCAGACATAATCATAACTTCCCAATCTTTATATTTTCCAATTTTTTTTAAGTCATTTGCTAATGTTACTTCAATTGAAGAGGCAAAAACTATAAAAGAAAATAATATTGTTTTTTTAATTATGGACATGGGTTTGGATACTTTTTTTGAATTTCATTAATCTCATTAATAATTTCATCTGATAAACTTACATTTACACTTTCTATGTTTGTTTTCAACTGTTCCATTGTAGTTGCTCCAATAATAACACTTGTCATAAAAGGCTGAATTTCACAAAACTTTAAAGACATTTGTGTAAAATCAATATCGTGCTTTTTAGATATATTATAATATTCCTCAATTGCTTTTTGACCGTTTTCATTCTTATATCTTGTAAAATCTTTAAAAAGATCCATTCTAGATTTTTTTGGAAGAGAATTATTTCTATATTTACCAGTGAGATATCCAAATGCCAAAGGTGAGTATGCTAATAATCCACTTTTCTCTCTTACAGATATCTCAGCAAGCCCAACTTCATAAGTTCTGTTGAGCAAATTATAGGGGTTTTGAACAGACATCATTTTAGGAAGATTTTTTAACTTTGAGATTTCTAGAAATTTAGCTAGACCCCAAGCTGTTTCATTCGACAGGCCTATGTATCTAATTTTTCCGTCTTTAATAAATGTATTTAAGCTTTCTAAGATCTCTTCAAAAGGCGTCCAATGAGTATCTTTTTCATCGTGTTCATATCCATGTTTACCAAAAAAATTGGTATTTCTCTCAGGCCAATGAAGCTGATAAAGATCTATATAATCTGTTTTTAATCTTTTTAAGCTTTGATCTAAAGCCTCAGTAATTTTTCTTTTTCCGAAGTTATATCCTCCACCTCTGATATATTTATTAGAGGTATTTCCACAAACTTTTGTTGCAAGAATAATTTTATCTCTATTTTTTGTTTTTTTAAACCAGTTTCCAATTATTCTCTCAGTTTCTCCGTATGTTTCTTTTCTCATCGGAATAGAATAAATTTCAGCAGTATCCCAAAAGTTAACTCCTTGATCTAATGCGTAATCCATTTGCTCAAAACCCTCATTTTGAGTGTTTTGTTCTCCCCAAGTCATAGTGCCGAGACAAATTGTACTGACATCTATGTCAGTGTTTCCTAATTTTTTGTAATTCATTTTTGGTCTAAAAGTGTTAATTTTTTAAATATCTTTTATGACATCTTGAATAATTAGTAAAAGACTATATATCTCTAATTATGGAAACTGATAAAAAAGGAATATTAGGTAGAGCTAAAGCAGCACAACAAACTGCAGTGGCAATGGATGAAGGCCTACGAGCTTACATGCTTAAGGTTTATAATTATATGGCAACTGGAATTTTATTAACCGGAATTGTTGCTCTAATAACTTTCAAACTTTCTGTAGTTACAAATGAATCAGGATCAATTTTAGGTTTAACACAAATTGGAAATGCAATTTATATGTCAGGTTTAAAATGGCTTGTAATGTTAGCTCCTCTTGGAATTGTTTTTTACATGAGTTTTGGAATTAACAAAATGAGCGCATCAAAAGCTCAAACAACCTTCTGGGTTTTTGCAGCTCTGATGGGATTATCTTTATCATCAATATTATTAGTTTACACAGGAATGAGCGTAACAAGAGTTTTCTTCATTTGCTCTGCTACTTTCGGAGCTATGAGTATCTATGGCTATACAACTAAAAGAGACCTAACAAAAATGGGTTCTTTTTTAATGATGGGATTAATAGGAATTATAATCGCATCTTTAGTAAATATTTTTATGAAATCTTCAATGATGTATTTTGTAATATCAGTTTTAGGAGTTTTAATATTTGTGGGTCTTACTGCTTATGACACACAAAAAATTAAAAACATGTTTATTTCAAGTGATAGTGGAGAAATCATGGGCAAAAAAGCAGTAATGGGTGCTTTAACTCTTTATTTGGATTTCATCAATCTATTCATTATGCTTCTAAGACTTTTTGGTCAAAGAAGGTAATTTTATTTTTTCAATTTTTTCCAGTTTGTTTCTCTTAACAGTATAATCAAATCAAATGAATTTTTAAGTATTTTTCCGTTTGTATCAGTAATAAGATATTTTAAATTTTTATTTTTTGGCTTAAAATTTTTACATATTTTATATACTGCATTTTCAGTTGCATTTTTAAAAACACTAAAGGCCACTTGTTTACTAGATATGTTTAGACCATAATCTTTCCAAGAACCTTCAGAAACCATTTTGGCGTATAAATCTAATATAATTTTTAATTCATCTTTTTCAAAAAAATATTTTTCGTCAGTCTTTTTCTGATTTATATTATTAATAACTAGCTTTAATTTATTATTCATTAATCTTAAATTTATTAATTAATCCAATTTGAAAAACGGTAAAAATAAATGTTATAGGTAATAAACCCCACACCTTAAAATTTACCCAAAATTCTTCTGATTGTGTTCTCCAAACTAATTCATTTAAAACAGCCAAACCAAAAAAGAAATATATCCATCTTTTATTTAATAATTCCCATCCCTCGTTAGTCAAGGAAACTGAATTTCCCATCAATTTTTTCAATACAGGCTCTTTAGTAAAATATTTTCCAAAGATTAAAGCGAGACCAAATAAAATATTTATAATTGTTGGTTTAACATATATGAATACGGGGTTGTCGAAATAGATTGTTAAACCACCAAATAAAGTTATTAAGACCCCACTTAATAATGGTACCTTGGGTATTGTTCGCTCTAATAGCCACATCACTGTTAGAGCTATAATTGTCGCAATAATAAACGGAGGAATAGCAATTTTAAGATCTTTTCCACTATCGTAATAGTAGTAAAAAAAAATAATTAATGGCCCAAAATCTGTAAGAAATTTTAAAAAGGATTTATTCACTTAGTAGATGATAGCATAAAAAATATTTTCATAAAAACTTTATATTTTTTCTTATTGATTTTTGTTCTTAAATACCCATACTAAACCCATGCCAATTCAAAAAGCAAAATTTTCAATAGGCGACATTGTTAAACATAAACACTTTGAATTTAGAGGTGTGATTTATGATGTAGATTTTGAATTCAATAATTCTGAGGAATGGTATCAATCTATTCCAAAAAATGTTAGACCTCGAAAAAATCAGCCCTTTTACCACCTATTGGCTGAAAATGATGAAATTACTTATGAGGCCTATGTTTCTGAGCAAAATCTTTTAGTGGATGACTCAGATGAACCGATTAAACATCCACTTATTGAGGAAATTTTCTCTGGTAAAAAAGGATCAAGCTATTTTAAGCCGTCAAATTAAAAAAATCATTTTTTAAACACATTTAGTTCAAATCTTAGACACAGCTAATAGGTAGGATATATATATTCTGATCAAGAGTGTAAATTATTTACCCTTCGTTATTATCTCCCTCTACATTCTTGGTCAGACAATTTTTCATAACCAAAATCCTCTAAATTTAAGATAAGATCTATTTATGTTTAAATATTTTGAACCTAGTAAAATTTTCTCAATAACATCAAAAGCACCTAAGTATGTATTATTTTTATTTATAATTTTTATATCGATAGGTTTAACAGAGGCTCTTATATTATCACCAGAAGATTACAAACAAAGTCATTCAGTCAGGATTATGTATGTTCACGTCCCAGCAGCCTGGATTACTCTTGGAATTTTTTCGTCAATGACTTTTTTATCAATAATTGGATATATTTTTAAGATAAGAAATTTTTTTTTAATTTCTAAGAGTTTGGCCCCTTCAGGTTTTGTTTTTATAATAATTGCACTTGTAACTGGATCAATTTGGGGAAAACCTACTTGGGGAACATGGTGGGCTTGGGATGCAAGAATTACTTCAATGCTTATTCTTGCATTATTTTATTTAATGTATTTACTTGTATGGAGACTTTATGAAAATGAGGATAAAATATTTAAGATAACAGCACTGATAACTCTTTTAGGTATCATTAATGTTCCAATCATTAAATACTCTGTGGATTGGTGGAACACATTACATCAACCTGCCTCGATTAATATTTTATCCAAGTCAACCATCCATTCTTCAATGTTGTTACCTTTAGCAATTATGACTGCGGCATTTGCTCTGTTTTCATTATTAATTTTTTTAATGAAATATAATACAGAACTGATAAAGATTAAGAATAAAGGATTAGATAGACTATGATTAACGAAATATTATTTATGGACGGATATGGATTTTATGTCTGGTCGTCTTTTGCTTTTACACTTTTAAGTTTTTTTTCACTTTTTGTAATTACCAAAATACAATATGTAAGAGAGAAGAAAAAATTTATAGTTAAATTTGGAAATCTGAAATCTGATAAGGCATCTTTTGCAAAATCCCAAAGTATTAATAAACAAATATTATCTAACACTTCAGGCTTCTAACTTTTGAACGATGTATGGTCGTAAAGTTAAACTAAGATTTTTTTTTGTACTATCAGCGTTTTTAATATTAGTGCTTACAGTTGTACTGATTTTAAAATCATTGGAGGAAAATGTTGTTTATTTTCAATCACCCTCAGAAATAAAAGAGCTTTTAGAAGTTAAGAAAAAAAAGATAAGAGTAGGAGGAATGGTTAAAAACGACTCAATATCAATCAAAACTAAGGAACTCGAATTCATTATTACAGATTTTAAAAGTGAAATAAATGTAGTTTATTCGGGAGCGATCCCAAATCTTTTTGAAGAGGGGAAAGGTGTTGTTGCAGAAGGTTTTTTGAAAGATAAAAATTTTTTTATTGCTACTAAAATTTTAGCTAAACATGACGAAAATTATATGCCCCCTGAAGTAAAAGAGGCACTCAAGGAGAAATAAGTTTTGGCTAGTTTAATTGGATATTATTCTCTTATACTTGGGCTTTTATGTTCATTATTAACGATTCTTTATTCGATTAAAAACTTTAATAACAACAATGTTATCAAAAAAGAAGTTTTATTTTTTACTTTCTTACAATTTTTCTTTGTAATAATTAGTTTTCTTGGATTGATTGTTTCTTTTATAATCTCAGATTTCAGCAATGAGACTGTTTACAATCATTCACACACAACAAAACCGTTATTTTATAAGATTTCAGGAACTTGGGGAAATCATGAAGGAAGTTTACTGCTTTGGTTGTTTGTATTAACTTTATTTATCTTTTTGTTTTTATTGAAATCCAACAATCAGCCAAAAAAATATAGAATTTTAACTTTGGCTTTTCAGCAAGTAATTATTACTGGCTTTTTTATCTTTTTAATAAAAACTTCTAGTCCATTTAACTATATTTTTCCAATACCTAGTGAGGGATTAGGTTTAAATCCAATTTTACAAGATCCAGCTTTAGCTATCCATCCACCAATTTTGTATTTAGGATATGTTGGTTCATCTATAATTTTTTCCTCAGCCCTTGCTGCCACAGCCTCAGGTTATATTTCAAAAGATTGGGCAAAACATATTAAAGGTTGGGTTTTAATTTCTTGGTTTTTTTTAACTTTGGGAATTTTACTAGGTTCTATATGGGCTTATTACGAGTTAGGTTGGGGAGGTTTTTGGTTTTGGGATCCTGTTGAGAATGTTTCACTTATGCCGTGGCTAGCACTTACAACTCTTTTACATTGTATTTTAGCATTAGAGAAAAGATCTATATTGACGTCTTGGGTAATAATATTATCGATTGCAACCTTCACATTAAGTATGTGCGGAACTTTTTTGGTAAGATCAGGAATTTTAAATTCTGTTCATACCTTTGCTAATGACCCTGAGCGAGGATTATTCATCCTAATATTTTTATTTTTTCTGATTTTTTTATCACTTTTTATTTTTTTTTATTTCCATAAGAATGAAAATAAAAACTTCAAATTATTTTTACTAAGTAAAGAAACATCAATTTTAATAAATAATTGGTTTATGATGTATTTTCTTTCAGTTATTTTGGTAGGTACAATTTATCCAATTTTTTTAGAGGTTATCTCTTCTGAAAAGATATCAGTTGGCCCACCTTTTTATAACAAATTAATTATTCCTTTTTTAATTCCATTCTTATTTGCGATGGCTATTGGACCAAAATTAAAATGGATAAAATCAGAAATTCAAAATAAAATTAACTTAATTATTTTTTTAGTAATTTCATTTTCAATCTCATTTTTAATTTTGAAAAATTTAAATGATAATTTTCTCTTGAATTCAATTTTATTAACCTCAGCTTTTTATTTATTTTTTATTACAACTAAGGATTTTATGATTAAAAAGATTCAAAATTTTTCCCAGAATTTAGCTCATTTCGGCTTTAGCTTATTAATATTGAGCATTCTTCTAAATAATATCTTTTCAACAGAGGTTATTACAAATTTAAAGATAGGAGAAACCTTTAAATCAAAAAATCTCTCAATAAATTTTCAAAGTATCGATCAAAAAGATGAACAAAATTTTAAATCATTAATCGGTAAATTTGAGATAAATAGTTCAAAGGATGAATCAATAATTTTAAAACCTGAATTAAGGATTTATAATCAACCAAATATTACTACTAGTGAAGCAGATATTAAAATAAGTCTTTTAAAAGACAGATTTATTACCATGAACTCTGTGCAAAACCAGAATTATTTTAATATAAGATATCAAGTTAAACCTTTTATGATTTGGATCTGGATTTCTGTTTTACTTATTAGCTTTGCAGGAATTTCAAGTTTTTTTAGAAAAATATATGAAAACTAAAATTTTACCATTTATTTTTATTTCTTTATTTTCTTTTGTATTTTTAATCTTTTACAAAGGTTTAAAAAACCCAAACATTTATACCCCAAATCTGAATGTAGAAAAAAATATTCCGATATTTAAGGCACAAATTTTTCAAAAAGAAAAATTAATTTCTTCAGAT
>CACIZB010000010.1 GCA_902591025.1 uncultured Pelagibacteraceae bacterium
TTTTTTTGGATTATTTTTAAATTTAATTGATGTCGATTTTACTCCTATAATTTCATCATCTTTAATATCTTGATATCCATAGATTGTGTCGTAACCAAGTGTCCAAAATATGGCCCCAAAATAGAGGATTATAGGTAAAATGCTTATTTCGTTCTGTATTGAAGTCCATCCTAATATTAATCCATAATTAAAAGTGATGCCTAAAAATAATTGAGGCCAGTAAGTAAATCTTTTCATTAAAGGATAAGTGAAAGCTAAAGGCATAGAACACAGCGATAAAATTATAGTAAGTTTATTAAAATTAATTAAGACAAATAAAGCAATTAAACACAAGATTGCAGAATAAATTAACCCTAAAGTTATAGAAATATCACCAGATGCTATAGGTCTGTTTTTAGTCCTTGAAACTTTTTTATCAAACTCTTTATCAGTTATATCATTTATGATACATCCTGCTGATCTCATTAATACAGATCCTAAAAAAAAAAGTAACAAATAAAAAAAATACAATTCAAGATTATTTGAAAAATCATAAGCGATTGTTAATCCCCATGCACAAGGCCAGAATAAAAGCATGTAGCCAATAGGCTTTTTAAGCCTTGTGAGTTCAAAAAAAAGATTTAATTGGTTCATAAATTTTACTTGTAAATAACAAAGGCAAGATTGATAATCAAACTGATTCGTATGAATATAGATTATACAGTCACTGCACTAATGTTTCCTGCAATCCCATTGTTGATGGGAGTATATAGTAATAGGTTTCATTCATTGAGTATATTAATAAGACAGCTGCATGATGAGCATGTTTATGAAAAACATATACCTCCTGAATGGAAAAAACAATTTTTAAACTTAAGCAAAAGAATTACACTCCTAAGATGGACAATTCTTTTTGGTGCATTCGGCTTTTTGTTTAATATGCTGACTGTATTTGGTCTTTATCTAGATGAACTTTTTATAGCAAGAATTATTTTTGGCTCTTGTTGTTTGTCAATGATTATTTCGATACTTTTTTTTATAAGAGAAATCCACATTTCAACAAATGCTCTTAAACTGCATATGTCAGATATGGATGTCGAAATCGATTAAGGGATTATTACTGCTGGACCAGTTAACAATCTGTTTTCTAAGTCTTTGTGAGCTTGAGCAGCATTTTTTAGAGGATATCTTTTAGAAATTTCAATTTTAAATTTTTTTGTTAAAACTGCATCAAAAACTTTTTTTGCAGATTCCACCAACTCTTCTCGTTTTACCGTATAATGTGCAATTGATGGACGAGTAAAAAACAAACCTTTTGCATTAATATCTTTTTTAATGTCAAGCGTTTCAACGTATCCAGAAGCATTCCCGAATGCCACCATCATACCTCTTATCTTTAAAGTTTCAATTGAACCTTTAAATGTTTTGCTACCAACACCATCATAAACAACATCAAGACTATTTTTTCCAAAAATTTTTTCTACTTCTTTGACAAAATCTTTTTCAGAGTAGTTAATTACATGATGACATCCGTTTTTTTTTGCAATTTCCTCTTTAGCTTTAGATCCAACTGTTCCAATAACTTCTGCACCTAATGCATTGGCCCAAGGACATAGAATTTGACCTAAAGCACCTGCAGCAGCGTGATATAAAACTTTATCACCTTTTTTTAATGGATAAGCTCTATGTAGTAAATATTCAGCAGTAATTCCTTTTAAAGTTATACAAGATGCCACCTCATCGGAAACACCATCAGGCACGGACACTAACTTTTCCTCTGGCATTATTTGTTTCTCCGAGTATGCCCCAATAGGCATTGATGCATGAGTAACTCTATCGCCAACTTTAAATAACTTTACCTCAGATCCAACTTCTTCAATTACCCCACAAGCCTCAAGACCAATACCACTAGGTAATGGAATAGGGTACAGACCTGTTCGATGATAAACATCTATAAAATTAAGACCGATTGACAAATTTTTAATTAAAACTTCTTTTGGTCCAGGCTTTCCAAGATCTACATCTTTAATAACTAAAACTTCTGGTCTACCAAATTTATCTATTTGAACTGATTTCATTATCTACTTTACAAATGTACCATTATGATAATCTTGAACAGCTTGCAAGATTTCTGCTTTAGTGTTCATTACAAATGGTCCGCCTCTAGCTATTTCTTCATTGATAGGTTTACCTGAAATAACTAAGAATTTTGCATCAGATTGTGCTTTGACTTTTAATTTTTCACCTTTCGATAGTAAGATCAAAGTACTATCCATAACTTTTTCATGTTTTTTTTCACCAATTTTTATTTCACCTTTTATGAGATAGATAAATGTATTGTGCGTAGATGAAAGGTTAAATTTAAAATCTTTGTTTTTATTTAATTCAACATCAAAATAAACGGGTTCGACATTATGCCCTTTAACTGGACCCTCAGCTTTTTCAAACTTACCTGCAATTACTTTTACTTGTTTATCATCATCTTTGTGAACACTCATTTTATCTGCATCAATATAAATGTATTCTGGTTTACTCATTTTTAATTTTGCCGGCATATTTATCCATAATTGAAATCCATGAAGTTTTCCCTCTTTCATCGCAGGCATTTCTGAGTGAATAATTCCACTTCCTGTTTTCATCCATTGAACATCACCAGCAGTCATTCGGCCTTTCCCGCCAGTGCTGTCTTCATGCTCAAAATCACCAGCTAACATATAAGTAACTGTTTCAATTCCTCTGTGTGGATGTGGAGGAAAGCCAGCAATATAATCTTCACTATTTTCTGAACCAAATTCATCTAACATTAAAAAAGGATCAAAATAATTTGGTTCAACACCAATACTCCTTTTTAATTTAACTCCAGCTCCATCTGATGCTGGAATTGGATCGATAATTTTATCTACTTCAATTGTCATATGTATTAAGAGTAACTATTAAATATAAATTTTCAATGTTACTTTTTGTTGTGTGAACCGTCACAAAAGGGTTGTTTATTAGTTTGTTTACAAGCACAAAAAAACATTTTTTTTGTTAACTCAGCTTTATATACAAAAGGATTAAATTCAGTACCTTTATGTGAACCATCACAGAATGGTTGTTTAGAACTTTTTCCGCAACTACACCAATAATAAGATTTACCTTGTTCAACGTCTACTGCAATTGCACTTTCTCCTGCTCTATGTCCTTTATTCATGTTACTTCCACTTTTAATCTAAATTAAATCAATAAGTTCACTTAAATTTTTAATTTGATTATTAGGTTTGTAATCAAGATTGTCAAAGATATTATTAGTACGGTTTACCCAAATAGAGTGATAACCATAATTTCCCCCCCCTGAAACATCCCATGTGTTTGCACTTAAAAAAGCAATATCATTACTTTTAATTTTGTATTTTTTAACAGGCAAGTCATAAACTTTAGAGTCTGGTTTATAAATTCCAACTTCCTCTATTGAAAATAGGTCATCAAATAGGTTATCTAAATTATTACTTTCAACTAACTCCTTTAAAAGAGATGGTGTTCCATTTGAAAGTATAGCTAATTTAAAATTCTTTTCTTTTAATTTTTTTAGAGTTTCTGGAACTTCTTTAAAAGGTGAAAGAACTTTATACAAATTTAATAATTCATTTTTCATTGAGGCGTCTATGTTAAAAGCTTTAATTGATTTATCTAAACTGTCTTCTGTAATTTGCCAAAAATCTTTATGTCTTTTCATTAAACTTCTAAGCCAAGTGTATTCTAGTTGTGTAGTTCTCCAAAAGTTTGCAAAACCTTCCCATTTATCTCCAATTTTATCTTTACATTTTTCAGCAGCAGAATTTACGTCAAACAGTGTGCCATAAGCATCAAAAATTATTGCTTTAATATTTTTCATAAATTAACTTAACACAAATGAGTAATATAAGATTATTTTTTTCAGCGACATTATCTTCTGAGATGATAGAAAAACTGGATAAGTCACAATCTCATTATTTAACTAAAGTAATGAGAGTTAAGGAAAATGAAGTTTTTTCATTATTTAATAAAAATGGAGAGTGGGAAGCAAAAATTTTAGAAATATCTAAAAGTATTGTTAAGTTTAGAACTATCAAACAACTAAGACAAAAAGAAAAAATTAAAGAATTATGGCTAGCATTTTCTCCAATTAAATCAAACTATCAAAATTTTATGATCCAAAAAGCAACAGAGCTTGGAGTTACAAAATTTTTACCAATTATTTTTGACCGAACAGTGGTTAGAAAAATTAATAAAGAACGATTAGAAAAAATTGTAATTGAAGCAAGCGAACAATCAAACCGTATTAATATACCAACAATTGAAGTTGTCCAAGACTTGAATGTTTTTTTAAAAAAAAATTCGATGGATTTGATCTTTACAGATTTAAATTCAAATATAAGTAAAGTTGATAAATCAAAATTTACAAATAAGCCTGTTTGTATAATCATAGGTCCTGAGGGAGATTTTTCAGAGACTGAAAGAGAGAAGATTCTCTCCTTTAAGGGCGTTCAGCCGATTAAAATTAATGAGAATATTTTGAGGTCAGAAACTGCTGTCATATCTGCAATTTCGATCGTAAATTATGTGATTAATTGATAAATTGTCGCGAAAACTAAAGTGTAATTTTTACAAAAGAGCTTTATATAACTATTTAAAATGAAGAAATTTTATTTAATTATTTTAACCTTTTTCTTAGCTCAGAAATCTTTTGCTAACCAACCGAACGAATGGCAATTAGGTTTCCAAAAAGCTGCATCTGAGTCTATGAGGGAAATTGTTGCTTTTCACAATAATTTATTATTACCGATAATTATCGCGATAAGTGTTTTTGTATTATTTTTAATGCTCTACGCTTGCGTAAGATTTAGAGCATCTGCAAATCCAAATCCATCAAAAAGAACACATAATGTAACAGTAGAAGTCTTGTGGACATTAATCCCATGTTTGATTTTAATTGTCATGGCCGTTCCTTCATTCAAAATTTTATATAAACAAGATACAATACCAAAAGCAGACTTGACTATTAAGGCAATCGGATATCAGTGGTACTGGGGCTATGAGTATCCTGATGAAAATTTAATTTTTGAGTCCTATATGGTTGAGGATAAAGATTTAAAAGTAGACCAACCAAGGTTATTAGCAGTTGATAACGAGGTAGTTGTTCCAGTCAATAAAGTTGTTAAAGTTTTAATTACTGCAAATGATGTGTTGCACGCATGGGCCTTACCCTCATTTGGAGTAAAGAGAGATGCTGTGCCAGGAAGAATAAACGAAACATGGTTTAAAGCAGAAAAAGAGGGAACTTATTATGGTCAATGTTCAGAACTTTGTGGCATAAAACATGCCTTTATGCCAATTGCAGTAAAAGTTGTAAGCGAGGAAGATTACCAAGAATGGTTAGCTGAAGCGCAAGTAAAATTTGCAAAAGAAAAAATTGAAGATAATAAACTTAAATTAGCGAGTAAATAAAAATGTACACACAAACAGCCTCACATGATGATCATCATACACCAACAGGTTGGAAACGTTGGGCATATTCCACTAATCACAAAGACATAGGAACAATGTATTTAATTTTTGCAATTATTGCAGGAGTTATAGGTACAGCTTTTTCAGTCTTAATGAGAATGGAATTAATGCATCCAGGTGACGGTATCTTAGGTGGTAATTATCATCTTTACAATGTATTGGTGACTGGCCACGGTTTAATAATGATCTTCTTTATGGTCATGCCGGCTATGATTGGTGGTTTTGGTAATTGGTTTGTGCCAATTATGATTGGAGCACCTGATATGGCGTTCCCAAGAATGAACAATATATCCTTTTGGCTTTTACCAGTTTCACTAACGCTATTAATCTTGTCTATTTTTGTTGATGGTCCTCCAGGTCAAACAGGTGTTGGTGGTGGTTGGACAATTTATCCTCCTTTATCATCTAAAGCAGGTCAACCGGGCCCTGCAATGGACCTGGCAATTTTAAGTTTACATTTAGCTGGAGCTTCTTCGATTTTAGGTGCAGTTAACTTTATAACAACAATTTTAAATATGAGAACACCAGGTATGACATTACATAAAATGCCATTATTTGCTTGGTCAATTTTAGTGACAGCGTTTTTGTTATTACTATCTTTACCAGTTCTTGCTGGCGCAATTACAATGTTGTTAACTGATAGAAATTTTGGAACAGCTTTTTTTGAGGCTCAAACGGGAGGAGATCCAGTTTTATTTCAACATCTATTTTGGTTTTTTGGCCACCCAGAAGTATATATATTAATTTTACCTGGCTTTGGAATGATAAGTCATATTGTTTCAACTTTTTCAAGAAAACCAGTTTTTGGTTATTTAGGTATGGCTTATGCGATGGTTGCAATTGGAATAGTTGGCTTTGTTGTATGGGCACATCATATGTATACAGTAGGATTAAGTACAGATACGAAAGCATATTTTTTGGCTGCTACTATGATAATAGCAGTGCCAACTGGAATTAAAATTTTTTCTTGGATTGCAACAATGTGGGGTGGATCAATTTCTTTTAAAACGCCAATGGTGTGGGCATTAGGATTTATTTTTATGTTTACTGTTGGGGGTGTGACAGGGGTAGTTTTAGCCAATGCAGGGGTAGATACTGCTATGCATGACACTTATTATGTTGTCGCTCACTTTCATTATGTACTCTCTTTAGGAGCTGTATTTGCAATTTTTGCCGGATTTTATTACTGGTTTTCAAAAATGAGTGGGTATGAATATTCTGAATGGATGGGACAATTACATTTCTGGTTAACGTTTATTGGAGTAAACTTAATCTTTTTCCCTCAACATTTTTTGGGTCTAGCTGGAATGCCAAGACGATATGCTGATTATCCTGATGCATTTGCAGGATGGAATTACATATCATCAATTGGATCCTATATAGCTGTAGCTGGACTTGCAGTTTTTTTTATGAATCTTATTTACGCATTTGCAAAAAAGAGAGCTGCTGCACAAAATCCTTGGGGTGAGGGAGCCACAACATTAGAGTGGACTGTACCATCTCCCCCAAACTTTCATACTTTTGAAGAATTACCAAAGTTCGAGGATGATCAAGGTACACAGAAATCACACGGCTAGTAATTAGAGAAAAATTGATGGATAATTCAAGGCTAAAAAAAAGAAGCTTGAGCCAAGAGGATTTATTTAACTTATCAGAGCTTTTTAAGCTTATGAAACCTCGGGTGATGTCATTAGTAATTTTTACTTGTGCCGTAGGTTTATTGACAGCACCAAATCTCGTTTCAACTAAAGATGCTATAATTGGAATTTTATTAGTTTCCTTAGGTGCAGGGGCAGCTGGTGCTTTAAACATGTGGTATGAGTCGGATCTAGATGCTTTGATGTCTAGAACCTGTTTAAGACCGATCCCAACCGGGAAAGTCAACAGAAACCAAGCATTAATTTTTGGTATAACCTTATCGATAGTTTCAGTAGTAGCTTTAGATTATTTTACTAATAGAATTTCAGCTACAATATTACTTACAACAATATTATTTTATGTGTTTGTCTATACAATTTGGCTAAAAAGACGGACACCACAAAATATAGTTATTGGCGGAGCCGCAGGAGCTTTTCCACCCGTAATAGGATGGACGATTGCTACTGGTTCTATATCAATAGAACCATTAGCATTTTTTCTTATAATATTTTTTTGGACTCCTTCACATTTTTGGTCATTAAGTTTGTATAAATCTGATGACTATAAAAAAGCAAAAATACCCATGCTTCCATTAACTAATGGAATTGAAAGCACTAAGATAAATATATTTATTTATTCTTTAATGATGATACCAGTAATAGTTTTCCCGTTTACAATAAATTTCGTAGGTTTAACATTTTTGATCCCAGCTCTAATTTTAACTTTTTATTATAATTTTCTATGTTATGAACTCCTAAAATTTAAAAAGAGTAAATTTAACCCTAAAGTCGCAAAAGCTATATTTGGATACTCAATATTATATTTATTTTTGATTTTTGTTCTTTTTTTGATAGATAAGATTGTATGATTACACCTGATAAAAAAACAAAAAGAAAAAATCTTATTACTGCATTAGCGATAATCGCATTTATGATTTTTCTTTTCTTTTTTACTTTGTATAATACTGGGGTATTTGACAGATCGATATGATTGAGAAAAAAAAATTAACACCACTAGTCCTAGCTGGAATTTTCATTTTAATGTTAGGTTTGTCTTATGCATCTGTACCTCTTTATGAGATTTTTTGTAGAGTAACTGGTTTTGGAGGAACCACACAAGTTGCTAAAGATGCACCAAAAATTGTTTTAGACAAAACAGTAAGTGTAAGATTTGATACTAATGTAAATAATTTACCATGGGATTTTAAGGCAAAAATGAATGTAATGGATGTTAAAGTTGGTCAAGTGAATAAAATTGAATTTGAGGTGTCAAACTATAGTGATGAACCTACCGCTGGAGTTGCGAGTTTTAATGTTTCACCATCAAGTTTTGGAAAATATTATAGCAAATTAGGATGTTTTTGCTTTGAAAAACAAGAATTGAAACCTGGGGAGAAGGCAACATATGTTATGACTTTTTATTTAGATCCTGAAATGGTTAATGATGCAACTGTTAAAAATTTACAGGATGTGACTATGTCGTATACTTTTTTCTCGACAGAATACTATAAACAATCATAATTAAAAAATATGTCAGCTGAAAAAAAACACGATTATCATTTAGTAGACCCAAGCCCTTGGCCAATTTATGTTTCATTTTCATGCTTGGTTTTAGCTATTGGTGCAGTTTATTATATGCACTCTGATGTGTCATGGGGAATGTATTTAGGATTAGCCCTTCTAATTTATGGTGCGTACATGTGGTTTAGGGATGTAGTGATAGAAGCAGAGCACCAAGGTCATCATACTCCAGTTGTTCAAATACACCATCGTTATGGGATGACTTTATTCATAGCATCTGAAGTAATGTTTTTTGTAGCGTGGTTTTGGGCTTATTTTGATGTAAGTCTTTTTCCAAATGAATTTGTAGGAAATGTGTGGCCACCAAAAGACATAGAAACTTTTGATCCTTGGGATATTCCATTAATAAATACATTAGTACTTTTATTATCTGGAACAACTGTGACTTGGTCCCATCATGCTCTCCTGGAGGATGATAGAAAAGGTTTTATTCAAGGATTAGTATTAACAGTTATATTGGGAGCTTGTTTTACAGCATTACAGGCTTACGAATATCATCATGCAACATTTGCTTTCTCAGATCATATATATGGTTCAGTATTTTATATGGCCACAGGATTCCACGGTTTTCATGTGATTGTGGGTACAATTTTCTTAGCTGTATGTTTGTGGAGAGGTAAGCTAGGTCATTTTAATAAAGATCATCATTTTGGTTTTGAGGCAGCAGCATGGTATTGGCATTTTGTTGACGTAATATGGCTATTCCTGTTTGCTGCAATATATATTTGGGGAAGCTAATTTGAACCTTGAAAAATAAATTTTTATTTTCAGTTTTTATAATATTCTTTATATTTATTTTTATCGCGTTAGGGACTTGGCAGATAATTCGTTTAAATTGGAAAAATAATCTTATTTTAGAAATTGAAAATTCATTAAAAAATCCTCCAGTTCAACTTTCACAATCTAATCAAAAAAATTATCTTAAGATTAAAACTTCAGGTCGCGTTGATTTTGAAAAACAAATTTATTTATATAATTTGAATGACTCTGGAAAACCCGGGTTTGAAGTTTTAAATCCAATTTTAATTGATGGTGAAAACTATTTAATCAATAGAGGTTGGATACCGTTTGAAAAAAAAAATATGCCAGAGATAAATATATTGGATCAAAATAATATAGTAGGAACTCTCAGAACCCAGAGAAGAAAAAATATATTTAAACCAGATAATGATATTAAAGAAAATTACTGGTTTAGTTTAAACAGAGAAGATATTTCAATATATACTGGTAAAAAATTTTCAAGGTATATAATATATTTAGATGGAAATTATCAATTTCCTAAACCAAAAAAAATTACTGCCAATATTTCTAATAACCATAAAAAATATGCAATGACATGGTTTTCATTAGCGATTTCAATTCTTTTGCTATATCTATATTTTAGAAAAAAGAATTATTAAATGAATTATATTAGTACAAGAAATAATCAGAAAAACTTTACTTTTAAAGATGTTTTCCTTAAAGGTTTGGCAGAGGACGGGGGGCTATTTGTACCTAAGTCAATTAAACCATTTAAAAAAGAGGAATTAGATAATCTTAAAAATCTTAGTTACAACGATTTAGCGGCTGAAATAATTTATCCATTCATAGGAGATTTCATGTCTAGGGATGATCTAATCTCTTTAATTTCAAGATCATATTCAAGTTTCAGATCTGACGATGTTGTCAAAATCTCAGATCTAGGAAATTTAAAAGTATTAGAATTATTTCATGGACCCACACTTGCTTTTAAAGACATTGCAATGCAGCTAATAGGTAATTTTTATCAATACCATTTAGCTCGTGATAAAAAAAAAATTAATATATTAGTAGCAACTTCAGGTGACACTGGCGCTGCTGCAATAGACGCTTTAAAAGGAAAAAATAATTTAAATGTTTTTGTATTACATCCTAATAATAAAATTTCACCGGTGCAAAGAAAATTAATGACAACACATGAAGAGACCAATGTATTTAATATTGCGGTGGATGGTAATTTTGATGATTGTCAAAATTTAGTAAAATCAATGTTTAATGACGAAAAATTCTCTAAAACAATTAATATGTCAGGCGTAAATTCAATTAATTGGGCAAGAATAGTTGCTCAATCGGTTTATTATTTTTATGCCTACTTTAAAGTTGGAAATGGTCAACCTTTATCCTTTTCTGTTCCGACAGGAAACTTTGGCGATATTTACGCTGGCTACTTAGCAAAAAAACTAGGTCTCCCAATTGATAAACTAATCGTGGCTACAAATAAAAATGACATACTTCACAGAGCTATATCTCTTGGTGATTATAGTCAAAAGAAAGTTGAGGAAACAAATACTCCAAGTATGGATATACAAATAGCAAGTAACTTCGAAAGGCTCTTATACGACGTAAAAGATTGTGACTCAGAAGTTACTAAAGATGTAATGGCTGAAATAAAAGATAATACTTATATAATTGATAAAAATGATCTAGATAAGATTAAAAAGAATTTTGTATCTGAAACGCTTGATGAAAAAGAAACTGTTGAAATGATAAAAGCCATTAATGATGCTCATCAGATAGTAGTCGATCCACATACAGCAGTAGGTATTGGTGCTGTGAGAAAATTAGGATTAGAAAAAAATTGTGTTGTATTATCAACTGCACACCCGTGTAAATTTCCAAAAGCAATAGAGGATGCAATTTCAAAAACTGTAAATCTACCAGAAAGTCTCAAATATATTAATGACAAAAAAGAAAAATTTGAACTTCTTTCAAATGATATTGAAAAAGTTAAAAAATATGTGATGAATTCGATATGAAGCTTAAAATAAATGATCAACTACCAGACACAGAGATTTTTCAACTTATAAATGGGGAACCTCAAAAAAGTAATTTTAGAGAAATTATAGGAAATGGAAAAATTGTTTTGTTTGGTTTACCTGGTGCATTTACATCAACTTGCTCTAAACTTCATCTACCAGGTTTTGTAGCAAATGCAGATAAAATTAAAGCAAAAGGAATAGAAAATATATTTTGTTTATCAGTAAATGATCCTTATGTGATGAATGGCTGGGGAGAGATTAATAATACTGGAGATAAAATAAAAATGTTATCAGATCCATATTTGTTATTTACGAAAGCAATTGGTGCGGAAGTTGATCGTAATGCAAAAGGAATGGGAATTAGATCAAATCGTTATTTAATGGTTATTGAAAATTTCAAAGTTGTTAATATTCATGAAGAACAAGAAACTAAGGAATGTGGTTTAACATCTGCAGAAAATTTATTAGATAATTTACTATAAACAGTTTGCTTTAATTATTAGCTGCTGACCTTGCAAGTAAATCAACTTCATTATTTAATTTATCTGTTGAATGTGCTTTTACCCAATTCCAACTTATTTCAAATTCATTATTAAGCAGGTCTAGTTCTGTCCAAAGTTCTTTATTACTTACCTCTTTTTTGTTTGCAGTTTTCCATCCATTTTTTTTCCAATTATATATCCATTCTGTTATTCCAGATTTTACATATTTAGAGTCCGTAAAAATTTGAACTTTGCTACCTTTTGGAATTTTCTTAAGAGCTTTTATAGGCGCCAATAATTCCATCTGATTATTTGTAGTATCTTTTTTATTTCCTTTTATTATAGTTTTTTTCCCATCATTTAATATTATTGCTGCCCAACCACCTTGACCCGGATTTCCAATGCATGAACCATCAGTATATATTTTGATCATTAATTCAAATAATCTTTATAAGTTTTTAAATTGTTGTGTATAATGAGCTTTTGATAATATTCTCTTGGATCTTTTATTTTAATTAATGCTGTCTTTGGAGTATTCGAATAGTCGTAAAGTCTAGTCATAAAGTATCTTATTGCGGCACCACGGCATAAAATATTTAATGATTTTTTTTCATTTAATGAGATTTTTCGAATTTTTTCGTAACCTTCTATTAAATTTTTAATTTTCTTTTTGTTTATTACAAACTTAGATTTTTTTTTATCAAAACATAGTGCATTTACACAAATTGCAATTTCATACATAAAATAGTCATTTGCAGCAAAATAAAAATCGATCACTCCTGACAATTTGTTATTTTTAAAAAAGATATTGTCGATGAATAGATCCCCGTGAATTACTCCATTTGGTAAATTTTTAGGCCATTTCATTTTTATATTTTTAAAATTATCTTTTAAAAATTTTTCTACATTAGTTAATTTTTTTGACTTAAATCTTATACTTTTCAATAATGGATTTAGATTTTTGACACCCATAGAGTTTTTTCTTTTAAGATTAAATTTTTTTGTAGATTGGTGCATTTCAGCTATCATTTTACCTATGTCATAACAGTTTCTAAAACTAAGAGATTTTTTATCTTTCCCAGTGAGAAACGAAACTATGCATGCTGCCTTATTTTTTAAATTAATTAAATAGCCACCATCTTTTTTCTTTTGTGGTTTTGGACAATTTATTTTTGATTTGTTCAATTTATCCATCAAATTCATAAAAAAGGGCAACTCTTTTTTGGAGACTCTTTTTTCAAAAATTGTAAGTATAAATTTTTTATTTTTTGATTTTAGCAAATAGTTTGTATTTTCAATTCCTTGTTTAATACCTTCAAATTCCAAAATTTCTTCAACATCAAATTTTCTATTGATATAAGAAATATCCTTTTTATTTATCTTTGTATAAACAGCCATTCTAGTTTAATTTTTTTGGTGCTTTAAAAACAACGTTTTCCTTAATTATTTCTACTTCATCTATACTGACTGTAAATTTATTTTTTAGTTCATTTATAAAATTATTGACCAAAATTTCAGGCGCAGAAGCTCCAGAAGAAATACCAATTGTATTAGAATTTTTAATTAAATCGAATGGTATTTCACTTTGTGAATGAATTAATAGTGAATTAGAGCAGCCAGAGTTTTTTGCAACTTCGACCAATCTAACTGAATTAGACGAATTTCTACTACCAATCACAAAAAATAAATCACATTTTTTTGCAATATTTTTGACAGCCATTTGTCTATTCGTTGTAGCGTAACAAATATCTTCTTTCATTGGTTCTTTAATATTAGGAAATCTATTCTTTAGAATTTGAATTATATCTTTCGTATCATCTACTGATAGTGTTGTTTGAGTTACATACGAAATTTTTTTGTTGTTTTGAGGTTTATATTTCTTGGCCTCATCCTCGTTTTGAACAAGATCAATTGATCCTTCTGGTAATTGACCCATAGTACCAATAACCTCAGGGTGATTTTGATGTCCTATCAAAATTAAATGATACCCAGCTTTATGCAAATTTTCAGCTTCTCTATGTACCTTGGATACCAATGGACATGTAGCATCTATATAAGTCATGTTATAGTTTTTAGCATCCTCTGGTATTTTTTTCGGGACTCCATGTGCTGAAAAAATAACTGGTCTTGTTTTATCTTCTATTTCCTCTAGCTCCTCAACAAAGATTGCACCCTTATTTTTTAGATCGTCAACTACATATTTATTATGGACAATTTCATGCCGAACATAAACTGGGGCACCAAATTTTTTAATTGATTTTTCAACTATTTCTATCGCTCTTTCAACTCCCGCACAAAAGCCTCTTGGTGCAGAAAGCAATATTTTTAACTGTTTATTTTTCATTTTTTTCAACTAAATACTCAAGCAATATATGTGGAAAGGTCAAAGACGCCAAACCTATAAATATAATTTTAAGAATTGCACTATCAAAATTGTAAGTTTTATAAAGCAAATAAAGACTGATTACACAAAAAATAGCTGTGATAATTGTTAGAGGCAAAGCCTTTTTTATAAAGATTTTAAATCCATTACTAATGTTATTTTCGTCTAATTCAGATATTAATGAGATAATGTGTCTTATAGAATGTAAAAAGCAAAAATAAATTGTAAAAGCCACTAATGGAGAAAAATAATAATTGATTATTAGAATTGAAAAATAATCTAAAAATATAGTGAATTTCTTTAACTCAAAATTTTTTGTAAATAGAAGAATATTTGCTATGGTTGATAGAATAATACAATATAATAATAAATTATTAGACTCAATTAAATCTAAAAAATTATAAAAATTTTCATTTTCAATTAAAAGTAACTTAAATATTAATATTGTTTCATCGAAATGGAAATACATTGGTGAAATAATTATTAAAGAACCTTTTAAGAAAAATAAAAATTGGTTGTAAAAAGAGTTTTCAATTATTAAAAATTGAGTGTCTTCTTTTCCAAAATGGTATGAGGCAACCACCAAAAAAATAATTAAAGAAACATATGGTATGAATATCCATAAAATTATAATTATTAGAGCTATTAAAATATATGCTAGGTAAAAAATATAAAAACTATTAATTTCTAAAATTTGAAAAAGTTTTCTTCCTTTGATATTGTCAAGTGATCCATGAGATATACCGATACTTAAAATTAACAATAAACAAATAAAAGGTGAAATTGTAAAAGTGTTAATCTTTAAAGCTATTAATGAAAATATGTTACAAGTTAAAAAAAAAATGAAAGAGTGATTGAAATTTATTTTTTTTGATCTGTTATTCATTTTAAATTACACTAATAAAACAATGCTTTAATAAAAGTCAATTTAGGCATTCTAAAAATAATACATAAATCCTCAAAAAAATTGCTTTTATTAGACAAAAATTTTATAACAGTCTTCGGTGAAGCCCTAAACATTTTAAAAAATATATTTGGCATTTTTTCTGGATGTTTTTCAAGGACTCTTAAAAATATTTCATCTAAAAACTGATATTTGGTATTTATTTTATATTTTTTAACATTAGAAATATTTTCAATATTTTCTCTAATATATTTACTGTGTTCTTGAATATTTAAAAAAGTATAACCCGTGCTTAATCTGGTCATACCACCAGCAGTGCCAATATTTATTTTATTTTTTTCATCTTTATCGATCGGATAAAACAAAGGTATTGCTCCGTTCTCTTTATAAATTATTTTGTAATCTTTCAAATTTAAATGATTTTCAATATAATCTTTTATTTGTTTATCATAATCTTTTTGAGAATTATCATTCATTTTAGATAACCAAGTTGTTTCAACTAAAGCAGTATTTTTTGAGTAGGGCAATGTATAAAAAAAATGAACACTCTCTCTTTGTTCACAATCAAAATCCATAAGATTAAAAATTTCTTCATCAAAAAAATTATTTTTAGTTTCAATTTCTACTCCACAAAAATGTTGCCAAAGATTTTGATAGTCTTTTTTAATGGATGGTACGCTATTAAAAATGAAAGAATTTTTTAAATTAATTTGATTGATATCCTTAAAGTAGAAAATATTTTTATTTTCATTCAGTTTTCTATTAATTTTTTCATAGAATAAACCACTGTCAATACTTTGATATGGAGAGCTTTTACATTGTAAATAGTTTGTTTTTTCAGGAATATTAATTGAAAAATTTACCCAATTTTTTTTTACACAATCATCGAAGTTGTGAGATGTTACTTTCCAAAAAGACCAAGTTTTATCTCTTTTGTATTCGTCTCTTGGCTCTATGATAGCCAAAGTTTTATCTTTAAGCTTTTCATGAATTTCCAATTCATATGCCAAAGATAAACCAGCACAGCCACCACCAATAATGACATAGTCAAATTCTTTCATCTAAATTTATTTCCTCATTAATTAAAAAATGATCATGTTGAATCTGATCTTCTTTAATACTTGTTAAAGATAACTTTAGAAGATCAAAAATTGCAAAAATAGTCTCTATACTTTTCTCAATATTGGATACATAAATTTTTCCAGAATTTTTATAATTTTCAAATGTTTTTTTATTGAGAATATTATAGCCTATTTTTCGGTAAATCCTTCTAGCGACTAAAATTGAAAATCTAAAACTTATTGGAATGTCTTTTATAGAATGAAAGGAATTCTTATAAAAGGTGTCTGCAAGATCTATAGTTGAAGTAATTTCTTCGAAATTTTTATTTATATAAAATCTATTTATTTTTGAGTCCTCGATCACATCTCTTGATATATTTGTAAGTTGCATTGCGATACCAAGATCAATAGCTGACTTGAGTGAGCTTTTTTTATTAACTTTTAAAATCTTTGCCATCATTAGACCAACAGTTCCAGCGACTCTGTAAGAATAAATTAATAGATCTTTTTTTGAATTTAATGTCACCTTTTCTTTTATGTCTGAACTTATACCATCTAATAAATCTTCGATAATTTTTATTGAAATATTAAATTCACCAATAAGATCCCACATATTTTTAACAATTGGATTATCAAAATTTTTTTGGACAAAATCTTTTTTAAATTGATTGAACTTAATTTTTTTAACTTCCAATTTTTCTTCATCATCCGCAATATTGTCAGCAACTCTACAAAAATCATATAATGTAGAACATTTCTTATATGTTTTCTTCGGTAAAAAAAAACCTGCCCAATTAAAAGATTTTGCATAAACTGATAAGTAATTTTTGTCAGACATCATAAAATCTTTTCTAACACTTTTGCTGATGAAAGCACCCCAGGTACACCTGCTCCAGGATGGGTCCCTGCACCAACAAAATAAAGCCCCTTATAAATCTCAGACTTATTATGGAATCTAAAATATGCAGATTGAGAAAATTTTGGTTGGATTGAAAAACCTGAACCATATTTTGTATTTAAATCTCTTTCAAAGTAATCAGGTGTTAAATAAAAATCCTCAACAATATTATCTTTAAGATCCGGCATTAAATCATTTTGCATTTTATCAACAACTAAATTTTTCATTTTTTCTCCTTCAATAGACCAATCAATTTTTGATTGATTATTCGGTACTGGGACCAAAACATAAAAGCAATCATTACCTTCAGGTGCCATAGTTTTATCAGTTGCAGATGGTCTGTGAAGATAATAACTAATATCATCGTTCAATTTTTTATTATTGAAAATGTCATCTAGATGTTCTTTATATTTATTTCCAAACTTAATAGTATGGTGCTCAACATTCTCATATTTTTTTTTTGTACCAAAGTAATAAACAAATAATCCCATTGAATATTCCATTCGATTTTTTTTCCACTTAAAAAGAAATGAATTACTTGTATTCCCATTCAACATTTTCTCATAAACAGCAGGAGGATCAGCGTTACAAATTACATTATTAGATTGTATTATTGTTTGATCATCTAATTGGATGCCAGTAATTTTTTTTTTGTTTGAAATGATTTTAGTAACTTCGTGACCTTTGATTATTTTAACCCCAACTTCATCCATTAATTTTTCGAAACCTTTGATTATATTTCCTGTTCCACCCATTGAGTAATGAATACCCCACTTTTTTTCTAAGTATAGGATTAATCCATAAATTGAAGTTGTAGTAAAAGGATTCCCCCCAACTAATAATGGGTGCATGCTAAGCATTCTCCTTAATTTTTCATTTTTTATGTACGAGGAGACTAAGGAGTAAACAGATTTATAACTTTTTAGTTTTAGCAAAGCCGGCAATTGAAGCATCATTACTAATGGTCTATCAAATGGAACATCAGCGAGCTCAGTAAAACCTTTATCAAATATTTTTTTGGTAAAATTTACTAATTTTTCATAGCCTTCTACATCATCTTTATTTATTTTTTCAATTTGTTTCTTCATCTCATTTTCATCACCTGAATAATTAAATTTAGTTTTGTCCTCAAATATAAATTGATACCAAATTTTAAGTGGAGCAAGTTCTATGTAATTTTTTGGATCTTTTTTAAATAATTCGAATATTTCGTTGATTAAGTAAGGGGCAGTAATGACAGTCGGTCCACCATCATAGATAAAACCATTTTTTTTAAACACTCTAGCTCTACCACCAAGATCATTATGTTTCTCGATTAATGTAACATTATGCCCTTTTGCTTTGAGACGTAAAGCGGCAGCTATACCTCCAAAACCTGAGCCGATTACAACAGAATTCATTGTGATAATTTATAGTTTTTTTAAAAAAATTGTAAGAGAATTATGAGTTATTTTTTTTTAACTCTTCATTAGTTTCATCTAAGTTTTTTTGAAACAAAGCATCAAGTTTAGATTTATCAACAGATGTAGTGATAATCCTTTTAACAGATTCAATTGCAATTTTAATTGATGCATTTTTAATATCTTTTATTGCAGTATCTTTCATTTGTGTAATTTTACTTTCGGCAGAATTTTTTTTAATTTCAGATGACTTATGAAATTTATCATTTAATTCAATTATTAATCTGTCACTGTCTTTTTTTGCCTGATCTAAAATTTCATTACTTGTAGATTGAGCAGTATCTAGTTTTTTTTGTGCGTTTTCTAACAATAACTTAGCCTCAGTTCTTAGTTTTTCACTTTCATCTATTTCATTTTTAATATCTAAGATAAGTTTATTTAGTAATGAATTAATTTTCTGAGGCACTTTTAAGTATATAAGTCCTATAAAAAATAAAAAGAATGAGACCGCTACCCAAAATGTTGAATCAATTTCCATAATATTTTGTTCCGTGTTTTTTATAAAGATCCTCAACTATTGCTGAAATACTGCTGCTGTTTACTTCTGTACCAATTAAGTTTTTCAGAATTTCTGAGGATGTCTCAATCGCGATCTTGTTAATTTTTTCAGGTGCAGTTTTTTTCAATTCATTTATTTCCTGCTCTGCTTTCTTAAGTTCATCGTCGATCTGTTTTTCCAAGATCTCTCTTTTAGAATTTATATCTTTAAGAGCTTTCTCTCGAGATAATTTAAATATATTTTTGGCCTCTAGCTTATTTTTCAAAATTATTTCCTCAAACTCTTTCAATTTATTTTCACTTTCTTCTCTTTGTTTGTCCGCAGCCTCAATATTCTCTTGTATTTGAGATTTCCTTAATTCTAAATTTGAACTTATTTTTGGTAATATAAGTTTTGATAAAACTACATATAAAATTCCAAAGGTAAGTGTCAGCCAAAATATTTGAGAAACCCAAAACTCGGGATTTAATTGAGGCATACCTCCACTTTCAGCCGCTAATATTTCTTTTGTAAAAAAGAAATTTAAAAAAATTGATTGAAAAAATATTTTTTTAAACATCAATTTAAAAAGCAAAAAGAATAATTAGTGCAACCACTAATCCAAATAATCCTGTAGCTTCTGCAAGCGCAAATCCTAAAAGCAAGTTAGGAAATTGTTTCTGTGCTGCAGACGGATTCCTCATTGCACCTGATAAATAATTTCCAAAAATTATTCCGATTCCAACTCCGGCTCCTGCAAGAGCTATGGCCGCTAAACCCGCTCCAATCATTTTTGCTGCTTCTAACTCCATTATATCCTCCTATGTTAATTAATGGTGTAAATTTAATGCATCATTCAAATAGATGCAGGTTAAGATTGCAAAAACATAAGCTTGGAGAAAAGCAACTAAGATCTCCAAACCAGTTAAAGCAACCGAAAAACTAAGTGGAAGCCATCCACCTACTATTCCAAGACTTATCACAAAGCCTCCGAAAACTTTCATCATAGTATGACCTGCCATCATATTGGCAAAAAGTCTAACAGATAAACTTATAGGTCGACTAAGGTAAGATATTATTTCAATAATAACTATTAAGGGAAGAAGTATCACAGGAACCCCACTAGGCACAAACAGTTTCAAATAACCAAACCCATGTTTTATAAATCCTATAATTGTTACTCCAATAAAGATAAATGCTGCTAAAACAAAAGTTACAATGATGTGACTTGTGACAGTAAAAGTATATGGTATCATTCCAAACATGTTACAGAAAAGAACAAACATAAATAATGAAAAAATAAATGAAAAGTAAGGTTTTGCTTTAGATCCTGCCGTATCACTAATCATTTTTGAGACAAAAGAATAACTTAATTCTGCAAGTAGTTGAATTTTATTTGGAAGCATCGAATTTTTTTTAGAACCTAGATTAAAAATTAACAAAATTGCTAAGGAACTTATAACCATAAACAAACTTGCATTGGTAAAAGAAATATCAAAACTACCTATTTTAATTTCAGGACCAATTCTATAAACTTCGAATTGTGTCATTGGATTTGCTGCCATAAAAATTAATCTATTTTTGCATTTTTTTTGCAGATTTAATTACATTAGTAATGCCAGCAATTACACCTACAAAAAAAAATATTAAAATTAACCATGGTTTAGTATCAAAGGTCTTGTCTAAAATAAACCCAATAATTGTCCCTACTGCTACAGCCGAAACAAGTTCTGTACTTAGCTTAAAAGCACTGCCAATTGGAGATGGAGTCTGTTTTTTGTTATTTAAATCTCTCCTCAAGGCCTTTTTCTTTGCAATCTCTAAGCGAGTTTTAAATTGATCTTTAGACATTGATTATATTTTTTATGCAACCATACTTTCTGCTTTTTGTAGATCGACAGCAACTAACTGGCTTATTCCTTTTTCTGGCATTGATACCCCGTAAAGTCTATTCATTTTAGACATTGTTAATGCATGATGAGTAACAATTATAAATTTAGTATTTGTAATTTTTGTAAGCTCCTCTAAGAGGGTGCAAAATCTTGTAACATTAGCATCATCTAATGGAGCATCCACTTCATCAAGCACACAGATTGGAGAAGGGTTTGTTAAAAAAACTGCAAAAATTAGTGAGAGTGCAGTCAAAGCTTGCTCACCACCTGATAATAAAGTTATAGACTGCAGTCTTTTACCTGGAGGACTTACTAACATCTCCAAACCTGCTTCGAGAGGGTCATCAGAGTCTACTAATTCAAGTTTAGCGCTACCACCATTAAAAAGTTTTGTATATACTTCATTAAATTTTCTATCCACTTTATCAAAAGCTTCAATCAATCTCTCTCTTCCTTTTTGATTTAATTCATTGATACTCTCTTTTAATTTGATTATTGCTGTCACTAAATCAGCTCTATCTTTTTCCATCTTTTTTATTTCAGTTTCATATTTATTGGTTTCTTCATCTGCTTTTAAATTCACAGACCCTAATCTTTCTCGCTCTTGTTTTTTTTTATCTAACAAATCCTCTTGAATGACTGCATCAGGAAGTTCTTCCTTACCAAATAAATTTGAATTTTCTAAAATATTATTTTCATTTAAACTTAATTCAGACTCTATTCTTTCAATTAGATCATTTTTTCGCTTTTCCAAACCCTCTATTGTTGCCCCAGAGCTTGCTTTCCTTTCTCTAATTTGAATTGATTGTTCCTGAATCTCATTTAGTTGACTTCTTAAATTTTTAATTTTTTCATCTGTTGAATAAATAACGGACTCATTTAGATTTTTTTCTTCCTCAGAGATTCTTAGACCTTCAGAAATTTGCCCTTTTTTTTCAGCTTGCAATTTGGGTTGATTATTTAAATTTTCTAACTGTAAATTCAATTTATTCTTTCTTTGACTTAATTCATTTACCATTTTTTCTGAATTTGATAACAATTTTTTCCAACTTTCTATTTCTTTTTCTATAATATTAATTCTTTCACTTCTCTTTATAGATTCCTTTTTGATATTTTGATTTTGACTAAAATTCTCCGCATATTCTTCAATAATTATTTTGTAATTATCTAAAGCAGTAATAGCCTCATCATTTTTTTTCAGATTTATTAATTCTTTAATTTTATTAATCTCAATCTCTAATTTGTTCTTTGATTTATCTAAATCTCCTTTAGATTGTTTTTCAGTTTCATAATACTTAGAATCTATTTCAATAAGTTCATTTTTTTCTTCCTTTAGTCTTTTTTCGTTTGAGTTTGCATCAATTACAATTCCTTTCTCTCTATCGATATCGTCATCAAATGTTTGAAGAGATTTTTTAATATTTTCTATTTCATCTTGAATTCTTGTATTCTCCTCATCAAGATTTTGAAGGTCAAGATTTAATCTTTGAATTTTTGATAAATTTTCAATATTTTTTTCTCTCAATGGAGCAACTTTATCAGTTTCTGCCTTGATGAAATTTTCAAGTTCAGCAATTTTTTCATTAAATCCACTTACTTCTCCCTCAGCCTCAGAATTGATCTCATTTTCTATTGTAATTTCTTTATCTATTTCTATTAATTTTAGATAATACAAACCTGCCTCTATTTTTTTTATTTCATCAGATATATTTTTATATTTTGTTGCTTCCTCTGCTTGTTTTTGAAGGTTAGCTAATTGTTTTTCTTGTTGCCTTCTTAACTCATCTGCCCTTTTTAAATTATTTTCTGCTGCACTTAATCTTAACTCTGCTTCATGCCTTCTAACATGTAAGCCCGAGATACCCGCTGCTTCCTCTAATATTGCTCTTCTATCAGTTGGTTTCGCTGTAACTAGGTTACCTATACGGCCTTGACTGATCATTGACGGAGAATGAGCCCCCGTAGATAAATCTGCAAAGAACATTTGAGCATCTCTTGCTCTAACTTCCTTATCGTTCATATAAAATTTAGAGCCCTTATCTTTTTCTATTTTTCTTCTGATAATTATTTCATCAAGATCTTTAAATTGGACCGGACCCTGATTATCGATATTTGCAACAGTTACAGAGACTTCTGCAATATTTTTAGAAGCTTTATTAGATGTGCCAGAAAATATAACATCCTCCATTCCAGAGCCTCTCATACTTTTGGCAGATGTTTCTCCCATTACCCATCTTAATGACTCTACAATATTTGATTTACCACAACCGTTTGGACCAACTATTCCTGTTAATCCATTTTCTATTAAGAAATTGGTTTTATCAGCAAATGATTTAAATCCATTAAGTTGGATTTTTTTAAACTCCATTAAGAAATTATATCAGTTTTTCTAGAGATTTTTTCAAATTTTTATAATTTAAAGATTTTTCAAACTTTTTGTTATTAATTATTACCGTAGGAGTAGCATTTACCTTAAATTTTTTTGTGCCTTCGATTCGATCATTTAAAATGAAATTTTCTACTTCTTTATCATTTAAACATTTTTCAAAATCTAATTTGAAACCTTCTTTATCAATAAATTTTTTTATGCTTTTGTTAATTTGCTCGACGGTGTTTCCTTTAATCCATGCTTGTTGATTTGAATATAAACTCTCCAAAATTTCTAAGCTTTGATCTTCATCACATTGTGCGATTTTTGAAGCATTAAAAGCAGCCACATCTAATGGAAAATGTCTAAATTCTATTTTAACTATCCCAGTATCTAAATATTCTTTTTTTAAAAGAGGATAAACTTCAGCATGAAAATCAGCACAATGGCTACAAGTAAGTGATTCATATACAACTATTGTAATTTTTGCATTTTCGTTTCCTGAAATTATTCTTTTTATTTCAGCATACGAGCTGGAAATTGAAATAAAAAACAATAATAATACAAATAGTTTTTTTTTCATTTTTCTTTAAATACTTTTGTTAACTCAATCAGTGATTTTCTGATTTTATCATTTTTAACTTTACTTAATTTTTTTTGGTATTTGTTTTTTGTCACATTCATTGTTTGATTATAGTTTTCTGAGGTATTTTCATTTTCACTTTGAAAACAAATAAATTTAAGTTTTTCGACCACCAAATATCCAAAGAAGCTATTCATCTTATCGATGATTTCTTTTTTTGAGTACTCCATTTCGATTTCGTGACCCCTTTTAACCATTATTGACAAAGTACTAACTCCGAATCTATTTGAATTTTTAAATGACTTTGGGTAACAAATTTTAAATAATTCTTCTCCAACTATATATTTCCAATTATTAAGAGTTTCAGAATAAATATGTCCTTTTTTATTAATAACTTTTTTAACATTCTTTGGCAAAGTGTCTTTGAAGGATCTTAGCCCTTGAATGCTTCTATTTCTCTGCTTAGTATATTTTTTATAATGCATACAAAAGAACAATTAGTAACAAAAAAAATTCTTAATTGGTATGACTTAAATAAGAGGTCATTACCATGGCGAAAAAATGTTTCTTTCAAAAAAAAGCAATATTACACTTTGGTAAGTGAATTTATGTTACAACAAACACAGGTTGCAACGGTAATTCCTTATTTCAAAAGATTTATAAAGTTTATTCCAAACCTTAATTCACTTGCAAGAGTTAAAAATAAAAAATTGATAAAACTTTGGGAGGGTCTTGGATACTATTCTAGAGCTAGAAATCTAAAAAAAACTGCTGAAGTTATTATCAAAAATTTTAAGGGAAATTTGCCAAACAATTTTGATGATTTAATTAGACTACCTGGGGTAGGAGATTACACTGCAAGTGCAATTTTAGCAATTGTATTTAATAAGCCATATATTCCATTGGATGGAAATATTGAAAGAGTTTTAAAAAGATACCTCTATTTAAAAAAAGACAAAGAAACTCAAAAAAATAATCTTATAAAAAAAAAAAATATATTTGGAAAATCTTTGAGATCTAGTGATTATGCACAAGCTCTAATGGAACTGGGTGCTTTAATTTGCAAACCTAGAAATCCAATCTGCAATGAATG
>CACIZB010000011.1 GCA_902591025.1 uncultured Pelagibacteraceae bacterium
GTTGCAGGAAGTACTTCGTCTATTGCATACCTATTAGATCCTGCAATTGAAAAAATTTTTTTAGAAAAAGACCAAACTTTAATTTATTTAATTCCTCTGGCCATTGTGGTTGCTTTTTCAATAAAAGGTATTTCTTTATATTTATCAAAAGCAATAATGATAAATGTAGGTCAGAGTTTAAAAGCTGATGTCCAAAAAGATATGCTTAGATCACTAATTTCTTCCGATACAAATTATATAGATAAATCTCACTCAGGAAATTTTATATCCAGACTTAATGCTGATGTTTTTATGTTGCAAAACTTAATAAGTGTTGCATTGTTGAATCTCTTTAAAGATACTTTTACTTTAATTGGTTTATTATGTGTCATGTTTTTTCAAAATTGGAAACTTTCTTTAATTGCAATTATAATGATACCTCTGGCAGGATATACTGCTAAAGTTCTTGGAAAAAGAATATCTAAGGCATCTTTACAAGAGTTACAGAAAACAGAAATTTTTACTAAAAAACTAGTAGAAATTTTCAAAAATCACAAATTGATTAAAATATTTCAGGCTGAAAAAATAGAAAATTCAAGATCTCATAAAAGTTTAGATGATCTTAAAAACAAAATGATTAAAACTCAGGTTGTATTCATGAGAAACACTCCAATCATGGAGTCATTAACTGGTATAATGATTGCAGTATTGTTGATTTATTCTGGAACTCTTATAAATAATGATGAACTTGAAATAAATAATTTTTTTTCATTTTTAGCTGCCATGATGTTGGCTTATCAGCCTGTAAGAGCTTTAGCAGGCTTGAATATATCTATTAATCAAGGATTGACTGCAGCAAAAAGAGTCTTGCCAATTGTGGATATAGAAAATGAAATTAAAGACAATAAAAATTATCCGAATTTAATTTTTAAAAATGGTAAAATAAATTTTTCGAACATTGATTTCAATTATAATATCGAAACTGATAAATCAGCACTTACAAAAATTAATTTGGATATTCCAGGTGGAAAAACCACTGCACTAGTTGGTCCAAGTGGCTCAGGAAAATCTACGATTCTTAGTTTAATACCTAGGTTTTACGACCCTCAAAATGGTGAAATTAAAATTGATAATCAAATTATTAAAGATGTAAATTTATCATCCTTGAGAAAACATATCTCACTTGTAAGCCAAGAGACAACGTTGTTTGATGATACAATTAAAAATAATTTATTGTATGCTAAGCCTGACGCAAGCATGGAAAATTTAGAAAAAGCTGCAAATGACTCTTTTTCAATGGAGTTTATAAGTGAATTGCCAGATAAATTTGAGACAATAATAGGGGAAAATGGTTTAAGGCTATCAGGAGGACAAAAACAAAGGATCTCTATTGCAAGGGCAATGCTAAAGAACAGTTCCATTATTTTATTAGATGAGGCTACTTCTGCTTTAGATTCTGAAACAGAAGAAAAGATTCAGAATGCAATTCGACGTTTAACTAAAAATAAAACTACTGTAATCATTGCTCATAGATTATCAACTATTTTAAATTCAAATCTTATTTATGTGGTTGAAAATGGAAAAGTAGTAGATAAAGGTACTCATAAAACTTTATTAGCAAACTCTGAGACTTATAAAAATTTCTATCAAAAGCAATTTAGTAAAAATTAATGATTTATATCTACAGATTTTTGCTAAATATAATTTTTATTATCTGCCCGTTAATTATTTTGTTTAGATTAATTAAAAAAAAAGAGGATCCAAAAAGATTTTTGGAGAAATTTTGTTTTTTTTCTAAGAAAAGGGTTCCCGGAAAAGTAATTTGGTTTCATGGGGCAAGTGTTGGCGAGTTACAAAGTATTATACCACTACTTGAAAAATTGGAAAAAAAAAATTATATAAAACAAATCTTGATTACTTCAAACACCGTCAGCTCATCAAAAATAATTGGAAACTTTAAATCAAAAAAAGTAATTCATCAATTTTTTCCTATAGATACAAATTTTCACTCAAAAAAATTTATTGATTATTGGAGGCCCTCCTTGGTATTTTTTATAGACTCAGAAATCTGGCCGAATATGATATATAATCTTAATGAGAAGAAAATTAGTGTTAATCTCATAAATGCAAGAATTACAAAAAAAAGTTTTGAAAGGTGGAAATTTTTTCCTAACTTTTCAAAAAAAATTTTTGAAAAATTTGATTTATGTTTGTCTTCAAGTAAAGAGTCTCAATCTTACTGTAAAAAGTTAGGTTTAAAAAATCCAAAATTTTTCGGTAATCTTAAATTTTCTCAATCAGAGAATGAAAATGTATCACTTAAAAAAGACATTCAAAAATTTTTGAAAAAAAGAATAGTCTGGTGTGCTTCAAGTACTCATGAAACTGAGGAAAAATTATGTGGAAATATTCATAATGAACTTAAAAAAAGTTATAAAAACTTATTAACAATTATAATTCCAAGACATATAAATAGATCTCAATATATCAAAAATGAACTGGAGAATATTAATCTAAAAGTTCATTCACATAATTCAGGAAAAAAAATTAATGAAGATACAGATATTTATCTTGTAGATGTATATGGTTTAACAAAATCCTTCTTTAACGTTTCTAAAAATATTTTTTTAGGGGGTTCAATAATTAATCACGGTGGACAAAATCCTTTAGAAGCAACACGATATGGTTGCAATGTTATACACGGCCCAAATGTTTCAAACTTTAAAGAAATCTATAATTTTCTTAAAAAAAATAAAATATCTTATAAGATATCCAATCAATCCGAGATGTTAAAGGTATTAAAAAATCTTTTTTCAAAAAATAATAGATCAAAAAACTTACAAAAAAAATTGTTTTTAATTGGTCAAGAAGTTTTAAATAGAACCTATGATAGCATCGATTTATTAATTAAAAATGAAACTTCAAAAACCTAAATTTTGGGATCTAAAAAAACCCAATTTGATATCTTACATTTTATTGCCATTTACTATTCCCATTACAATAAATAATCTATTACTTAATCTAAGGACCCCAAAAAGAAATAATAAAATAAAATCAATCTGTGTTGGGAATATTTATGTAGGAGGAACTGGAAAAACTCCCGCCACTATTAAACTTTATAATATTTGCAAAGATATTTTTACAAATGTTTGCACAGGAAAAAAATATTATTCGTCTCAAAATGATGAACAAATTTTATTGAAGAAAAAGACTGACCTAATTTGTGAGGAAAATCGAGAAAAAATTATCGAAAAAGCGATAAATCTTAAAAATAAGGTAATAATATTTGATGATGGGCTCCAAGATAAAAAGATTCATTTTGACACTAGAATTGTGTGTTTTGACATCCAAAATTGGATTGGAAATGGACATCTTTTACCATCAGGGCCATTAAGAGAAAAATTAAATAGCTTAAAAAAATACGATATCGTATTTTTAAAAGGTGATTCTGAAAATTCAGATATAAACGAGATTATAAGATCAATTCAAAACCAAAATTCAAAAATTGAAATTTTTCAAACATATTATCAGCCTGTAAATTTAGAAAAATTTGATAAAAAAAATAATTATCTTATTTTTTCAGGAATTGGTAATCCAAATAGTTTTAAAGAAACTTTATCTTTAAATAATATAAATATTATCGAAGAAATGATATTTCCTGACCATAATATTTACACCGATGAGGATATAAATATTATTAAAAGCAAAGCAAAAAATTTAAATGCCAAAATAATTACAACAGAGAAAGATTATGTAAAACTATCAGAAAAAAATCGCGATGGAATAGACTTCTTGGAAATAGATCTAATTATTAAAAATGAAAAAAGATTAATTGATTTGATAAAATTGACAGTAAATGAAAAATCTTAAATATTTTTTACAATTTTTTTGTATTTTATTCTTATTTGGTGTTTTTAAAATTGTAGGTATTAAATTTTCAAGAATAATCTCAGAAAATATAATGGTTATGTTTGGTCCAATATTTAGATCTAAAAAAATTATTTTTAAAAACTTATCAATTGCTTTTCCCAACTTTGATGAAAATCAAAAGAAAAGAATTTTAAAAAGTATGTGGATCAATTATGGGAGAATATTTGCTGAGTACATGTTCATTAAAAATTTTAGACAAGGTTCAATTGGGGAAAGAAATATAAATATCGAAAATCAATATATTTTGGAAAACGTAAAAAAAGACTCAAAACCAGTAATATTTATTTCCGGTCATTTCAATAATTTCGAATTAATGGCAATGCAAATTGAAAAATTAGGAATTGATTTGGCAGCAGTTTATAGGCCTCTTAATAACAAATTTTTAAATCCATTAATGGAGTCGATTAGAAAAAAATATATTTGTAAAAAACAAATTAAAAAAGGTATTTCAGGAACCAAAGAACTATTACTGAATTTTAAAAAAGGAACTTCAATTGCATTAATGATTGATCAAAGGGTTTCGGAGGGAATAAGAGTTGATTTATTTAATGAAAAAGCTTTGACAACTACTATACCTGCGCAATTTATCAAAAAGTTTGGGGCAAAAATAATCCCTGTACACATTGAGAGAATTAATGTTGAAAAATTTAATATTACTTTTCAAGACCCAATTAAGTTTTCTAAAGACACAAATATAGAGTCCATTACATATAAGTTAAATAATATTCTCGAAGAGATGATAAAAAAAAATCCAAGTCAATGGATTTGGTCTCATAATAGGTGGAAATAACTAAATTTTTTCCTTTTTCACTGAAGCTTCGACATAAGAGAAATATGCCTCTTGCAACTCCACGTTCCAATAAGTCAAATCTTTTAATGAAATCTTTTTACCTGAGACAGCGCACAAAACATAATCTCCATCTTGAATAACTTCAAAATTATTTGGTAAATATTTTATTTTTGCTAATTTTTTAAACATTTTTAGTTTATATATCATTATATGAAAGTAGTAGTAATAGGAAGTGGTGGAAGAGAGCATGCTATATGTTACTCATTATCAAATTCAAGAAAAGTAAGTAAAATTTACTGCATACCTGGAAACGCAGGTACACAAAGCATTGCTGAAAATATTGATATAGACTTTAATAATTTTAAAAACTTAGAAAATTTTATTAAATTAAATAAAATTGATATTGTAATAGTAGGGCCAGAAAAACCATTAGTTGATGGTATCGTTGATTATTTAGAAAAAAAAAAAATCAAAGTTTTTGGGCCAAATACTCTTGCCTCAAAATTAGAGGGCTCTAAAATTTTTACAAAAAAGATTTGCGAAAAATATAAAATACCTACAGCTAAATTTGGCATTTTTAAAAATGCTGAGCAGTCGGAAAAATTTTTTGAAAATTGTAACTACCCTATTGTTGTAAAAGCAGACGGTCTAGCATCAGGAAAAGGGGTTTATATATGTGAAGATAAAATTAATGCATTAAAAGCTGTTAATGAAATTTTTAAGGGAAAATTTGGCAAAACAAATGAAGTGTTAACAGAAGAATTTTTAGATGGTGAAGAAATGAGTTTTTTCATAATTTCAGATGGTAAAACTTTTAAACAATTTGGAACAGCTCAAGATCACAAAAGGGTTTTTGAGGGTGATAAAGGAAAAAACACTGGAGGAATGGGTGCTTACAGCCCTTCAAGGTTAGAAAATGATGAACTTAATAAAAAAATCTTAAGAAAAATTGTTATTCCAACTTTCAACAGTTTAAAAGATCTTAAGACAGAATTTAAAGGATTTTTATATGTTGGTCTGATGATTGTTAAAGATGAGCCATATTTGATAGAATACAATGTTAGAATGGGTGATCCCGAATGTCAGACCATACTCCCTAAGTTGAAAACAGATCTTTTTGAAATAATTGAAGCATGCGTTAACAAAAATTTAGATAAAATTGATATTGAATGGTTTGAAGATAAATCTATTTGTGTAGTGTTATGTTCAAAAGGATACCCAGATAAATTTGAAAATGAAATTGAAATTGAAAACCTAGAAAATATTAAACTAAAAAAAAATGAATTTATTTTCCATGCTGGTACTAAAAATATAAAAAATAAAATTTTTTCGAATGGCGGACGAGTTTTGAATTTCGTAATTAGATCTGATAACTTTAAAAATGCGAGAAATGATATAATTAAAATAATAAATCAACTAAATTGGAGGGGTGGTTTTTTTAGGAAAGATATTGGGTACAAGGTTATTGATAAATGAGAATAATTGCAGGGAAGTTTAAAAGTAAAAAGATTCTATTTCCAATTGATAAAAACACAAGACCTCTAAGAGATTTGGTAAAAGAGTCAATTTTTAATTTAATAGAAAATTCCAACAAATTTGACCTTAAAATAAACAACTCAAATATTCTCGATTTATTTTCAGGATCAGGGTCATTTGGCTTTGAGTGTATTTCAAGGGGAGCTAAGAAAGTTACTTTTTTTGAAAATTACTCTCAAACATTAAAAATATTAAAAAAAAATATAAAGAACTTAAAAGTTGAGAAAAATTGTAAAATTATAGAGGAGAACTGCTTTAATTATGTCCAGCGAGGACAAATTGACAATTTTAAATTTGATATAATATTTATAGATCCGCCTTTTAAAGAAAAAAATATAAATATTTTAATCAATAGAATTGTAGAGAAAAGATTATTAACAAATAATGGTTTAATAATTATTCATAGACATAAAAAAGATGATTTAAAAATATCCGATAAATTTAGAGTTTTGGATACTCGTTTTTACGGAATCTCAAAAATAATGATAGGATGCTAAGTATTTGTTAAAATTTTTTTTGTTTCTTTTTTAATAAATTCAACTGCAGGCTGATCAAAAGGGTTAACATCTAAAAATCTTCCAATCAAAATTGTCTCTAAAATAAAAAAAGTAAATAGCTCGCCTAAAACTTCTTCATTTCTATTTAAAATCTCAAAACTTCTAAATGGTATTTGATTTTTAAAAAATACTTTCTTGGTTGCATTTTTTTGTGCGTTCAATATTTCACTAAATTTTTTATTTTTAATAAAATTGTGAGATTGTAAGATAGTGCTACTTATTATCTTATTAGATGTTCTTTCATTTACACCAAAAAAAGTAAAGAAATTTTTTCTTGGTCCATCTAAATAAAGTTGCATAAGACTATGGTTATCTTTTGGCATTAATGATACCGATGGAAAAATACCTTTTTGATTTTTCCCTAAACTTTCTCCGACAAGTTGTTGATACCACCTGAATATATCATCAGCTTTTTCGTCATAATTTATAATAATTGAGTTAAATTTTTTCCTCTTAACAAAAAATAAAATATTACTTACGTTCAGAATTAAAGAATTTACAAATTTTTTATTTTTTATTAAATTATTGAATTGTTTAAATTTTTTTTCATTAAGACCCATTAAACAAGCTGGAAGCATTCCTACTTCAGATAAAACTGAATATCTTCCTCCAATAAAATTATTGTGATCTACAATGTCTGCTTTCATTTTTGTCGCTAAGTTTCTAAGATAACTTCTGTTTTTTTCAATTATAAAGATTTTTTTTTGGTTTTTTTTCACCAAATTATTGACGTTTGAAATAGTTTCTAATGTGTTTCCTGATTTTGAAACAATTATATTCAATATTTTTTTTTCTTGGTTCACTTTAAAATTTGAAGATAAATTATCAAAAAAAATTATTTTCTTTTTTATTTTATCTTTAAGAAAACTAAAAATAGCTTTGGTGCCAAGGATTGATCCACCCATACCAATTAATCTTAATATTGAAAATTTTTTTTCATATTTCTTTAATAGTTTTTTTGAGTACGAGTATTTATAGGTTGGTTTTAAAGAATTAATAATTTCGTTATTAATTTTTCTAAGGTCTAATTCAATTCTTTTTTTTGATAAAGAATAATTTTGTTTAAAGTTTTCAAAATAAATATTTCTTGTAATTTTCATCTTTTATTTAAAATATCTGAAATTGACTTTTCCAAATTATCTGAAGATTTTACTTCCTCAACTTTTTGAGACTCATTCAGAACTTTTTTAAGATCTAGGTTAGACTCTTCTTTTTCAACTACTTCGGACGTATCAGATGGTTTGGGAAGACTTGTAAAATCTGGTGGAACGGTGAGTGGTTTTTTTCTTTCTATTAAAAATTCGTCTACCCCTTCTTTTTTTTTTAATGATAGATTTTCCTTTAATCCAGAGCATGCGTTTAAAAAAAAGGGAATGGAAAATAATAAAAAAAGATTAAAAAAATATTTCATACCACTTTTTTAAAAAATATTTCGACTAAAATAAGACATAAAACGCCAACACTTATGAATATATCCGCTATATTGAAGATAAACCAATGAAAATTATTAATGTGAATATCTATAAAGTCTGGAACTGCATTATAAAATATTCTATCAAAAAGATTCCCTAAAGCTCCTCCTAAGATTAAGATAAATCCAAATTTTTCAAAGCTCTCTGATTTTTTAATGAAGTATATTAAAATAATTATCACAATAAAAATTAGTAATGAAATTGTTTGATATGCTAAACCTTCATCAAGTGAAAATAATCCAAACGCAATACCTTTATTCCAAATCAACTCAAAATTCATAAATTTTGATGAATAAATTTCTCCATTACCTAATTCCTCTGATTTTTTTATGATTAAAATTTTTGAAATACGATCAATTAAAAAAATAAAAAATACAAAAAAAGAAGATAAAAAAAATTTATCTTTTAATGTTTTCCAATTGGACATAAGTGTCTTTCACATGAATCTAAGGCTATTTTCCAACAAATCGGACATTTGTTTCCTTTTGCTTTTTTGGTTTTGACAATTATTTCATCTTCTTTGCTCTCTTTGACTAAAAATTTTGAAGTAATACAGAGTTCTGCAAAGTCTATTTCTTTTGTAAGTTTTAAAAGTTTATGGTTTAATTTGATCTCTAAATCTGCCTCAAGACTTGATCCAATTTCTTTACTCGCTCTTTTTTCCTCAATACTTATGTTGCAAATGTCCCTAATTTTCAAAATTTCATCCCATTTTTTACTTAATTCTTTATTTTCAAATTCTTTTGGGAAATTAATAAATTGCTCTAAATGAACACTTTTATTCTTCTTTGAAACTAATTGGTAAATTTCTTCTGTAGTAAAAGCTAGAATTGGTGCAAACCATCTTAACAACGAATTAAGGATAATATCTAATAAAATTAAAGTTGATTTTCTTTTTTCTGACGCTTCTGGATCACAATATAAAACATCTTTTCTTATATCAAAGTAGAATGCAGATAGATCAACTGTACAAAAATTTAGGAGCTCTTTATACAGATTGTGAAAATCATAGCTTTGAAAATATTTTTTAAATTTACGATCTAATGAATAAATTTTATGTAACATTAATTGCTCAAGTTCAGGTAATTCTTCTGGTTTCACATTTTGTAAATTTATTTCATCAAAATTGTCTTTTAGGTTTCCTAATAAGTATCTAAAAGTGTTTCTAATTTTTCGATATGACTCTGAATGCTGATCTAAAATTGAATAATCTATTCTTAAATCTTCAGCATAATTTGATGAAGCCACCCAAATTCTAAGTATATCTGCTCCATATTTTTTAAGTATATCCTCAGGAGCAATTACATTTCCAAGAGATTTAGACATTTTTAAACCTTTACCGTCAACTACAAAACCATGTGAAAGTATAGACTCAAATGGCGCTCTTCCTCTTGTGCCGCAGGATTCTAATAAAGAGGAGTGGAACCATCCTCTGTGTTGGTCTGAACCCTCTAAGTACATTGAAGCCGGCCATTTTAAGTCTTTCCTTTTTTCTAAAACAAAAGAATGTGTTGAACCACTATCAAACCAAACTTCAACGATATCACTCAATTTTTCAAAATCCTCAGATTTAAATTTTTTTCCAAGAAATCGTTGAGGGTTATCAGAAAACCAGCAATCTGAACCTTCCTGTTCATAAATCTTTGCAATATTATCAAATACTTCGCTATCAATTAAAATTTCTTTAGTTTTTTTATGAATAAATATTGGTAAAGGAACACCCCAAACTCTTTGCCTTGAAACACACCAATCTGGCCTTGTTTCTATCATTGATCTTAATCTTTCTTTACCTTTATTTGGATAAAAATTTGTTTCATCAATTGCTTTTAAAGCTTTCTCTCTTAATTTATGGCTTTCCATTGAAATAAACCATTGAGGAGTTGCTCTATGTACCAAGGGAGCTTTTGATCTCCACGAATGAGGATAAGAGTGAACCAATTCTCCATTCTTAAGAAGTTTTTTTTGATCTTTTAATTTTTCTATGACAATAGGATTTGCTTTAAAAATATGTAACCCCTCAAATAATGATACATTGTCAGTATATTTCCCATCTCCGTCAACAGTTTCTACAGCTTTAATTCCATTATTTAGGCATAGATTAAAATCGTCAGGCCCGTGACTTGGAGCACAATGAACTATCCCAGTACCTTGTTCGGTTGTCACAAAATTTGCCTCTAACATAGGAATTTCATAATCATACCCTAAATCTAAAAAAGGATGACTACAAATTGTATCTTTAAGTTCTTTTCCTCTAAAACTTTTTAACTTTTTAAAATTTTTTATTTCACAATCTTTAATTGTAGAATCAAGTAATGACTCGGCACATACAATTTTTTTATTCTTAAAATCTCCTTCGTCATTAATTTCGATTAATATATAATCCAAACTTTCATTGTATGCTAAAGCTTTATTCGCTGGTATAGTCCAAGGAGTAGTGGTCCAAATTACTATATGAGCATTCTCAATTTCCTTGAGTTTTGAAGATTTGACAGGAAAGGAAACATAAATAGTATCAGATTTATGGTCTTGATACTCGACCTCAGCATCAGCAAGAGCAGTTTTTTCAACTGTTGACCACAATACGGGTTTATACCCCCTATAAAGGCTTCCCTCTTTTAAAAATTTACCCAACTCTCTTACAATTTGTGCTTCAGCTTCAAAGCTCATAGTAGAATAATAATTTTCCCAGTCTCCAACTACGCCTAATCTTTTAAATTGAGTTTTGTGAATCTCTATCCACTTTTCAGCGAAAGCTCTACACTCTTTCCTAAATTCTACAATAGGAACTTCATTTTTATTCTTTTTATCTTTTTTATATTTTTCTTCAATTTTCCATTCTATCGGTAATCCATGACAATCCCAGCCAGGAACGTAAACTGAGTCTTTTCCATCCATTTGATGAAATCTTACAATTATATCTTTTAAAATTTTGTTTAAAGCTGTCCCCATATGAATATTTCCATTTGCATATGGAGGACCATCATGAAGGATGAATTTTTCTTTACCTTTTCTAGTGCTTCTTAATTCTTTATAAAGATCTATTTTCTTCCATAACTCTAAAATTTCTGGCTCTCTTATTGGCAAGTTAGCTTTCATAGAAAAAGCTGTTTTTGGAAGATTTATATGATCTTTACTCATTTTATTTTTTTGCTTCTAAAAGGTCCCTCTTTATTTGTTTTTTTAATTGGTTAACATTTTTAAATTTTCTTTCTTTTCTTATAAACTTTAAAAACTCAACTGTTAAATACTTATCATAGAGATTTCTAGAAAAATTGAATAAATGGACTTCCAATAATATTTTTTTTCCTTTGAATGTTGGCCGATAACCTAGATTTGCTATACCTTTTATAAATTTATCATTTTTTTGAATTTTTACTTTGACTGCATAAACTCCTGGGCAAGCTAAAACTGAATCGTTTATATTTAAGTTTGCTGTTGGAAATCCAATTTTTTTTCCAATCTGCCTTCCTTTTTTTACAGTTCCTTGAATTGACCAATTTCTTTTTAAAAGTTTATTGGCCTCTTCCAATTTTCCTTTTTGCAGATACTTTCTTATTAAAGAGGATGAAACAACCTTTTTTTTTAATAACAAAGGTTTTGGTTTAATTATTTTATAATTAGATGTTTTTTCATATTTAATTAATTGATTAACGTTGCCCTCTCTTTTATTACCAAATCTAAAATTATTACTCACAAATATAAACTTTGCTTTAAGTTTTTTTTCTAGAATTTTTTTTATAAAATCGGTTGACTTAGTTTTTGAAAATTTTCTATCGAACCTTTTAATAATTACAAAGTCTACATTAAATTTTTTTAAAAGATTTATTTTTTGTTTTTGATTTGATATCCTAAAATTTCTGATTTGAGGATTAAAAAACATTTTAGGCATAGGCTCAAAAGTTAAAACTCCAGTTTTTGAATAAAATTTTTTTTTATATTTATTTGCTAATTTAAATAACTTTTGATGTCCTAAGTGAAGTCCATCGAAATTACCAATTAAGATTATTGACTTTTTGTGATGATTTTTGATATCGAAACTCTTGTATAATTTAATTGATCTTACCATTTTAAATCCGTTTGAATATAATTGCATATTGTCTCGTAGGATTGGGATATTTTCTTGATACCCTTTTCTTCAATTTCATTTTTATGAATGCCGTTTGATACTATTAAAGTATCGAAATTTAAAAGATTTGCTCCTTTTATGTCTGTATTTAAATTATCTCCAATCGATAAAACTTTTTTATTTTTATGATCTATTGACTGGTTATAAACTTCAGGATATGGCTTTCCAAAATATACTACTTCTCCGCCCATTTTTTCAAACACCATTGCAACAGACCCGGCACATAGCTCTCTTACACTTCCTCTATCTACAATTAGGTCTGGATTAGTACAAATCATTTTTTTTTTAATTTGAGCCTCTAATAAATTTTTGTAAAAATTTAGATCAGTGTTTTGATCATCAAATAAACCTGTGCATAAAATGTATTCACAATTATCTAAGCTATCTATTTTCTTATCTTGAAAATAATGAAACAAGTCAAAATCTCTTGGTGGTCCAATATGAAAAAACTTTTTTGCAGATAAATTTTTTTTTAAATAATTAAGAGCTGCTTCACCTGATGTAAACACATGATTTCTAATTTCTTCCTCCATCCCCAATTTTTCTAAAAAAGACTTTACAGAACTATTTGGTCTGGGTGCATTAGTTAGCAAAATATAATCTTTATTTTTTTTTGAAATTTCCTTTAAAGTTTTAATTGCTTCAATGTGTAGATTAATTCCATTATGAACGACCCCCCACAAATCAATATAAAATAATTCATAATTATCAACTATTGAGCTAAGCCCGTCTTTGTCTAAATTTTTAGTCATTAAAATTATCTATAAACCATAAAATCCCTAAATTCCTATGTTTTTTGACGGACTTATTTTGATCTTTATCTTGAAATAGTAAGTCCAATCTCTATATGAAGAGCATATTATAAAGGAGATTTTATGAAATTTAGACCGTTACATGATCGTGTTTTAATTGAAGTTTTAGATAGCAGTGAAAAAACTGCTGGCGGAATTATTATACCAGATACAGCACAAGAAAAACCTCAAGAGGGAAAGGTTGTTGCTATTGGTGGTGGTGCGAAAACTGAGGATGGCAAAACAATCCCCATGGATGTAAAAGTTGGTGATAAAGTTTTATTCGGCAAATGGTCGGGTACTGAAGTTAAAATAGACGGAAAAGAATATAGCATAATGAAAGAGTCTGACATTATGGGTATTTCAAGCAAATAATTTAATTAGAAGGAGAAAGTAAAATGGCAAAAATTGTAAAGTTTGATGCAGAGGCAAGAGCAGCAATGATCAGAGGCGTAAATATTTTAGCTGATACAGTTAAAGTGACCTTAGGACCTAAGGGGAGAAATGTTGTTATGGATAAATCATACGGTGCACCAAGGATAACTAAAGATGGAGTTTCTGTAGCTAAAGAAATAGATTTAGAGGACAAATTTGAAAATATGGGTGCTCAAATGGTTAAAGAAGTTGCTAGCAAAACAAATGATGAAGCTGGTGATGGAACGACCACAGCTACTATTCTGGCCCAAGCAATTGTTAAAGAGGGCGTCAAATACGTGACGGCTGGCATGAATCCAATGGATGTTAAACGTGGTATTGACGCAGCAGTTGATGTTGTAAAACAAAATCTCGTATCCTCAGCAAAAAAAGTCAAAGATAGTGATGAAATTGCTCAGGTTGGAACAATCTCAGCGAACGGTGATAAAGAAATTGGTACAATGATTGCAAAAGCAATGCAAAAAGTTGGTAATGAAGGAGTTATCACAGTAGAAGAAAATAAAGGAATAGAGACTGAATTAGATGTCGTAGAGGGAATGCAATTTGATAGAGGTTATTTATCACCATACTTTATAACAAATAGTGATAAAATGACGACTGAACTTGAAAATCCATTTATCCTTTTACACGAAAAAAAATTAACTAATCTTCAACCAATGGTTCCACTATTAGAGGCAGTTGTTCAAGCTGGTAGACCCTTAATGATAATCTCAGAAGATGTTGAGGGAGAAGCTCTTGCTACTTTAGTGGTAAATAAACTTAGAGGCGGTTTAAAAGTAGTAGCTGTTAAAGCTCCAGGTTTTGGAGATAGACGAAAAGCAATGCTTGAAGATATTGCTATTTTAACAGGTGGTCAAGTTATTTCAGAGGATTTAGGAATTAAGCTTGAAAACGTGAAGCTTGATGATCTTGGTTCGTGTAAAAAAATTAAAGTTGATAAAGATAACAGTACTATTGTGAATGGTAGTGGTAAAAAAACTGATATCGAAGCAAGGTGCTCATCAATTAAACAACAAATTGAAGAAACTACTTCAGATTATGATAAAGAAAAACTTCAAGAGAGATTAGCTAAATTAGCTGGTGGTGTTGCCGTAATAAAAGTTGGTGGTGCTACAGAGGTTGAAGTTAAGGAGAGAAAAGACAGAGTTGAAGATGCTTTAAATGCCACAAGAGCTGCTGTTGAAGAAGGTATTGTAACAGGTGGTGGATGTGCATTGTTATATGCTGCTCAAGATCTTGATAAAGTAAAAGCTAAAGGTGAAGATCAAAAAGCAGGCGTAGATCTTGTTAGAAGAGCACTAGAAGCGCCTATAAGACAAATTACTAAGAATGCAGGAGTAGATGGCTCAGTTGTAGTGGGTAAGTTGTTAGAACAAAACAAAAAAACTCATGGTTATGATGCACAAAATGAGGAATATTGTGACATGTTCGCTAAAGGTATTATTGATCCTGTAAAAGTTGTTAGAACAGCTCTTCAAGACGCTGCATCAATTTCTGGATTATTAGTCACAACAGAAGCAATGATAGCTGATAAACCGGAGGAGAAAGATGCTGGAGCACCTGCGATGCCTGGAGGAATGGGTGGAATGGGCGGAATGGGTGGAATGGGCGGAATGGGTATGTAAACCTGAAGCTTATTATGAATTTAAAAGGCCATCTTTTTAGATGGCCTTTTTTTTAATAATAATTAGAATATCCTCATGTCAAAAAGATACAGTGGTAAATCATTTAAAGACTCAAGTTTAAATAAAAAACCAAAATTTACTCTTAAAGAAAAAAGAAGAATCAAAAGAGATAAAGCAAAAAAAACAAAATAAGACCAAATTTTCCTCAAAACCTAAGTATTTACTGAGTTTTTTAAAGTTTCCAAAGAAAAAATTTAATGTATAAGAGCCAGAATTTATGAGTAAAGAAATTAGAAACATCACCATTATTGCGCACGTCGATCACGGAAAAACTACTTTAATCGATAATTTAATGAAACAAAGCGGTTCATTTAGAGAAAATGAAGTGGTGGATGAAAGATTAATGGACTCTGGCGAGCTTGAAAAGGAAAGAGGAATTACAATTTTAGCTAAGCCTGCATCAATTAATTGGAAAAACTCTAGGATAAATATAATTGATACTCCAGGACACCGAGACTTTGCAGCTGAAGTTGAAAGAGTTCTAAGTATGGCTGATGGTGCTTTACTACTTATAGACTCTGCTGAAGGAGTAATGCCTCAGACAAAATTTGTATTATCAAAAGCACTTAAACAAGGTCTTAAACCAATTATAGTTATAAATAAATTAGATAAATCTGATCAAAGAGCCAATGAAGTATTAGATGAAACTTTTGATTTGTTTGTAAGTTTAGATGCAAACGAAGAACAGTTAGACTTTCCAGTTTTATATGCAAGTGGAAGATCTGGGTGGGCAGATAAGGAAATTAATGGACCAAGAAAAAATTTAGACTCATTGCTAAATCAAATTATTGATCATGTAAAACCAGCTAAATTAGATAAATCAAAACCCTTTGCAATGTTATCCACTCTTCTTTACGCTGATAATTTTTTAGGCAGAAGTTTAGTTGGAAGGATTACACAAGGAACAGCAAAGGCTAATCAAGCAATTAAGGCGATCAACCTAAGTGGTAAAAAAGTGGATGAAGGGCGTCTTACAAAAATTTTTAGATACGAAGGTACAAAAAAAGTACCAATTGAAGTTGGTGAAGCCGGTGACATTGTGGTAATTGCGGGTTTGGAGAAGGCTAACGTAGCAGATACAATTTGTGATCTAGAAATAAATGAACCGATAAAAGCGACGCCAATTGATCCACCGACTATGTCAATTACAATTACCGTTAATACATCTCCCCTTGCAGGAACAGAAGGGGAAAAACTCACGAGCACTCAAATAAAGAATAGATTAATTCAGGAGGCACAAAATAATGTTGGTATAACATTTTTGGAAAATAAGGAAAGTGACTCTTTCGTAGTAAGTGGCAGAGGAGAATTAATGTTAGAAATTTTACTTACTCAAATGAGAAGAGAAGGTTTTGAGATGACTGTAAGTCCTCCAAAAGTTTTGTACAAAAAAGACAAAAACGGGAATAAACTTGAGCCAATAGAAGAAATAACTATGGACTTAGACGAAGAATACTCTTCTAAAGTGATTGACTCTATGAACAGAAAAAAAGGTAAATTGATAGAGCTAAAAGATACGGGCAAAAATAAGAAAAGATTAATATTTCACGCACCAACAAGAGGTCTGATGGGTTACACTAGTAGATTTTTAACCCTCACTAAAGGCAATGGTGTTATCAATAGAATTTTTCACTCATATGGACCTTTTGAGGGTGCAATGGAGGGTAGAAGAAATGGAGCACTAATATCAATGGATCAAGGAAAAGCAGTTGCGTACGCAATTTATAATTTGCAAGCGAGAGGAGAAATGTTTGTAACACATAATGATCCAGTTTATCCTGGAATGATTGTTGGCTTATCCCCAAAACCAGGAGATATGATTATTAACGTTATGAAAGGAAAAAAATTAACAAATATTAGGACACAAAATACTGACGAAAATATTGTTTTAACACCAGTAAGAAAGATGTCGATTGCTGAACAGTTAAGTATGTTAAACACTGATGAGGCACTTGAAATTACTCCAGAATCTTGTCGACTAAGAAAATCTATTCTTGATCCTCATGAAAGAAAAAAAAGTGAAAAAGCTGGAGCTGCAGCTTAGTCAAACATTTTGTCCACTATAAAGAGACCTAGAGCAACACAAGGTCCTATTCCAAATGCAAATAACAAAGTTCCTACTCCTACTGTTCCACCTAAATACCAACCGACAGTCACTACAGATATTTCTAAAATAGCTCTTACCAATGCTACGGGTGAGTTCGTAACTTTTTGTAAACCGATCATTAGCCCATCTCTTGGTCCGGCTCCTAAATTAGAAACTAAATAAATACCTCCCCCAATACCAACAGTGATAACTGAGATTACAGCTAGAATTAATTGATAGATATAACTAGATGGTGAAGGAACAAACTTGATACAAATATCAATCATTAGAGCGATTATTAATGCATTAAAAATTGTTCCCATTCCAGGTTTTTGACCTAGCGGTATCCATAAGATTAAAACTGCAATACTTATAAATAGTGTTATTGTTCCAATGCTTAAATTTACATTCAAAGAAATACCCTGGGCTAAAACACTCCAAGGAGAGGCTCCAGTTAAAGATACGATCAATAAACCCTCTCCTAATCCAAATAACATCAACCCAAAACATAAAAAAAAGAATGTTGAAAATTTTGGTTTAAAATTATATGGCTTATCAGAGCTCCAATTTACTTTTGGTATTTGCTTAATTTTTAAAAACATTTTAATAAGTTATTTCTATTATTTATAAAGTCCAATAATGTAATAATTAAATGAAAAAATTTGTACTTGTTATAATTATTGTATTTTTCCCATTTATTTCGATAGCACATATGGGTCACTACAACAAATATAATAAGATTGAAATGGAGATTTTTAGAAATGGTGAGTTAATTGGCTATAATTATTATTTTTTCAATAGAAATGGTGATGAGACAATAGTTACAAACCAATTAAAATTTTCTGTCAAACTTTTAGGTGCAACCATTTTCAAAGTTGAAGCTTATGGTGAAGAAAAATATAAAAAAAACCAATTAATTACATACAAATCTAAAACTCTACAAAATAATAAAGAAAAATTTGTAAATCTAATCTTGAACAAAAATACAAATATGTTTAAAATTAAAGGTTCATCCTATAATGGTGAAGCTTCCAAAAACTTCGTCATTGGAAATTGGTGGAACCACAAAATTTTACAAGCAGATAATCAGATAAGTCCAATTTCTGGAAGTATAAAAAAACAGGTTGTTAATTTTGTTGGTAAAGAAAAAATTAATCTTTATGGAAAAATTTATGAGGTAGATCATTTCACTCTTAAGTCGAAGGATAAGAATTTACCTAAAGATAAAAAACTCAATTTTAATATTTGGTATGATCGTGATAGCTCTACTATAGTAAAAGTTTCTTATTCTAGGATGGGAAATTGGGAATACAAATTAAAAAAATTAGAATAACTTACTTGGATATTTTTTTGAACAAATCATTTGCACTTATCCATCCAGCCTCTAATCTTGGACCAACAAACCAATCAGCGCATACTCCTAATTTTTTTTTGGAATCCCAATAACTCTTAATTCTGAACGGTTTTGAATTTGAAGAATATTTCCATCCATGATTAAGAGAGAAATAAACTTTTGTTTTTTTTGTATTTGAAAGTTTAAAAAATTTTTCTATCATTATTTTTGAGTTTTTTTTTTTGTTTTCTTTATTCTTATTAATTAATTTATTAGCCCAATTAAAAGTGCTTTGAAGAGTCCATAAATCATAATTTGATTTAAATCTTTTTTTTGAATTTTCATTTCCTGCCCAGCCTAAAACTGGGTCTTCAAAAAAGTAGCTACTTATTACTTTCTTGTTTTTCTTAAGTGCAATCATCGTAGTTATATTTGCATCCATTTTAATTGGTTTATTTAAAAAAGTATCATTTATAAATCTTTTTGAAAGTTTCTTTAGCTGTGGAAATGGACATGTAAGAATTATGTTTTCAAAAATTCGAGTTTTTCCATCACAAAATAATAAGTGCCATAATTTTTTTTTGTAAGAAATTCTCTTTAATTCAGTTTGATAATTACAATTAATATTTTTTAATAAATATTTACTAATATCATTATTACCATTTTTCCCAATAATCTTGAGGTGTTTTTTATTCTCTTTTTTTTTCGTATTTAGAAAAATGTGTTTACCTCTCCAAATCTTCAAAATTTTTTTTTTAATTAGAGTATTGGTAAATTTTTTAAACTCTTTAGTTTTTGGAGAAAAATATTGAGTACCATGATCAAAGCCAATTTTACCTTTTAATCTTTTAAAAGATGCACGACCTCCTGGTCCTCTTGCTTTATCAAATAAAACTACTGTATGTTTTTTACTTAAAAGGTTTGCAATAGTGGCACCAGAAATACCTGAACCAATTATACAAAATTTACTCATTTGCCTGCAACAATCATTCCCTCGATCATCAAAGTTGGTGAATTTGTAGAATATTCAAACTCTAAATCATTTGCTAAATTTAAATTATTAAACATGTCTTTGAAATTACCCGCTATTGTTATTTCATTAATTGGGTGCTTAAATTCACCGTTTTCGACTAAAAATCCAGTTGCTCCAACTGAGTAGTCTCCAGTAACAATATTGCTGCCGTGCCCTATTGTTTCAGTAATATAAAGGCTTTTTGAATTTAAATCCAATAAGTCTTTATAATTAATATTTCCATTTTCAAAGTAAAGATTGGTTGTACCTCCACATCTTCCATTAGATTTAAGTTTAAGCTTTTTTCCATTGTAGGTATCTAGAAGATACTCTTTCAAAATACCATTCTCAACTAATTTTAATGTTTCAGTTTTCACCCCTTCGCTATCAAAACTCCGTGAGCCTAAACCCTTCAATATATCTGGCTTATCTAAAATATTAATTGAACTTGAAAATATTTTTTGATTAATCTTATCTTTTAAAAAAGAGGTTCCTCTTGATATAGAAGATGAAGAGATTGCGTTAGCAAAAGTACTCAATATTCCCTTAGCAATTCTTTTATCAAAAATTATTGCAATTTTTTCACTTTCAATTTTTTTTGGATTTAATTTTCTTAAAGTTTGACTTGCAGCTAATTTGCCTAATTCTTCAGCATCTTTTAGATCTTTAATATGACACTTGCTAGAATATTCATAATCTCTCTCCATGCTTTCCTCATTCTTGGCAACTGTAACACTTGAGGCTGTAAATGAGGATCTTTTGTAACCTTTACAAAAACCCTCACTATTCGCTAAAATAAAGTTAGACTTATTTTGTGTAAAACCAGACTCGGTATTAATTATTTTATCATCATTTGCAGCTGCAGCTTCTAAATTTTTTAGGTAATCTATTTTTTGATCATTTTCAAAATTAGTATCATCGTACAAATCTAAATTTTTTACCTCTTTTACAAGAAGATTGTTATCTGGTAGTGAATTAAATTCGTCATCTGGAGTATTTTTTGTAGTTTCAACACATTTTTCTATTAAGGTCTCTAAATTATCATCTAGTAAATTGGAGGATGAAATAGATGATTTCTTTTTATTGATATAGGTTGTAATATTAACGCCTAAATTATCTGATCTATTTGACTCATCTAGTTTCTGATTTCTAAAATTTACAGTTTCTGAAATAGAGTTGTTTACAATAATACTTGAATTTGTTGCTCCATATTTTTTTGCTAAGTCTAAACAATATGACGCTTTTTTGATTAAATATTCCTGATCTTTGACCATTTAAAGCTTTGTTCCACCAACAGTCATTTTATCAATCAAAATTGAGGGTTGAGCAACTCCAACAGGTACACCTTGGCCTGCTTTACCGCACGTTCCAATTCCTGGATCTAGCATCATGTCATTTCCAACCATAGACACTTCTTTCAGTATTGATGGTCCATCTCCAATGAGAGTTGCCCCTTTAATTGGATATCCTATTTTACCATTAATTATTTCGTAAGCTTCTGTACAGTTGAAAACAAATTTTCCAGATGTAATATCAACTTGACCTCCGCCAAAACTTACAGCAAATATTCCTTTATCAACAGATTTAATCATTTCATCTTGAGTTTGTTTTCCACTTAGCATCATCGTATTTCTCATTCTTGGAAGAACAATATGTCGATAGTTTTCTCTTCTACCGCTTCCTGTTGACTTAGTTTTCATCAGACGAGCATTTAACCGATCTTGCATAAAGTTTTTTAAAATCCCATTTTCAATTAAGACTGTTTTTTCTGTCGGTGTACCTTCATCGTCAATTGAGAGGCTTCCTCTTCTTTTGTTTAAAGTACCATCATCAACAATCGTCACACCTTCACTAGCCACTTTCTGACCCATAAGGTTATGAAATGCTGATGTTTTTTTTCTGTTAAAATCACCTTCTAGACCATGGCCCACCGCCTCATGAATTAAGATTGCTGGCCAGCCAGGTCCCAATACAACTTTCATTTCTCCCGCAGGTGCAGGTTTGCTCTCTAAATTTACAGATGCAATTCTCAAAGCCTCGTCACAAACTTTTTTCCAATTATCCTCCTTAAGATAAGTATCGTATGACTCTCTTCCACCCACACCATAAATCCCTGTTTCTTTTCTCCCATTTTTTTCCAACATTACTGATACATTAAATCTAGTTAATGGTCTTGCATCTGTTAATGTTTCTCCTCCTGATCTGATAATTTCTATAGACTTTTGTTCTCCTAAAAAATTAGCAGTCACTTGCTTAACATTATCATCTTTAGATCTGAGATATTCGTTTACTTTATTTAAAATTTCTAATTTTGAGTTTAGTGTTTTTTGTTCGATTGGATTGATATTATCATAATATTTTTTGTTAGATTTTGGGATTGAATAATTGTAGGTACCGTTTGCTGATTTTAAGGTTGATTTTAAATTTTCTGAAGATTGTTTTAAAGAATTTTTTGAAATTTCATTTGAATGTGAATAGGCTACAATTTCATCTGAAATTGCTCTAAATCCAAAACCTAAATCTGAGTTGTAATTTGAGTTCTTAATCTTATTATCATCTAATAAAATTGTTTCGGATTTGGTGTTTTCTAAGTACAGTTCTCCATCATCACATTTCCTTAAAGTATCTGAAATGATACTTTCCGCTTGTTTTCTTGTTAGATCAGATTTTTCGAAGAAATTACTCATTTACAGAAAAACATAGTTTGTTTAAAAAAATTTTCAACTAGAGTATTTATCGCATATACATTTACAATTTAAATGAGTATTTAATAAATAATATGAAAGTTTATTTTAATAATTCGTGTAAAATCTGTAAAACCGAAATAGATTTATATAAAAAAGAGAATATTGAAGAGATTGATTGGATCGATATCACAAATAATAATTCAGCTGAATTGGAAACTTCAAAGGATAAAAAACAACTTTTACGAAGACTGCACGTAAAGGATGGGGATAAAATTATTCAAGGTGCTGCGGCTTTTCTAGTTGTATGGAAAAAAATACCCAAATATAGAATTCTTTATAGAATTTTAAAATTACCTATTATTTTTAATTTGTTCTCGTTATTTTACGAAGTAATTGCATTTTTTTTATACCTAAAAAACAAAAAACAACTCAAAAATTAATTAGTAAAAAAAATTAAAAATTGGCTAAGAAGAGACATCGATGAGATGAACATTATTAGAACTATCGCATACATAACTAAAACAATTTTATTTTTTTTTCTTCTCAGTCTTACAAAATCTTTATCGTCTAAATCAGAGATGTCTCTTTCACCTAATACTGGATAATCATAGCTGAAACGCCAAGTACTTTGTCCTAATCTATCATCTAAATTATTATAATATGTTATCCAAGCAAGAACATATTTTAAAATAAGATATAAAATTATTAAAAAAATTGAACCTAAAATCATTGCATCTCTTACCTAATTCATTAAATTCTTATTCTCATCCTTATCCCTTTTTTTGGCAATTAACTGTGTTAGAGAGTCAACCATCATGTCAGAGGCCTTAAATATATCTACATTCCTAAATTCATAAGAGTTAGTCTTTTCTGGATTAGTTTTATCTTCAATAATGATACCTTCGTCTGGTGAATTGTCTTTTATATAAATAAGCAACAACCAATCTTCATCTTTGCTTTCGTCCCACTTTACAAATATTTCACCCGTTTCAAATCTTCTGTCTATACATCTAAATATAGACATATCTCTTGTTATATATCTTTTATTAAGTTGAAATACCAAGCTACTGGCGCTTCTGTAAAAACTTTCCAATGCAAATTCAACCTTTTGTCGAGCGAAATTATATTCTTTTTCTTTAGTTAATAATGTTTCTCTGTCTTCATCACCCTCAAGTTTTACACCAAGGGCCTCTACTCTTTCTCTAATTTTTTGATCTCTTATTATTCGGTATTTTTCTTTAAGCTTGTCTATTCTAATTTGTAATTCAGAATAGTCCTCTCTTTGTTCGCTTAAGGAAATTTTTTCAAGTCTTTCAAGTTCTTTTACCTCTCTAATCCTAAATTTTTCAATTTGTTTTTCTAATTTTAATTGTTTTAAAAATTGTTTTTGTTTTTCTGCTTGTTCTATTCTTAGAAGAGCCTGCTCTTTTCTTAAAAATAATTTTATTTCTTTTTTTCTTTGTTTCTCTAATTTTTCTTCATCTTTTAAGGTTTGTTCCTTTAATTTAATTACTAATTCTTCCTCAATTTTTTTCTGTTTTTGTTTTTCAATTTTTTCTTCTCTCTCTTTTTCAATTTTTTCGATTTTAAGTCTCTTTTTTTCCTCATTTTTAAGAGTCTTATAATTAGTGATCGTTTCAGAAATTTTATCAAA
>CACIZB010000012.1 GCA_902591025.1 uncultured Pelagibacteraceae bacterium
AAAAATTCTTAGGTTTTAAACTTTTATCAACAACTAATAAGTCTCCATCATTAATCCCAGAATCAACCATGGATTTTCCTTGCACTCTAATGACGAAAGTAGCTGGAATATTTTTGATTAGATGCATATTTAGATCAATGTCTTCTTCAATGTAATCGGTAGCAGGCGAGGGAAAACCAGCGCCAGCTTTATGTAGATAATATGGGATAGTCAGTTTCATGTTCTTGTTTTGTTCTACTTTATAGCCTATTTATACAATACACGCAAGAGATTGTATTTTGAGTCTGTAATTGAATCAAAAGTGAATCAAAACATGAACATCAAAACTATATTTTGTATGCTTGTGGATAACTGAAACCAGAGATAGTTTGTTGAGCTGATGAAAAAACTATTAATAGTAATCTTATTTATATTTTTTAAATCTTTTCATGTAGTAGCCGATGAGTGGAAGGTTAAAAATAAATGGAAAATATCATGCGGACTAGTAGACAAAGAAGCTTTAATTGTAAATGGAAAACCAAAAAAAAGTTTTAATAAAAGCGAATTCAAAGTTCAGAATGTAGTATTTAAACTCGACAAAGGAGAAGTTGGAAAATGTAAGTCAGATAAAAAACCAACAGGTGGATATAAATATTCAGGAAGACAAGAAATTACTCATAGATTACCAACAGGTATCACAGTTTTTGAAACTACAATAGAAACTTCTGGTGCACCTCAATATCGTTCGCATTTTTTTCAAATACATGATGGCAGATCATCAGGAAAACCACCTTCGATGGTTTCAGTTCAAAAAGATTGGAGGGTAAGAAATCAACATAGCAATGATTGTTTCAAACCAAAATGTAAACAGTTTAGTTATGAGACATACTTAAAACCAGGAGAAAAAAAGAAGTTTAGAGCAGAAATTCAATATGATCAAAAATTGAAAAAAATTTCAGCCCAATATTTTTTAAATGACGAATTAATAATCCAGCATTTAGAGGTTCCTTTAGCTAAAAAACAAACTGATGGTCCATATGGGTTCAATAAACCATATATCAAAATTGGAATGTATAGAATAGGAGATACAGGTACCACAACTTTTTCTTATGAAAATGTTGTTTTAAAAAACAAAAAAAGGTAATTAGTAACAAGATAATTATGAGAAAATTGACTTGTCATTGTGGAGCAATCGAAATTGAAATTAATCTTAAAGATGGTTTAACTAATTTAAAAAGATGCAATTGTTCGATGTGCAAGAGGAAAGGAGCAATACTAAAAAATATTAATAAAGAAGATTTAAAGATAATTAAAGGTGAAGATAAATTAAATAGTTATCAATTTAAAACAAAAGTAGCAAAACATTATTTTTGTACTATGTGCGGTATTCATACACATAACCTAAGAAGGGCTGACCCCAATACGTATGGAATTAATGTTGCATGTTTAGATGGAATAGATCCACAAGAAATATTTAAATTAGACGTTGGCATTAATGATGGTCATAATCACATAATGGACCAGAAAAAATAATTTTTATGCAACAATTCAGTTTATGTTTTGATAAGGTAAAAAAAGATTGCCTAAGGTTTATTAAGTCTCAGGAAACAAAAGCTGATAGATTCAAAAACAAGGAAAAAATGATTAAATCCTTTTTGATCCCATTATGTTTCTGGATAAATAGTAAAGCTAACAAAAAAAAACCTTATTTTGTTGGTTTAGCTGGGGGCCAAGGAACGGGCAAAACAACAGTTAGTTCTTTAATTAAAATTATTCTTATTAAAAATTTTAATCTAAAAGTTTTTAGAATTTCAATAGATGATTTTTACAAAACAAGAAAAGAGAGGATAAATCTGTCAAGAAGGGTGCATCCTTTACTTTTAACAAGAGGAGTGCCAGGTACTCACGATGTAAATATGATGTTGAGTTTTTTTAGAAAAGTAAAAAACAAATCATTTAAACGATTAAAGCTTCCAACTTTCAATAAAGCAGTTGATGATAGATTTAAAAAAAGTAATTGGTACGATTTAAAAGATAAACCAGATGTAATTATTTTTGAAGGATGGTGTGTTGGCGCAAAGCCTGAAAAAAATAATACTTTAAAAAGATCTATTAATTCAATGGAAAAGTTAAAAGATCAAAAACAAATTTGGAGAAAATATGTTAACCAACAATTGAAATCAAAATACAAAAACTTATATTCACAATTGAATTGTTTAATTTATCTAAAAGCTAAAAATTTTAATTTACTCCAAAAATGGAGATTAAAACAGGAACGTAAACTTTGGCTAAATAATACGAGAAAATTGGACCTAAAAATTATGAGTAAAAGCGATGTAATTAGTTTTATGCAAACCTATCAAAGGATCACACAAAATATGTTTAAATACATGCCCAAATATGCATCAATTATTCTGAATTTAGATAGTAACCATCAAATTAAAAATGCATTATATAAAAAGCAATGAAAATTTTCTTAAGTATATTTTTTTTATTATTTTGTTTTTATAATCTTGCAGGAGCTGAAACATTTAAATCAGCTTTAAAAAAAGCTTATGAGAACAACTCAGAACTTAATGCTGAAAGGGAAAGTATCAATATTTCAAAGCAAGAACTAAATGTTTCTAAGAGCGCTTATCTTCCAACTATAACTGTTACTGGAAAAAAAAGTGAGGAAAATACTGAAAAATTAACAAAACAAAGTGGAGGAGATGCAAGATTAGATGACGTTGATCCAACTGAACAGTCAATTACAATTACTCAAACGTTGATAGATTTTGGTCGAAAAGCTGAACTTGAAAAGAGTAAGATAGGATTAGAATTAGCGAAAGCAAAATTATTAAAAAAAGAGCAAGATATATTATATAAGTCAGTTGAAGCTTATACCGGGCTGATATCGGCGAATGAAAAATTCAAATTTAATCAGTCAAACGTAAATTTATTAGAACGACAAGTTGAAACTGATAGAATTAGATTAGAAAGGGGGCAGATAACCTTATCTGACGTAGCACAATCAGAGTCATCTTTTGCTGAAGCCAAAGCTAAGTTGATCCAATCAAAAAATGACTTCTTAATATCAGTTCTTAATTATAAAAATGTAATTGGAAAAATATCAGATCCAGAATTATTAGATAAATCATCAATAATAGAGGTTAGATTGCCAACGGGACTTGAAAATGCAATTGAACTTTCAAAAAAAAATAATCCAGACCTTATTATTTCAAAACTTGAGTACGAGCAGTCGAAAAAAGATACATCAAATGCAAAGTCTGATTTAGCACCAACTGCAAATCTCTCTTTTGATAAATCGAAAACGGAGGATCTAAGTGCAACATATGATGAGAGAGAAAAAGATACTTTAAGTGCTACAGTAACTTGGCCTTTTTACTCAGGTGGTAAAAACATTGCATCCTTAAAAAAGAGTCAAAGTTTAGAATTACAGAAAAGTTTATTACTAGATAATATGACCAAAGAAAATTTGACAAATGTAACGAGCGCGTGGTCTAATTATCAATCAAATCAAAGTTTATTGGATTCTGTCAAATCTCAAGTTGATGCAGCTGAGATCGCCAGTGAGGGAATTCAAGCCGAATACAATAGCGGGTCAAATAAAAGAACTACCCTTGAAGTTATCCAGTCGAATTCTTTATTATTAGATTCACAAATTTCCCTTTCAAACTCAGAGAGAAACTTTATTCTCTCTCAATTTAATCTCCTAAAATCAGTCGGTTTACTTACGAGTGACTACCTAAAAATTAGATAATATTTGATTTTTTAGCCTAAAATAAATAAATCTTGATAATGAGAACAAAATGTGTACATTTATTTCATGATTCGTAAGTTAAAAAAATTAAAAAAAGAGGCAAAAAATGACGAAAAATAACCTAAAAGTAGTTAAATCTACCAAAGATCAAGAAATGGACGTTAAAGAAAAGAACAAAGCATTAGATGCTGCAATCAGCCAGATAACTGACAACTTCGGAAAAGGTTCAGTTATGAAGTTAGGCGAAAAAAGAGCAATGGATATCGAGTCGATTTCTACAGGTTCTTTAAGTTTGGATTTAGCTTTAGGAATAGGCGGTCTACCTAAAGGAAGAATTGTAGAAGTTTATGGACCAGAGTCTTCTGGAAAAACAACATTAGCATTACAAGTTGTTGCTGAAGCCCAAAAGGCAGGTGGAATTTGTGCATTCGTAGATGCGGAGCATGCTTTAGATCCAGTTTATGCAAAAAAATTAGGAGTAAATACTGAGGAGCTTTTAATTTCGCAACCAGATGCTGGTGAACAAGCTTTAGAAATAGCAGATACACTAGTAAAATCAGGCTCTATTTCAGTTATCGTAATTGACTCTGTTGCAGCTTTAACTCCAAAGGCTGAAATTGAAGGTGAGATGGGAGATCATCATGTTGGTCTTCAGTCAAGATTAATGAGTCAGGCTTTAAGAAAATTAACTGGTTCAATTTCAAACACAAACACAATGATGATTTTCATTAATCAAATCAGAATGAAAATTGGAGTTATGTTTGGAAGCCCAGAAACAACATCAGGTGGTAACGCACTTAAGTTTTACTCATCTGTAAGAATGGATATTAGAAGAATTGGTGCCATCAAAGATAAAGATGAAATTATAGGCAACACTACAAGAGTAAAAGTAGTTAAGAATAAAGTTGCACCACCATTTAAAGTTGTTGAGTTTGATTTGATGTATGGAAGAGGTATTAGCAAAATGGGTGAGTTAGTCGATCTAGGTGCTAAAGCTGACATTATAGAAAAATCAGGAGCATGGTATGCTTATAAGGGTGAAAAAATAGGTCAAGGTAGAGAAAATGCAAAAACTTATCTTGCACAAAATCCTAAAGTTGCTGCAGAAATAGAAATGGCAATTAGAGAAAAAGCTGGTGTGATTTCAAAGAAAATTGAAGGAAATCCATTAAGTCCTGAAAAAATTGAAAAGGAGAAGAAAGTAGCTGAAAAAGAAGAGGCTGCAAAAGAGACTGCTCCTACTAAAAAGAACTAGAATTAAAGGTCATCTTTAAATTATAAAGGCGCTTATTATAAGCGCCTTTCCCCCTTATCGTTATCTAGACATAGAACAAAAAAGCTGTATTTTAAAAATATGGCGGACAAATCATTAAATGAAATAAGAAGTACGTTTCTTAAATACTTCGAAAAAAACGATCATAAGATTGTTGAGTCTAGTAATTTAGTCCCAAATAACGATCCAACCTTAATGTTTGCTAATTCAGGAATGGTTCAATTTAAAAATGTATTTACTGGTTTAGAGAAAAGAGATTATCAAAGAGCTACCACCTCACAAAAGTGTGTTAGAGCAGGTGGTAAACATAATGATTTAGAAAATGTTGGTTATACACCAAGACATCATACTTTCTTTGAAATGTTGGGAAACTTTTCTTTTGGAGATTATTTTAAAGAAAGAGGAATTGAACTTGCATGGAATTTAATCACCAAAGATTTTGGTTTAGACGAAAATAGACTTTATGTAACCGTTTTTCATGAAGATGATGAAGCTTTTAATTTCTGGAAGAAAATAGCGGGTTTTAGTGATGACAGGATAATTAGAATTGCAACATCAGATAACTTTTGGTCGATGGGTGAAACTGGTCCATGCGGTCCTTGCTCAGAAATATTTTACGATCATGGTGATCATTTAAAAGGAGGATTACCAGGAACTAAAGATCAAGACGGAGATCGTTTTATTGAAATTTGGAATTTAGTCTTCATGCAGTATGAGCAAGTCTCAAAAGATAAAAGAATAGATTTGCCAAAACCATCGGTTGATACAGGAATGGGATTAGAGAGAATTGCAGCTCTATTACAAGGTACACATGATAATTATCAAACTGATCACTTTAAGAAATTAATTAGCTCAATATCTGATGCAACAAAAGTCAAACAAGAAGATAAAAATATATCAAGTTTTAGAGTAATTGCTGATCACTTAAGGGCAAGTTCATTTCTATTAGCTGAAGGTGTTTTACCTTCCAATGAAGGTCGTGGATATGTTTTAAGAAGAATTATGAGAAGAGGAATGAGGCATTCTCATTTGTTAGGTTCAAAAGAACCAATTTTTTATAAAATTTTTGACTCGTTAAAAAATGAGATGTCAGGAAATTATCCAGAGCTTGAAAGATCTCAATCTTTAATCAAAGAAACTTTAAGAATGGAAGAGGAAAAATTTTTAGTTTTACTTGATAGAGGTATCAAAATTTTAAATGATGAAATTACAAAGATAGATAAAGTTTTACCTGGTGATGTCGCTTTCAAATTATATGATACCTATGGTTTTCCATTAGATCTCACTGAAGACATTTTAAAAAATAAATCTTTAAAAGTTGATCATCAGAAATTTGACGAATTAATGAAAAAGAGCAAAGAACTAGCAAAAAAGAATTGGAAAGGTTCTGGAGATAGTTCTGAAGAGGCAATTTGGTTTTCAATTAAAGATAAAACTGGTCCAACAGAATTTTTAGGTTACGAGTCTAATCAATCTGAAGGCGTTATATTAAACTTAATTAAAGATAACAAAGAAACAAAATCTTTATCTACCGGCGAAGAGGGGATGATTATTACCAATCAAACCCCGTTTTATGGAGAGTCAGGAGGACAACTTGGAGACAAAGGTACAATTGTTTCTGGTAATTCTGTTTTTGAAGTAGAGGATACACAAAAAAAACTTGGAGACTTATTTGTTCATTACGGATCTTTGAAAACTGGAGAAATAAAAATCGATGATGTAGTGGAAATGAAAATAGATGTTGAGAGAAGAGATAATTTAAAAGCTTACCATTCTGCTACACACTTACTTCACGAGTCGTTAAGAAGAACCCTAGGTAAACATGTTATGCAAAAAGGGTCATTAGTTGCTCCAGATAGATTAAGATTTGACTTTAGTCATATGAAACCAATTACTAATGAAGAATTAGAAACTATCGATAAATTAGTTAATGAATATGTTTCAAATAGTTCTGAAGTAACAACAAGAATTATGACACCAAAAGCTGCAATCGAAAAAGGAGCACTAGCTTTTTTTGGAGAAAAATATGGAGAAGAAGTCCGTGTAGTATCTATGGGAAAGGAAAAAGAGGCATACTTTTCAACAGAGTTATGTGGAGGAACACATGTCAAAAATACCAGTGATATTGGAAAATTTAAAACTGTAAGCCAATCATCCATCGCTGCAGGTGTAAGAAGAGTTGAAGCGTTAAGAGATAAGCAACTTGAGGATTTCATTAAGAATAAAGAGAAATTATCAACTTTATCAACTCAAAAAGATGAAGAAACGATTAAAGATTTGTCATCGCAAATAATAAAACTTGGAGGCAAACCAAACGTTGAGAATAAAGATTTAAAAGAAATCATAAAAAATCTTTCAAGACAACTTGAACAATTAAATGTTAGTTCGGTTCTTCAGGATAAAACAAAAAATATTATTAAGGATGATAAAATAAATAATATAAAGGTTAGATTTCAAAAAGTACAAGATTTGCCTCCAAAAGATTTAAGAAAATTAGTTGATAATGGTAAAAAAGAATTAGGAGATGGTATTATAGTAGTTTTTGCAAGCAGTGAAGACAAGGTCGGTCTAGCAGTTGGTATTACTGAAAAATTAGTTGATAAATATGATGCTGTAAAATTTGCAAAATTAGGCTCAGAAACTATAGGTGGAAAAGGGGGAGGTGGTAGAAAAGATTTTGCCCAAGCAGGAGGCCAAGATCAAAGTAAAATTGATGAAGCCTTTGAAAAAATTAAGTCTTTAATTTAATTTCTTTTTTAAATTTTTATCAATTTCATCTAAAAATTGATTTGTAGTTAAATATTTACTTGATGGACCAATTAATATTGCTAAATCTTTAGTCATCGATCCACTTTCAACACATCCGATACAAACTTGCTCAATCGTATTAGCAAATTTTATTAATTCATTATTACTATCCAATTTTCCTCTGTGTGCTAATCCTCTAGTCCAAGCAAATATTGATGCAATTGGATTTGTTGATGTTTCTTTACCTTGTTGATGCATTCTGAAATGACGAGTAACTGTGCCATGAGCCGCCTCTGCTTCCATAACTTTTCCATCTGGAGTTAACAATGTACTAGTCATTAGACCTAAAGAACCATAACCTTGAGCCATAGTATCGGATTGAACATCACCATCATAATTTTTACATGCCCAGATATATTTACCACTCCACTTCATTGCACACGCAACCATGTCATCAATTAATCTATGTTCGTATGTTAATTTGTTTTTTTCAAAATCTTTTTTATATTCTTTGTCAAAAATTTCTTGAAATATATCTTTAAATCTACCGTCATATTTTTTTAAAATTGTATTTTTTGTAGACATATATACTGGCCACTTTTTAATTAAGCCGTAACTAAAACATGATCTTGCAAAATCTTGAATAGATTTGTCTAAATTATACATCGAAAGTGCAACACCTGGACCAGTGAAATTAAAGACCTCGTATTTTATTTCATCTTTACCATCTTCAGATGTCCATTTGACTTCCATCTTTCCTTTTCCAGGAACTTTAAAATCTGTTGCTCTGTATTGATCACCAAATGCGTGCCTTCCAATAATCACAGGATCAGTCCATGAGGGAACTAACTTTGGAATATTTGAACAGATAATTGGTTCTCTAAATACTGTTCCTCCAATTATATTTCTAATTGTTCCATTAGGAGATCTCCACATTTTCTTTAATCCAAACTCTTCAACTCTGGCCTCGTCAGGTGTTATTGTTGCACATTTAATTCCAACTCCAAATTTTTTAATTGCATTGGCTGAGTCGATCGTGATTTGATCATCAGTGTCATCTCTACTTTTCATTCCGAGGTCGTAATATTCTATTTTGAGATCAAGGTATGGGAGAATTAATTTATTTTTTATAAATTCCCAAATAATTCTGGTCATTTCATCCCCATCTAACTCAACCACGGGGTTTTTTACTGTAATTTTGCTCACTTATATTTTATCTTATTAATTGAATTTCGCGATTTTATATACATATTAATGAAAAATTATCAAATAGAAGAATATGTTTAGTAAGATATTTCCTAAAATTCACGCAGAAGGATATAAGTTTTTAGTTATAGCCGGCATTATTACAGTTTTATTTTATAGCTTCAGTGATTTTCTTGGACTAATTGGTTTAGTCTTAACTATTTGGGTTTACTATTTTTTTAGAGATCCAGAGAGAGTGATAATTGATGATGATAATTATCTTGTAAGTCCTGCCGATGGTGAGGTCATAAAAGTTGAGGAGGTTGATGGACCTAAAGAGCTAGGATTGGAAAATAAAAAATTTAAGAAAATTAGTATTTTCATGAATGTATTTGATTGTCATGTCAATAGAACTCCGTGTGGAGGAAAAATAGAGGAAATTTTATATAAACCAGGAAAATTTGTAAATGCCTCTTTAGATAAAGCGAGTGAAGACAATGAGCGAAACTATTACAAAATAAAAGATCCTCACAATAATAATATTGTTCTTGTTCAAATTGCTGGTTTAGTGGCTCGTAGAATCGTTTGTGAAGCTAGCAAAGATCAAGACCTTAAGCAGGGAGATAAAGTTGGAATCATTAGATTTGGAAGTCGGGCTGATGTCTATTATGAGAATTATGAACCTTTAGTTAAAGTAGGTCAAAGAGCTATATCAGGAGAAACTCTTCTAGCTAAAAAATAGAATGCAACAACCAAAAAATAATTTTAAACTTGTATCTGATAAAAAAGCAAGAATGATTTTACCAAATGCCATCACTTTGATTGGTATTTGTATTGGGTTGACCTCAATTAAATTTGCTTTAGACGGTAAGTTTGCAATAGCAATTATTGCAATATTATTTGCTGGTTTAATGGATGCATTAGATGGTCGTATAGCTAGATTAATTAAAGGAACATCTAAAATGGGTAAAGAACTAGACTCTTTAGGAGATGTTATTAGCTTTGGAGTTGCTCCAGCTCTGATAATGTATTTTTGGAATTTACAATATTTGGAAAAATTTGGTTGGTTTGTATGTTTAATTTACGTGGTATGTGTAGCTTTAAGACTTGCAAGATTTAATGTTCACTCTGATGAAGAACCTTCATGGAAAGATAATTTTTTTGAAGGCATGCCATCACCCGCAGGTGGTATAATTGTTCTTATGCCGTTAATCTTAAGTTTTAGCGGGTTCGGTGATTTTTTTAAAATTAATTATGATTTTTTAGTACCAATATTTTTCGTGTTAGTTTCAATCTTATTGATAAGCACTATACCAACATACTCTTTTAAAAAAATAGTAATCCAAAGATCAATGACTAAATTTTTATTGTTTGGAATAGTCATATTTTTTGGAGCCTTATTGGTTTATACTTTTAAAATTTTATTGGTGAGCTCTTTAATATATCTTTGTTTGATACCAATAAGTTACTTTCACTACAAAAAGTTAAAAAAGAAAAATAATGTCACCGTTGATAGTGATGATGGACTAGAAGATATACTGTAAATGAAAAAAAAAGTAATTGTCTCATTAGCGGACGCTAACTATTATCCTTTGTTAGAAGAATTAATTAATTCTATCAAAAGATTCAAAGAAAGTGAAAAGGTTGCAATTTGTATTTTAGATGCAGGTCTTACTAAAGAACAGAAAGATAAATTATCCAATATTGTAGATGAGATTAAACATGCTGAGTGGGATATTCAAGTGCCAGAATATAAAGTTAAAGACAAGGAGTGGCTCAAAAGCCAAGTCTCGAGAGCATTTTTACCGAAATATTTCCCTAATTACGATAAATATTTGTGGATTGATTGTGATGCTTGGGTCAATGATTGGAATTGTGTAGAGCTATATTTTAAAGCTTGTGAAAATGGTAAGCTAGGAATTACTCAAACTATAGGACCTGGATACAAAATTACTTCAAAGGTAAATTGGTTGTTTGGAAAATTGGCTTTGGTCAAATCTCAGAATTTTAAACATGCTGTTAAATCTAAAATAGGTTACGAAAAAGCAAGGAAATTAGCCTTTGCTCCTCATATAAATATTGGTGTTTTTTCAATGGAAAAAAACTCTAAGGGATGGAATTTATGGCAAGATAATTTAACCAAAACTCTTAAAGCGGGAAATATTTTTGGCTCAGAGGGCTTAGCTATTAACATGTCAGTTTATATTGATGATTTGCCAACAGAATTTTTACCTTTAAATTGTAATTGGATAACTAGTAATTTATTGCCAAAATATAATGAGCAAGAAAATACATTTGTAGAACCATTTTTACCAAACTATAAAATAGGTATTATGCATTTAGCTGCAGGTATTTGGAAAGATGGTAAAGATATGCGGGTAGATAAGAATATTGAAATAGAGATCGAAACTCTTGGGAAAAAGAAAATAAATAAAAGTCTTAGATTTAAAAATTAATTGAAAAAAAATAAAATTTCAAAAAATTGGATTAATAAGCAAAAGAGAGATATTTACGTTAGACAGTCAAAAATTGAAGGTTATAGAGCAAGGTCAGCATATAAATTAATTGAAATTGATAAAAAGTTTAAAATTTTCAGAGGTGGAATGAACGTAATTGATATAGGTGCAGCACCTGGTAGCTGGTCTCAATATGCATCAAAAGTAATTAAAAGTGGAAAAATAGTCTCAATAGATCTTAAAAGTATGGAAAAAATTAAAAATACTATTCAAATTAAGGGAGACTTTACAAGCAACGAAGTTCAAAATCAGATCAAAAGTTATTTAGTAAAAAAATCAGAGGTTGTAATGTCTGATATGGCAGTAAATACCACAGGAATAAAAAATCTAGATTCAATACAAACGGGAGAACTTTGCAAAGAGGCATTGATTTTTTCAAAAGAGGTCATTTCAAAAAATGGTTTTTTTATTTCAAAAATATTTATGGGTAGCACATTCAATGAAATTGTCGCACTCGCAAAAAAAATTTTTAGAGAAGTTAAGGTTTTCAAACCCAAATCAAGCCGTAAAGACTCTAAGGAAAGCTTTATAATCTGCAGAAATCTAAGATCATCTCTTTAAATATAAATAGAATCGTATATAAACTATTATGGTTCCTATTAAAGAAGCTCTCACCTTTGATGACGTCACCCTCGTCCCTAAGTATTCTGAAATATTACCGTCCGAAGTTGATACTAGCATTAAATTAACAGCCACATTAAAACTAAATATACCTTTGTTATCCTCAGCCATGGATACAGTTACTGAAAGTAAAATGGCGATAGCTATTGCAAAAGCAGGAGGACTGGGTGTTATCCATCGAAATTTAGATATCAAAAAACAAATTCAAGAAATAAAAAAAGTAAAAAAACAAAAATTACTTGTTGGCGCTGCAGTAGGGACAGGTCTCAAAGAATTTCATAGAGCGGAATTAATAATAAAAGAAAAAGTAGATATGATAGTGGTAGATACTGCCCATGGTCATACAAAAAAAGTTTCAGAAATGATTAAATTTATCAAAAAGAAAAAAAGTAAAAAAATTTGTTTGTGTGCCGGAAATATAGCAACTCCAGAGGCAGCTAAATTTTTACTTAAATTAGGTGTTGATGTAATCAAAGTAGGAATAGGACCTGGTTCAATTTGTACTACAAGACTGGTTGCTGGTATCGGTGTTCCCCAATTAAGTGCAATTTTAAATGTTAGAAATGGTATTAAAAATAAAAATGTGAAGATTATATCTGATGGAGGTATAAAGTACTCTGGTGATTTGGCTAAAGCTTTTGCTGCAGGTGCCGACGCGGTGATGATTGGTTCATTATTTGCAGGTACAGACGAAACGCCTGGAAAGCTAATAAAAAAAAATGGAAAACTATTTAAAAGCTTTAGAGGAATGGGTTCAGTTGGTGCAATGAATAAAGGATCTGCTGATAGATATTTCCAATCTAAACAGAAAAATAATTCAAAATATGTACCTGAAGGGGTTGAAGGATTTGCAAAATATAAGGGAAAAGTTGAAAATATAGTTTTTAAGTTAATCGGTGGCTTGAAGTCATCAATGGGCTACCTCGGGTCAAAACAAATAAAATATCTAAGAAATAAACCTCAATTTGTAAAAATTACTAAAGCAGGTTTTTATGAAAGTATGGTTCATAATGTTGATATTATTAAAAGTGATAACAAATACTGATGAGAAAAATATTTAATTTTACATTTATTTTTTACCTTATCATCAGCATGTTAAATATTTCTTTGAGCGATGAAAATTTTTTTCAAGAAGGTTTGAAATTGTATAACAAAAAAAAATATGAAGATGCACGTTTTATGTTTGAAAAAAGCATAGTATTTAACCCAAAAGACTCAAACTCATACTTATATCTTGCAAAGATTTACAATATTGAAGAAGATCAAGAAAAAGAGGAAAAAAATCTTGAAACAACCTTATTAATTGATCCCATTAATGAGGAGGCAATATTAATGTCAATGAAAATTGCTTTAAAAAAATCAAATTACAAAAAGGTAAAAAAATTATCTAAAACTTTTTCAAAAGTATGTGAAACATTATGTAAAGAGAATAAAAGTATATTAGAAAATCTTGATAACATTGAGCCAAAGAATGACTCTTAATCAAGAATTAAATAAAATTTTGATAATAGACTTTGGATCCCAATTCACTCAATTAATTGCAAGACGCATAAGAGAATTAGGCGTTTTTTCTGAAATTGTTAGTCATAAAAAGATAAAAAAAAAAAATATAAATTTTAATATCAAAGGTATAATTTTATCTGGTGGTCCTCTAAATGTTTATGAGATAAATAAATATTCATTTGATAAAAAGATAATTGAAAAAGGGATTCCCATTTTAGGTATTTGTTTTGGACATCAAATACTTTCAAAATTAAATGGTGGAAAAGTAAAACAGTCAAAACATAGAGAATTTGGTTTAGCTAATATTTTTAAAAAAAAAGATAGCTTATTAACAAAAAAATTTTTTAATAAAAAAAGAATAATTAAAGTTTGGATGAGTCATGCTGACCAAGTCTCCAAGATTCCAAAGGATTTTTCAGTAATTGCCTCAAGTATAAATTCGAAGTTTGCAATTATCGAGAACAAAAAAAGGAGCTTCTACGGAGTTCAGTTTCACCCAGAGGTTACACATACAGAAAATGGAAAAAAACTAATAAGTAATTTCATTTTCTTAATTTGTAAGATTAAAAAAAACTGGTCGCCAAAAGATCAAAAATTAAAATTGATAAAAGAAATAAGAGATCAAGTTGGTCAAAATAAAGTTATTTGTGCACTCTCTGGGGGTGTTGATAGCAGTGTAGTTGCTCAACTGTTAAATAAAGCTATTGGCAAAAAATTGTATTGTATCTTTGTTAACACAGGTATGTTGAGAAAATATGAGGAGAAACAGGTCGTCAAAACATTTAAAAAAAGACTTAAGATCAATTTAATCTATGTAAATGCAGAAAATGAATTTATAAAAAATTTAAAAAATATTTCAGATCCTGAAAAAAAAAGAAAGATTATAGGAAATTTGTTTATAAAAATTTTTGAGCGTTATGCAAAAAAAATTAAGAATGTAAAATTTTTAGCTCAAGGAACTTTATACCCAGATTTAATTGAAAGTAGATCAGTTACAGGCAGCCAAACATCTAAAATAAAATCTCATCACAACGTTGGAGGTCTACCAAAAAAGATGAAGTTAAAATTAGTTGAACCATTAAAGTTTTTATTTAAAGATGAAGTAAGAAAATTAGGTTTAGAACTTAATTTAAGTAAGGAAATTGTGCTCAGACATCCTTTTCCTGGCCCAGGCTTAGCTATACGTATGCCTGGTCATATTACAAAAGATAAAATTAAAATTTTAAAAGATGCAGATTTTTATTTTATTCAGGCTTTGAAAGATCACAAACTTTATCATAAAATTTGGCAGGCATATGCAGCTCTTCTTCCTGTTAAAACAGTTGGGGTTATGGGAGATAACAGGACTTATGAATATTTATGCCTACTAAGGGCAATTACTTCTGAAGATGGCATGACTGCAGATTTTTATGAATTTAAAAAATCTTTTATACAGATGATTTCTAATAAAATTGTAAATAGCATTAGAGGAATAAATAGGGTAGTCTATGATATAACTTCAAAGCCACCAAGTACTATAGAATTAGAGTAGTAAATAACATGAACAGTAAGATTAAGAGAATTCTTAAAAAAAAGAATAAATCACAAATATTATGTCTCACCGCTTACTCAAAAAATTTTGCTGAAGAAGTTGATAAATACGCAGATATTACTTTAGTTGGAGACTCATTAGGCTCAGTTTTATATAATTACGAAACAACAAAAAAAGTTACTTTAACTAATATGATTGACCATGCTAGGAGTGTGAGAATTGGAGTGAAAAAAAGTTTATTAACAGTAGATATGCCATATAATACTTATAGATCGAATAGCGCAGCTTTAAAGAATGCAAAGAAAATATTAAAAGAAACAAAATGCGATGCGGTCAAATTAGAAGGAGGGAAAAAAATTATTAGTCAAGTTCAATGCTTGATAAAAAATAAAATTCCAGTAATGGGACATTTAGGTCTATTACCACAAACCGCTAAAGGTAAATTTAGATCAAAAGGAAAAACTGAGAAAGAAAAAAAAAAATTGATAAATGATGCATTGATGCTTCAAAAAAACGGAGTATTCGCGATAGTATTAGAATGCATAAAAACTTCAACAGCAAAGCAAATTACAAATGCACTCAAAATTCCAACTATCGGAATAGGGTCATCAAAATTTTGTGATGGACAAGTTTTAGTTACTGATGACTTATTAGGACTGAATAATACAAAGATAAGATTTGTTAAAAAATTTGTAGATCTAAAAAAATTTATTAGATTAGGAATAAAAAAGTTTTCTTTAGAAGTAAAATCAAAAAGGTATCCATCGAAGATACATTCTTATTAAAAATATTTTTTAAATTCTTCATTTATTGATAAAATTTCTAAGTCTACTAATCCACCAATTACAAGTTGTATTGCTACCAATAATATAAAACCTAGACCGACATATGCAATCCATAAATGTTTTTGAATATAATTTGCTAAGTAAGTGGCGAGAGCTCCTGTAAGAATGACTGAAAGTACTAAACCAAAAATCATAAATCCAAAATTACCTTTTGCGGCACCTACCACTCCTATAACGTTATCAAAACTAATTGTAATATCTGCAAACAAAACTTTATAAACACTTTTAATATATGATGGTTCTTTTGATTTTTTTGATGGGGATTTAACTTTTTTTATTTCAAAAAGATCTTTTCTTAAATCATTAACTATCCATATTAATAGTAACCCACCCAAAATTTTGATAAAATAAAACTTGAATAAATATGTTGCAAATAACGCAAAAATTATTTTAAATACTAATGCACCAGCTACACCCCATAATATTATTTGCCTTCTATTTTTTGGAACAAAGTTAGCTGCAATTAAACCAATTATAATTGCATTGTCGGCTGCCAAGATTATATCAATAAAAATAATCTGAAGTAATATGAGTGAATCTTCTAACAAAGTAGATGCATAATATTAGAAATTATAAATAATTCAATCTAAAGTAGTATTATTTTTTTATTGATAATTTTTTTAATACATTATGAAATAGTCTTAAAAAAATTGGAGGATAAATGAAAATCATAAAATATTTAAGCACTATTTTAGTTTCATTAATTTTGTCAATAAATCTTGCAATTGCAGAGAAATGGGACATGGCTTTAGCTTATGGAGCTGGTAATTTTCATTCTGCAAATGCGACTGAATTTGCAAATAATGTTACTAAAAAAAGTGGTGGCAAGTTAACAATTGTTACACATCCAGGAGGTTCTTTATTTAAAGGTGGTGAGATATTTAGAGCAGTGAGAACTGGTCAAGCACAGATCGGTGAAAGATTTATGTCTGCACTAGGAAAAGAGGACCCATTACTAGAGATTGACTCGCAACCTTTTTTAGCAACTTCTTATTCAGATGCTATGAAATTGTATAAAGCTTCAAAACCTGAAATCATAAAAGGTTTAGATAAAAAAGGTCTTGTTTTTTTGTACGCTGTGCCGTGGCCAGCTCAAGGTTTGTATAGCAAAAAAGAAATTAACTCAGTTAATGACCTTAAAGGTTTAAAATTTCGAGCTTATAACTCAGCAACAATTAGGATAGCTGAACTAACAGGTATGGCACCCACAAAGATTGAAGCTGCAGAAATAAGCCAGGCTTTTTCAACCGGAGCTGTTGAAAGTATGATAACTTCTCCTACAACAGGAAAAAACTCAAAGATCTGGGAAAACGGAGTTAAATACTTTTATGATATTGCAGCTTGGTTTCCAAAAAATATGGTGATTGTTAATAAAGATGCTTGGAACAAGCTTGATAAAGCAACTAAAGACCTTGTTATGAAACAAGCAGCTTTAGCTGAAAGAAAAGGTTGGCAATTGTCTAAACAAGGAAACGTTGGAGATAAAAAGGCGTTAGCTAACGCTGGAATGGTTGTAGGCAAAGTTAATGCACCATTACAAACTCATTTTGAAAAAGTTGGGGAGACAATGGCTAAAGAATGGTCTCAAAAAGCTGGATCAAGAGGAGCTGCCGTATTAGCAACATATAAATAATTTGATTATAATATTAAGGCCACTTTAGATTAAAGTGGCCTTAAGTTTTTATGTTTAATGCTTTAGACAAAAATTTAAATAAAATTTATAAGTTATCTGGTTATATAGCTGCCTTTTTTCTAATTTTAGTAGCTGTATTTATTCTTATTGGAATTTCATCGAGAATATTTGGTTTTTATATTAGGGGTTTAGCAGAATATTCAGGATACTGTATGGCTGCTGCATCGTTTTTTGCTTTAGCATACACTTTTATAGAAAATGGTCATATAAGAATTACGCTCTTTTTAGAAAAACTGTCTGATAGGAAAAAATGGTTTGCAGAGACTTGGTGTTTAATTGTTGCAAGTTTTTTTTCAGGATATTTGGCTTACTACTTTATAAAGATGTTAATTATATCATATAAATTTCAGGAGCGAAGTGAGGGAGCAGACGAAATTCTGATATGGATACCTCAAACAAGTGTTGCAATTGGCTCTACAATTTTTTTTATAAGTGTTTTTCATAGATTAATTCTAAATTTTAAAAAAAGTTAAATGGCAGAAATATTTTTAACAATTTTTTTTATAAGCGTTTTATTGATATTTTTGGGCTCTGGTATTTGGGTCGCATTAAGTATGGTGGGTGTATCAGCTATTGGAATGATGTTATTTACCTCAAGACCAGTTGGTGACGCAATGGCAACCACTATATGGGGAACATCTTCGTCATGGACCTTAACAGCTTTACCGCTTTTCGTATGGATGGGCGAGATATTATTTAGAACTAAGCTTTCAGAAAATTTATTTAGAGGTTTATCTCCTTGGATGCAAAAATTACCTGGCGGGTTGATACATGTTAATATTGTTGGTTGTGCATTGTTTGCTGCTATATCAGGATCATCAGCGGCAACAGTAGCTACTGTTGGAAAAATGTCTATTCCTGAGCTGAGAAAAAGAAATTATCCAGAAAAAATTTTATTAGGTAGTTTGGCAGGATCAGGAACTCTAGGGCTATTGATACCACCGTCAATTATCTTAATTATTTATGGTGTAGCTGTGCAAGAATCCATAGCAAAATTGTTCATTGCTGGAATTATTCCTGGTATTATGATTGCATTGATCTTCATGTCTTATGTAGTGATCTGGTCTCTTATTAACAAAAAAGATATGCCAAACATTATTGAAAATTACTCTTTTCTGGAAAAAATAAAAAAATCTAGACAACTTTTACCCGTAATATTTTTAATTTCAGCAGTAATCGGATCAATATACACTGGAATAGCAACTGCAACTGAAGCAGCATCTTTAGGTGTAGTTGGTGCTTTAATTTTATCATATTTTCAAAAAAGTTTAACTTTAGAAACATTCAAGTCCTCATTGATGGGTGCAACAAAAACTTCATGTATGATCGCTTTCATATTAGCCGGTTCTACATTTTTGTCTTTAGCTATGGGATTTACAGGATTACCAAGAAATTTAGCAATTTGGATAGAAAGTATGAGTCTTTCTCCTTATGTATTAATTTTTGTTTTAATGTTTTTCTACATAATATTGGGCATGTTTCTTGATGGAATATCAGCAGTCGTGTTAACAATGGCAATCATTGAACCAATGATTAGGCAAGCAGGATTTGATATGATTTGGTTTGGTATTTTTTTAGTTATTGTTGTTGAGATGGCTCAAATAACCCCACCAGTAGGATTTAACCTTTTCGTTCTACAAGGAATGGCAAATAAAGATATGGGATATATAGCAAGGAGTGCTTTTCCATTATTTTTATTAATGGTTCTCGCAGTGATAATTGTTGTTATTTTTCCTGAGATTGTTTTATGGATGCCTGAGCAAATGGTCCAAAACTTAAATTAATATTTTGATATTTTTTTTCCCGCTATTATATCTTTAAGATCTTTGTACTCTTTACAATTACAGTCGCTCAAAACTTGAAGTCTTTCTACTGCTAAATTATGTCTATTGGTTGCCACATATAATTCACCTAAATATTCATTAATACCAATATGTTTTGGGTCAATAGCCAAACCTTGGAGATAATATTTCTCACCATTTTCAAAGTCACCTAGCTTTCTTGTTGTAAAACCCAGGTAGTTTAAAGTATTAGGTTTATTAGGTTTCTTCTTGTTAGATTTAATAAGTAACTTCTGAGCTTTTTGATATTTATCTTTTGCTTTATCCATTTTACCTTTTTTTTCTAATTTTTTTGCACTTTTGACAAAGGTTACAGCTTTTTCATAATCTGATTTCATTGACCCTCCGTCACCTCCAGAAGAACCTGCCGAAAAACTATTAGAAGTTAAAAGTAAATAAAATATCGATGTTATAAAAATTTTTTTTATCATTAATTAAATTTTTTTAATTTATTTAAAGTTACCAATTTTAGCCCATTAGCCGATAAATTTTTTCTTATTTCTTTAGCTGTTGCTAATGAACTTTTATTATCCCCATGTATGCATACAGAGTCAATTTCACAAGGTATTTGTTTTCCACTGTGACAATTAAGTGCCTGATTTTTAACCATAGATAATACATGTTTTTTAGCTATTTCTGGATCTGTAATTAAAGCATTTGACTTCTTTCTTGATACTAAGTTTCCATCATCTTCGTAATTTCTATCAGCAAATATTTCACAGGCTATTTTCATATCAAGTTTTTTGGCTGCTACTTGCATTTTTGATCCAGTAGGAACTAAGTATATAAGATCTTTGCTAATATCATTAATAGTTTGTGCAATAGTTGTTGCTAATTCTATATCTTCGCAAGCCATGTTATTTAAAGCTCCATGGGGCTTTATATGACTTACAGTTTCACCATGATTGATTGCAATATTTTGTAAAATTTCATATTGATCTATGATTAATTTTCTTATTTCATTTGATGATAAATTTAGCCTAGATCTACCAAAATTTTCGGGATCTTTAAAAGAAGGATGCGCACCAATACTTACACCATTTTTTTTGGAAATCGAAATTACTTCATTCATTGTTTCTTCATCACCAGCATGATAGCCACACGCGACATTAGCTGAATTTACAATTTCTAATAAATCTGGATCATGTTCATTAGAATGATGTTGTGATTTTTCACCTAAATCGCAGTTTATATTAATTTCCTTAGTCATTAATTGTAAG
>CACIZB010000013.1 GCA_902591025.1 uncultured Pelagibacteraceae bacterium
AATTAATTTTTAAATTATTATCAGAAAGTAAAATTTTTTCTTTAATTTTTGGAAAAAAATTACTTAATTCATAGTCATTCAAAATTGAAAGTTTTAAAAGATTCATTGATGATTTTATCTCCAAATCTTTTATCTCAAATTTTCTATCGAGGTAAAAAGAAAATTTATTTTCTGAGACAAAGCTTAAATTTGCAAAATTTAATCTTTTAATAAATGGACTTATTAAATTCTTAAAGTCTTCATTTTTAAGATCTAATTTTTCATGAGAAATTTTTCCTTGAAATGAAAATTTGTTTTTTTCATTCTTAACTAATATTTCTTCTGATTTAAAGTCTATATTATTAAGTTTAAAATTTGTATCAGTTATTTTAAGTTCATTATATTTCAAATTAAAAATTAAATTTAATTTATCTGCACTAATTCCATCATAAAAACTTAATTTTCCATCTTTTAAAAAACCTTTGATGGTATAATTGTCTTTTATTTTACCTTCGTTATCAAACTCAAGTTTGATATCTGCGATTAAAAAACCTTTTTTAACTATTTTTTCTAAAACATATAATTCTGGTTTTTGATTTATTGATCTAACAAATGTGATTAAACTTTTTGCATCTAATGATTTTGTTGATATTTCGAGGTTTTCTATTGAAAACTTTTTATTTATAAGAGCTTTGAGTGAAACTTTTGCCTTTATATTTTCTATTTCAATGTTTTCATTTTTACTAATTAATTCTGGAGCAATAGTTTTAACATTTAAATCAAATTGAAAAGGGTCAAAAACAATTTTTATAGTTTTAAGTTTAATATTTAAGTCACTATTAACACTTTTTATTTTTTTAATTATTTGGTTATTAAATTTTTGTGTTTCAATTCCAAATAAACTTAAATAAGTTATTAATAAAAATAAGATTACGACAAAACTAATTATAAACTTAAAAATTATTCTCATTTAATTTGATACAATGATTGCTCTAAAAAATCATCAATATGTCCATCTAAAACTCTTTCTGGGCTTGAGTTTTCATGATTAGTTCTATTATCTTTAACTAACCTATATGGTTGCAAAACATACGATCTTATTTGATGACCCCAGCCTATATCGGATTTTACAGTTTCGTTACTTAAATTTTTTTCCTCCTTTTTTTTAATTTCAAAATCATAAAGTCTAGCTTTAAGCATATTCATACATGTCTCCTTATTTTTATGTTGAGATCTCTCATTTTGACACTGAACAACTATCTTGGATGGTAAATGAGTAATTCTTACTGCGCTATCAGTTGTATTCACGTGCTGACCTCCTGCACCACTTGACCGATAGGTGTCAATTCTCAAATCATTATCATTTATCTCAATATTAATATTTTCATCAACTACAGGATAAACCCAAATACTAGCAAAACTAGTATGTCTTCTCGCTCCTGAGTCAAAAGGTGAGATTCGAACTAATCTGTGTATTCCTGATTCTTTTTTTAACCAACCAAAAACATAATCTCCTTCAATTTTGATAGTTGATGATTTAATACCTGCTTCTTCGCCTTTATGCTCACTAATCAAATTTGATTTAAATTTTTTATTGTCAGACCATTTTAGATACATTCTTCTTAACATATCTGCCCAATCTTGACTTTCAGTTCCTCCAGCACCTGCATGAATTTCAATATAACAATCTAAAGAGTCTGCTTCTTTGGATAAAAAACATTTAATTTCGTTTTTCTTAACCGTCTCCTGTAATGCTTTTATATTAGATAAGATTTCATTTTTTATATCAATATTATTTTCCTCAGACGCTAATTCATTTAATTCATGAAAATCTTTTAATTTTTTTACAGAATCTTCATAAGATCCAATTAGATCCTCAAATAATTTTTTTTCCTTAATAATTTTTTTTGATTTTATTTTATCTCGCCAAAAATTAGCTTCGAGCATTGTCTTATTATGATCATCTAATTTTAGATAAATATTATTTTTTTCAAAGATACTCCTTGACTCTTTGATTTACTTTTTCTATCTCTTTTTTAAAATCCGTATATTTTTGATCCATTAATAAAACTCTAATATATTAGTCGTTTCTATTCTATTATTATTTGTATATAAAATTTTTCCCTCAACAACATTCTTTTTTTTGTAAGCCTCAACTATAGTATTTTTTGATGAAAATTTTGCCTTTTCTCCTGTTATAGGGTCTACAACCATCATTATGATACCTTCTGCAACTTTAAAGGGACGAGCATTTGATTTTTTAACAGACTTTTCTACAAATTCTTTAAAAATAGGAAGTGCAGTCTTAGAACCAGTTTCAAATTTTCCCAATGGTTTAGGGTCGTCCATGCCAACATATACTCCGATGACTAGATCTGATGTAAAACCAACAAACCATGCATCTGTATTTTCATTTGTTGTTCCAGTTTTACCAGCTAAATTTAATTCTAATTTCTTTAATTTTTTACCAGTACCTCTTTTTACAACACCCTCTAGAAGTGAAGTCATCTGATAAGCTGTTTGAGGTGAAAAAACTTGTTTATAGTTATCCTCAATTTCTGGATATTGGTCACTCAAAAATGAAATTTTATCACAATCTAGACATGATCTTTGATTATTATTAATAATTGTATTTCCTTCACTATCTTGAACTCTATCAATTAAAACTGGCTCAACTAATTTTCCACCGTTTACAAATGCAGAATATGCTGATGCCAACTTCAATAAAGTAGTTTCTGCTGAGCCTAGTGAAATTGATAATAATTCCTCTGGGTTTTCATAAATTCCAAGAGACTTTGAAAAATTAACAATTTTATCAATTCCTAAACTTTGAGCTATTCTTACAGTCATTAAATTTCTAGATTTTTCAATCCCTGTTCTAAGTGTAGAGGGTCCATAAAATTTTTTTCCATAATTCTGTGGCTTCCACATTTTAAGATCTGAACCCTGATCTAAAACGAGTGGTGCATCTAGAACTAATGATGATGGTGTATAATTATTTTCTAAAGCTAGTGCATAAACAAATGGCTTAAAAGCTGAACCAGGTTGTCTAAGAGCTTGCGTAACTCTATTAAATTCACTATTTTTAAAACTAAAACCTCCACTTAAAGCTAATACTCTACCTGTAAAAGGATCCATTACAATCATTCCACCATTAATTTTTGGTAACTGTTTTAAACTAAAAAAATTACTATTATTTTGTTTTACATAAATTATGTCACCAGGATTTAATAATTCATTAAATTCTTTTTTAGTCCATGAAATATCTTTAAATTCTATACTACCTTCGACACCGTCTATCGTTTCAATTAATGCAGAAAATTGATTAACTTTTTTAACTATTGCAATCTTCCAAGAGATAGAGTCCTCCAATTTATATTCATCTAAATCACTTTTCCAATTATTAATTAAACTTTTATTTGTAATTGGACCTCTCCAACCTTTTCTTCTGTCATAATTAACTAATCCATTTCTTAAAGAAATATTTGCTATTTTTTGTAGCTCCAAATTAATGGGTGTATTTATGTTAAACCCTTGTTTATAAACCTTTTCATAAGTAAGTTCATTAATGATTTTTTTTCTCACCTCTTCAATATAATATTGTGTATCTTCTAAAAAAACTTTCTGTTTCTTTTTTAATTTAATATTTTTAACTTTTAATTGCTCATATTCTTTTACATCCAAAAAATTGTTTTCTAATAAATTTTTTAAAACTAAATTTCTTCTAAATTTTGCCAACTCTAAATTTCTGTAAGGATTATATTTGCTTGGAGCTTTAGGCAATGCAGCTAATAAAGCAGCCTCAGAATAATCTAAATTTTTGATAGATTTATCAAAATATTCCAAACTCGCAGCAGCAACACCATACGCCCCGCTTCCTAAGTATATTTGGTTTAGATAAAGTTCAAGTATTCTCTCTTTATTTAAAGCTCTTTCAATTCTAAACGCTAAAATAGCTTCTTTTATTTTTCTATTTAAGCTTACTTCATTTGTTAACAAAAAATTTTTTGCAACTTGTTGTGTTATTGTTGATGCACCTTCTAATCTTTTTGAGGTTAGTATATTTTTTATGTTGTTAAAAATAGCTCTTAAAATTCCTTTAGCATCAACCCCTGGATGATAAAAAAAATTTTTATCTTCTGCAGATAAAAAGGCATTTACAACATTTTCTGGAATGGAGTTGTAGGGAACAAAAATTCTCTTTTCCTTAGAAAAATCTGCAACCAAGTCGCCATTTCCTGAGTAAACTTTACTTGATACTGGGGGTTTGTAATTTTTAAGAAACTTATAATCTGGGATATTGCTTGAAAAAGTCCATAAAATAGCAATAGCAATTATAGAAATTAGCAATAAAAAGCTCAATACAGCAACAAAAATTTTCTTTATAAATATTCTCATTTTTATTCCATTATATATTGGAATTTGGTAAAGATAAGGCAATAGAGTTATACAAAATTTAAAAAAATTAAATGCGAAATGAACCAATCAACTAAAAATTTATGGAAAAAAATTTATACATTGACGCATCGCGTCCAAGTGAAACTAGAGTTGTTCTTAAATCCGATAATAACATCGAAGATTACGAGTACGAAGGCATAAAAAACAACCTTATAAAAAATAACATCTACTTAGGTAAAGTAAGTAGAATTGAGCCATCCTTACAGGCAGCTTTTATAGACTTTGGGAGAGAAAAGCATGGTTTTTTATCCTTCAACGATATCCAGTCTGATTATTATCAAATTCCTAAAAGCGATTTAGAAATTTTAAAATTAGAAGAGGAAAAAGCTAGAGAAGAATTATCAAAAGAGGTTGAGGCACTAGAAAATGAGAATCTTGCCCAAGGAAAACTAGAGGTTGACGATCCTATAGAAAAAAGTCAACAGGATGATAAAGAAAATCTCGATAATGGAAAAGGAAAAAATAAAGAAAAAAGGTTAAAATTTAAAAGATATAAAATTCAAGAGGTAATTAAACCTAATCAAGTTATTCTCGTTCAGGTGCTTAAAGATGAGAGAGGTCAAAAAGGAGCTGCTCTAAGTACTTTTATTTCAATTGCAGGAAAATATATTGTTTTGATGCCAAATACTCCGAAAGGTGGCGGTATTTCTAGAAAAATTTTTAATCCTGCTGACAGAAAAAAAATAAGAAATATTTTAAATGAAATAAAAATACCCAGAGAAATGGGACTTATAGTTAGAACTGCTGGAAGTAATAAAACTAAAAATGAAATTAATCATGACTTATTGACATTGATAAATACTTGGAATCAAATAAAAGATAACGCAATCAACTCTATTGCTCCATCATTAATTCATCAAGAAAGTGACATTATAAAAAGAACACTAAGAGATATGTACGATGAGAATACAAAAAATATTCTGATAGAAGGAAATGATGGTTACAAGAAGGCACAAAATTTTATGAAAATGATGATGCCGTCTCATGTTAAGAAAATCAAAAAATATAGGGGCAAAATTTCTTTGTTTATACAAGAGGGGATTGAGCAAAAATTGAATCAAATATTTGACTCTGAAATAAAACTTAACTCTGGCGGATATTTAGTCATTAACCCCACAGAAGCTTTAGTCTCGATTGACATTAATTCAGGGAGTTCAATTAAACAAAAGAATGTTGAAAGTACAGCTTTGGATACTAATCTTGAAGCTGCCGATGAGATAGCTAGACAAATAAAAATAAGGGACTTATCGGGATTAATTATTATTGATTTCATAGATATGTTAAGTTACGGGAATAGAAGAACCGTTGAGAGAAGATTAAAAGATAAATGTAGAGCTGACAGAGCTAGAATTCAAATTGGAAGAATAAGTAATTTTGGATTATTAGAAATGTCAAGACAAAGATTAAGAGAAAGTGCTGTCAAATGGAAAATCAATCTCTCTGATGAGTCTTTCGCTCAAAAATTGCTAAAATTAGTTGAATTAAAATCAGTATTAAATAAAGCTAAAATTGTTGAGTTGAAGGTTTGTGAAAAAATTTCAAATTTTTTAAAAGAAAATTTTATAGAAGATTTAACATTTTTCGAAAAAAAAAATAAAATGAAAATTGATATAATTACTGATAGTTCATTAATTATTCCAGAATATATTATTGATATGAAAAATAAGTCGAAAAAAACTCTTGAAGTTATTAAACATGTTGAAAATTTAAAAAATTTAAATGATCAAAAAAATGAAAATAAAGTAATAGATCTTAAAGAAAGAAAAAAGTTTAAAAGAAAAACTTATAACAATAAGAAAAAAAAATTTTTTAAAAAAGCTAGATAATTCCTTTAATCGGTGAGGAAGGACTACCCATTAGACTTTTTTCAATCCTACCAGATAAAAATGATTGCCTTCCAGCGATAACTGCATTTTTGAATGCTAAGGCCATATCAAATGGTTTTTTTGCTTTAGCAATAGCAGTATTTACAAGAACTCCGTCACATCCTAGTTCCATTGCTATTGTCGCATCAGAGGCTTGTCCCAAACCGGCGTCAATGATGAGAGGTAACTTTGTTTGATTTCTAATTATATTTATATTTACTTTATTTTGTATACCTAAGCCAGATCCAATTGGTGCTGCTAACGGCATAATCGCACATGCTCCCGAACTTTCTAATCTTTTTGCCATCAAAGGATCATCATTACAATAAACCATAACATCAAAACCTTCTCTAGCCAAAATTTCAGTGGACTTTAATGTTTCAATCATTTCTGGGAATAAATTTTTTTTATCACCTAAAACTTCTAGTTTTACTAATTTCCAGCCCCCTATCTCCCTTGCAAGTCTAAGAGTTCTCAATGCTTCTTTAGAATTAAAACATCCTGCGGTATTTGGTAAGTAAGTAATTTTTTTTGGATCAATAAAATCCATTAAAAGAGGTTTTTTTTTGTTACTTATATTTACCCTTCTTACAGCAACTGTAATAATTTCCGCACCTGAAAATTTTATTGCTTTAGCGCACTCAGACATACTTTGATATTTTCCTGTTCCAACAATAAGTCTAGAGTTGAAAGATTTTTTTGCTATTGTTAATCTATCTTTTTTCAATTTTAACCACCTCCTATGAAATGAACAATTTCTATTTTGTCATTTTTTTTTAGATAAATTTTAGTCAATTTTTTTTTATTTACTATTTTCTGATTAAGTTCAATGGCCACTTTTTTTAAAGGTATCTTTAAATTATTTGTTAATTTGAATAAACTTGTCTTCTCAGTTACCGTTTTTACTTTACCATTTACTCTAATTTTTATTTTTTTTATTTTTTTCATCGTATATAAATGCTGAATGAATAATAAAATAATTATTATTAATGGTCCTAATATTAATCTATTAGGTGAGAGAGAACAATCACAATATGGATCAATTAATTTTGATGAATTAATTGTGATTTGCAAAAAAAAATCAATAGAATTAGGACTAAAAATAGAATTTATACAGTCAAATGTTGAAGGTGAGCTCGTAAATATCATTCAAGACTCTAGAAAAAAATTTGATGGAATGATTATTAATGCAGCTGCTTTTACTCACACTTCTGTTGCAATAAGAGACGCTTTAGAAATTTTTAAAAAACCTATAATTGAAATTCATATTTCCAATATTTACAAAAGAGAAGAATTCAGACATAAATCTCTTATTAGTGATATAGTCACTGGTGGAATATTTGGATTAGGTACAGAAGGTTATATTTTAGCCATAATTGCAATGCACAAGATCTTGAATAATGAAAATTAATAAAAAAATAATAAAAGAGCTGAGTGATTATTTAGAAGAATTTAATTTGTCAGAAATTGAATATACTGAAAAAGATACAAAAATAAAAGTTTCTAAAAATAATATTTCTGTAAATAATAATTCATTCCCAATAAATAATAATCAAAAAACATTATCTGAAAACTCTAACAAGATTACAAAAAAATTGTCGGGGATTGAGATAACATCACCAATTATCGGTACTGCATATCATGCACCAGAGCCTGGAGCAAAAAAATTTATTGAGATTGGAAAAAAAATAAAAAAAGGTGACACAATAATGATTGTAGAAGCCATGAAAACAATGAATCATGTTCCATCTATTTCTGATGGTGTTGTTAAAGAAATTTGTGTTGCTGATGGTCAACCAATTGAATTTGGACAAACATTAGTTGTCCTTGAATAATGTTTAAAAAAATATTAATTGCAAATCGTGGTGAGATAGCTGTAAGAGTAATAAGAGCTTGCAAGGAATGGGGGATCTCAACAGTTGCAGTCCACTCAGATGTTGATAAAGAAAGTATGCACGTCAAACTAGCTGATGAAAGTATATGTATAGGCTCACATCTTCCAGAAAATAGTTATTTAAATATTCCAGCCATCATGTCAGCAATAGAGCTCACAAATTCTGAAGCTGTTCATCCGGGATATGGATTCTTGTCAGAAAATGCAAATTTTGCAAAAGTATTAGAAGAAAATAATATAAAATTTATAGGTGCTTCCTCTAAAGTTATTCAGATGATGGGAGATAAAATACAAGCAAAGAAAATTGCAAAAGAAAATGGTCTGCCAGTAATTGAAGGTTCAGAGGGTGGAATTAAAGATATCAATGAAGCGAAGAAACTATGTAAAAAAATTGGTTTCCCTGTTCTCATTAAAGCTTCAGGAGGTGGTGGTGGAAAAGGAATGAAAATTGTAAGAAAAGACGAAGAATTTGAAACGCTTTTTTTGACAGCAAAATCTGAGGCACAAAAATATTTTGGTAATGATGAAGTCTATATTGAAAAATTCTTTCAAAATCCAAGACATATTGAAGTTCAAATTTTAGCAGGAAAAAATAGAGTTGTACATTTACATGAAAGAGATTGTTCGGTGCAAAGAAGGCATCAAAAATTAATTGAGGAAACTCCTAGTCCTGTTTTAAATAAAGAAATACGAAATGATCTATTTGAAAAAACAGTAAACATGGTAAGTAAAATTGGGTATGAAGGTGCTGGCACTGTTGAATTTATTTATGAGGATGGAAAATTTTACTTTTTAGAAATGAATACAAGAGTTCAAGTGGAACACCCTGTATCAGAAATGGTTACAGGCATTGACATTATAAAAGAACAGATATGGATAGCTTTTTCAGGTGAAACAGCACTAAATCAATCTGATATTAAACCAAGAGGTCATGCGATAGAGTGTAGGATCAATGCTGAGGATGCTAGTAAAAATTTTCAGCCCTCACCTGGTACTATAGGCATGTGTCATCAACCATCGGGATTTAGAACAAGAGTTGATGGTGCAATATTTCAAGGCTATAAAGTAACTCCTTATTATGACAGTATGATTTGTAAGCTAATATGTCATGGTAGAAATAGATTAGAGGCTATACAAAGAATGAATAGATCTCTCGATGAATTTGTAATTGATGGTATTACAACCACAATACCTTTACATAAAAAACTATTAAATCATAAAAAATTTATTGAGTCTGATTTCAATGTAAGTTGGCTTGATAAAGAAAAAATTATTTAAACACACCCAATTAACCATATATCATAAACTGCGTGATCAAAAGGTTTAATTGAGGGACTTGAAGAAAACATCCATCCATTAAAGACGAACACATTATCTTTTTTTTTATCTGTTAAGTCTTTTACTTGAACATACGCTTTAATTTCTGGATTATCGTCAAATTTAGAATTACTACATTTCATACTTTTTATGGAAAGATCTTTAAATATTATTTCTTCAGTATTTTTAAGTTTTACCTCGCTATTTTTTGAACTAATCTTGTCTAAAATTTTTATAATCGTCGTAGAGCCTTCTAAATTATCTGAAGATAATGTGTTGTCGTATATTAGAAAATAAATAAAAAAAATTAAAATTAGAATATTGAATTTATTCTTTCCAAGTCTTATATCTTTTTTTTGTGACATCTTTTTCTTTATATGGATAATAAGCTTTTTCTGTTCCTGTTAAATTCGGTTGATGAGGTTTTTGCCATTCATATTTTTTTAAATCATGAGTTTTCTCAATTTTATTAGGAGTGAAATGCATCCATGAATACCATTCAACTGGTATTTTTGAAGAGTCAATTTCACCAGAGTATATTACCCATCTCTTACCTTTTTTGTTCTGATAATATTTATTTCCAAAATTATCTTTGCCAACAAATTTACCAGTAAAAATAGTTTCAATACTTGTACCCAATGTATCTCGATTCCACCAAGTGAAAATTTTTTTAAAAAAAGTCAACATATTAATTTTCAATTTTTCAATCTAAAATTGTATAATTTAAATTAGACTAAAATTTGAATTTGTATATAAAGAATTTAAACCAATTATCAAATTAAAACAAAATTGAGGTCAAATGGCGAAATACTTAGTTGAAACATATTATACATGTACTTTTAAGGTAAATCATTACTTAGATAATGTAAATGAAACTGAACTTAAAAATCTTGAAAAAAGAGATGACGGTAAGTTTGAAGTTTTAGACGTAAAACTTGATAATAGGAAAACAAAAAGTCTTGATCCTAAAAACAATAAAGTTATTGATAATAAAAAAATTAATATTAGCTCAGATAATAAACAACCAGTTTCTAACGATATAGAAAGTATAATTAAAAATAATTCAATAAAATCTGATAGTAACAGTAAAAGATTTAGTATGCCTGACAGAAGGAAAGGTTATATCCAAAAAGCTACTATTGGTGATCATAAGGTTTACTTACATACAGGTGAGTATGAGGATGGAAAAATTGGTGAAATATTTATTGATACGAGTAAAGAAGGTGAATTAGTTAAAGCATTAATGAATAACTTTGCAATTGCAGTTTCACTTGGTTTGCAATATGGAGTACCTCTTGACGAATTTATAAGTGCGTTTGTTGGCACTAAGTTTGAACCTTCAGGAAAAGTTTATGGTAATGATAGAATTTTAAGTGCGTCATCTATATTGGATTATATATTTAGAGAATTGGCTATTTCTTATCAAAATAGAGAGGATTTAGCTCACACCCCAGCTATCGGACTTTCAGAGGGCTCAAATTTGGATACACAAAATTCTGAAGATCAAAATCAACTTCTTAAAATTGTTAAAGATATAACTAGTAAAGGTTTTGTAAGAAACAATTATAAAAAAAATCTTGTAGATTTATCAGATATTAAAATAAGTCTTAAGGGAAAAAAATAAATTATTTTTTTAATTTTAAAGACAAGTTAAGCTCTTTTAATTGATCTTCTTCAACGCCTGAGGGTGCATTCATCATTAGATCTTGTGCATTCTGATTCATAGGAAACATGGTGACTTCTCTTATATTTTTTTCATTAGCTAAAAGCATTACTATCCTATCAATTCCAGGCGCAATACCTCCATGTGGTGGTGCTCCAAAACTTAGGGCATTTATCATTCCACTAAATTTATCATCCACTTGTTTTTTGTCATATCCAGCTACAGCAAAAAGTTTATACATTAGCTCTGGGATATGATTTCTTATTGCTCCAGAGGAAAGTTCAATGCCATTACAAACGATATCATATTGATATGCCAATATTTCTAGAGGATTTTTAAAATCAAGTTTATTTATTTCTCCTTGTGGCATTGAAAACGGATTATGACTAAAACTAATCTTATGAGTTTGTTCATCTTTCTCAAACATTGGATAATCAACTATCCAACAAAACGCAAAAACATTATGTTCTATCAAATCTAAATCTTCGGCAATCTTATTTCTTGCTATAGAAGTAATTCTCTCTAATTCTATTTTTTTATTACAAGCTAGAAAAATACTATCACCTACATTTGCTTTAGTCTCCTTCATTATTTCTTGTAAAGATTCTTTTGAAAAAAACTTTCCTACTGGTCCTTTTGCATAGATATCTTTATCTTTATCAATTGTAAAATATGCAAGACCAGAAGCGCCTTGATCTTTTGCCCATTTATCAATATTATCAAAAAAACTTCTTGGTTTATCTTTAGTATTTTTCGTCACTATACATCTTACATTTGAGCCTGATTTGACAAGCTTTTTAAAAATATCAAAAGTAACATCATCTCTTTTGAAAATTTCAGTAATATCTTTTATCACTAGTGGATTTCTTAAATCAGGTTTATCGGTCCCATATTTTAATAGTGCATCTGTATAAGAAATTCTTGGAAATTTTTTTGATATCAATTTATTTTTTGAAAATCTTTCAAATGTTTTCACCAACAATTTCTCAACAACATCAAACACGTCTTCTTGTTCCACAAATGACATTTCAAGATCTAATTGATAAAATTCTCCAGGACTTCTATCAGCCCTAGCATCTTCATCTCTAAAACAGGGAGCAATTTGAAAATATTTATCAAAACCCGATACCATTATTAATTGTTTGAATTGCTGTGGAGCTTGAGGGAGAGCATAAAATTTTCCAGGGTTTAACCTGCTAGGAACTAGAAAATCTCTAGCTCCCTCAGGACTTGAAGAGGTTAATATGGGTGTTTGGAACTCTAAAAATCCTAACTGACCCATCTCATTTCTTATAAAAGAAATTACTTTTGATCTTAAAATCATATTTTCATGAATTTTTTTTCTCCTAAGATCTAAAAATCTATACTTTAATCTTATTTCTTCAGAATACTCTTGATCACTAAAAATTGGCATTGGTAATTCTTTACAACTACCTAAAATGGCAAAACTTTTAATTGATACTTCTATTTCCCCAGTTTTAATTTCTTTGTTTATTGTATCTAATGACCTATCTAGAACTTTTCCCTCAATCTTCACCACTGTTTCTAATTGAATTTTTTCTAGTTGTTTAAAATTTGCGTTTTCTTTATCAATTATACATTGAGTAATGCCATAATTATCTCTTAAATCGATGAATAAAAGATTTCCATGATCACGTTTTTTATTAACCCACCCTGCAAGCGAAACATTCTTGCCAACGTCGTTCTTGGTTAATTGATCACATTTATGGGATCTATATTTGTTCAATTATTCCTCTAATACATTTTTAATCATTTTAAGATCTATTGATTTTTTCTTTTTCAAACTTATCTCATCAATTTTATATATGAAATCAAATATTTTACCATATGATCTATCAATTCTTTTTATAATAAAATCAATCAATTTTTTTTCTAGAAAAATTTGACGATCCGATAAATTTTTAAGTATTAAGGCAAATACTAATTCATCATCAGGCTTTTTAATACTTTGTAAAAGAAAATTTTTTGTTCTTGATTTAAGATCCTTCAAAGAAAATTCTATGTCAACAATTGGTTTAAGTGATGTTATGATTAAGTATTTATTTTCTTGATCGATAATATTTAAAAGAGTGTAAATCAATTTTTCATTTACGTTTTCATTCAAATTCTCAAGGATTACATTTTGACACATTTTTATCTCTTTTAAATTTTCATCAGTCAATAAATTTGCCTCAAATTTGATACCTTTGAACTTTTTTAAAAAAATATTTACTAAATGTGTTTTTCCAGAATAATTTTCACCACTTATATTTAAAAAATTTTTTTCCCATTTTGGCCAATTATCTATTTGTTTTAGAATATGCTTATTACTTTCTGAAACATAAAAATCTTCTTTTTTTAGATTTTTTTCGTAATCAAACTTAATAATTCTTTGATCAAATTTATTCATTTTAAAATCCAATCTTTATTTTGAATATTAAAAGTAAAATTATTTTCCTTCATAGATTTAAGAAAAAAATCAGGTGGACCATTATATATAATCTCATAAATGATGAAATTCTTATCAAATTTATTTATTGAGAAATCATAAATTAAGTCTGTTTCATTCAGAATTTTCTCAAAATTATCAATTTTAGTATCATTAGAGCTCTCAACTTTTATTCGGAGAGGTAACTTTATTGAGGTATTTATTTGATTAATTTCCCTCCAGTAATCCTCATAATTTTTTTTTAAACTTTCGATAATTGTTTTTACATCTTTTAGATTATCTAAATCAAGATCTGTAAAAGATCTATTTTCTAAGAAAACGTCATTCTTAATAGATATTCTAGACAGAACTCTTATCTTATTTTTATTTTTGAAGACTAGCGAAATAATAGCATCATCTAAATAGTATTTGTTGATAATTTCTTTAAAATCATATTGTTCAATAAATTCATATTGTTCTTTAATTGTTTCCAAATCCTCAAGATCTTCTGTTGGTAATACGTAATCTAATAAATGATAATTTTCCTTAATATTATTCCACTCTTTAAAAATTAAGTTATTTGTGAATATAAATAAGTTTTTTTTATTCTCTTCAATAATAATCGGCAAATATAAAATCTTATTCTTATTAGGTATCGAAGGAAAAATGTTTTTATTTTCTAAAAATTTAAAAACTTTTTTTTTATTAAAAGATACTCCAAAATTGAGATAATAAACATCATTAATAAATTTTTCTTCTTTTATGGAGAAAGATTCTATCATGAATTTAATTTCATTTAATTTGACATTATTAATTTTTTTTTGATCAGAGGATTTAACAATTAAAAGAACTAATTTACTGAAAGCCTCTTTAAAACCCTCGTCTATAACCTCATTTTTATTGAATTCTATTTTAAAAGGCTTTGAAATTTCAACGTTATTAATCTCAAAAGCTTTAGCTTCAACTTTACTTGTGGAAAAAAAAAATAATAATAAAAATATAAATATAAAAAAAATAAATATAGTTTTATAATAAATACAAATTTTATTAGTTTTCATACCCTATAGTAATGAATAAAAACTCTTTTACATATAAAAAAAGTGGCGTTGATATTAATGCTGCTGAAAAATTTGTAAAATTCATATCAAATATTTCATCAAAAAAAAAAGGCAATAAAAAGTTAAAAAATATTGGAGGATTTGGATCTGTCTCAAATTTACCATCAAAATTAAAAAATCCTAAAATTGTTGCCTGTACAGATGGAGTTGGAACTAAAATAGAAATTGCCAATACTTTAAACAAATTTGATACCATTGGAGTAGATTTAGTTGCAATGAGTGTAAATGATTTGATTGTGCAAGGAGCAAAACCTCTTCTTTTTTTAGATTATATTTCTATTAATAAGATTAATTTGCCCAAGCTTAAATTCATTATAAAAGGAATCATCAATGGGTGTAAACAATCAGAATGTGAGTTGGTTGGTGGTGAAACTGCAGAAATGCCGGATACCTATGAAAAAGGAAAATTTGATATTGCTGGGTTTGCGGTTGGTGTTGTAGGTGAAGATAAGATCTTAAGAAAAAAAAAAATAAAACAAAATGATTTAATATTGGCTGTGCCATCTAGTGGTCTTCATTCAAACGGTTATTCCTTGATTAGACACATAATTAAAAAAAAAAAAATAAATATTAAAAAAAATAAATTCTTAAAAACAGAACTTTTAAAACCGACAAAGATTTATGTTAAAGAGATACTCAAATTAATTGATAAAAATTTGATCAATGGGTGTGCAAATATAACTGGTGGTGGTTTAGCAGATAATATAAAAAGAGTTATTCCTAATAGTTTAAAAGCTGAAATAAATTTAAATAGTATTAAAACTTTAAAGATTTTTAAATGGTTAAAAAATAACGGAATATCTGATAAAGAAATGCTAAAAACATTTAATTGTGGTGTAGGTTTTTGTCTTATAGTAAACAAAAAAAAATTTAATTTAATCGAAAAATATTTTACTAAAGATTTTAAACCATATATTATTGGAAAAATTACCAGAGGAAAGAATAAAGTTAAATTGAATGGCTTTGTTAATTGGATGTAAAAAAATAAAAACTGCAGTTTTTATTTCAGGTAACGGAAGTAATTTAAAAGCTTTAATTAAATTTTCAAAACTTAAAAAATCACCTATATCAATAAACTTAATAATTTCGAATAATGCTAAATCAAAAGGTTTAAATTATAGCTCAATTTATAAGATCAAAAAAAAGATATTTGATTTTGAAAATAAAAATTTAGCTGAAAAAAAAATTTTAAGAGAATTAAAAAAAGAAAAAATCAATTTAATTTGTCTTGCTGGTTTTATGAAAATTCTATCCGAAAAGTTTATCAAAAATTTTAAAGGTAAAATACTGAATATTCATCCATCGCTTCTTCCTAAATTTAAAGGTTTAAATACTCATCGAAGAGCTATAAAAAATAAAGAAATATACTCTGGGTGCACAGTTCATTTTGTTAACTCAAAATTAGATTCGGGAAAAATTATTCTCCAAAAAAAGGTAAAAATATTAAAAAATGAAACACCAAAATCACTCTCCAAAAAAATTTTAGTTCAAGAGCACAAATTATATCCTAAAGCAATTATTAAAATTTTTAGACATTAAAGAAAAAATTAATTTCAATTTTTGCATTTTCTACACTGTCAGATCCATGTATAGAATTTTTATCAATGGAAATTCCATATTTTTTTCTTATTGTTCCCTCTTCTGCATCTTTAGGGTTGGTAGCACCCATGAGCTCTCTGTTAGCTAAAACAGCGTTTTTTTTTTCTAAAACCATTGCTACAATTGGTCCTGAGGAAAGATAAGAACATAGATCATCATAAAATGGCTTTGTTTCATGAACTTTATAAAATTTTTCTGCTTCAGATTTTTCAATCTGAATTTTTTTTTCCTTAAGAATAGAAAAACCGTTTTTTTTGAAAATCTGTTTAATCTCATTTTCTAAATTTCTTTCTACAGCGTCAGGCTTTATAATTGACAAAGTTTGCTCAATATTACTCATAATTATCCTCTATTAACTGATTCAACAATCTTACACCATAGCCTGTTGCTCCACTTGAATTTAAAGCACCTCCATATTTTGAAAATGCCATTCCAGCAATGTCTAAATGTGCCCACGGTGTTTTTTTCAAAATAAATCTTTGTAAAAATTGTGCTGCTGTTGTAGAGCCTGCCCCACCAACATAATTAATATTTTGCATATCAGCATTTTTTGAATTAATTAATTTATCATAATTTTTATGTAGAGGCATTCTCCAAAGTTTTTCGTTTACTTTTTCACCAGCATTGATCAGCTCATTAGACAATTTATCATTGTTAGAAAAAAGTCCTGCGTACTCTGAACCAAGAGAAACTATAATAGCACCAGTTAAAGTTGCTAAATCAATTATAAATTTAGGTTTATACTTTTTTTCTGTGAAAGTAAGAGCATCCGCTAAAACCAATCTGCCCTCAGCATCTGTATTTAAAATTTCTATTGTTTTACCACTGTAAGATTTAACAATATCTCCAGGCCTTTGTGCATTCCCACTCACCATATTTTCTACAAGACCAACAACTCCTACTGCATTTATTTTTGATTTTCTAAGTGCTAAATTTTTCATTAAACCAACTACTGTCGCTGAACCTGCCATATCATATGTCATATCCTCCATAAATTTTGCGGGTTTAAGAGAATAACCTCCAGTATCAAAACATACTCCTTTTCCAACGAAGGCTAATGGCTTAGTATTATTTTTTGCCCCATTCCACTCAATAGTAACTAGATAAGATCCTCTTACACTTCCCTGCCCTACACCAAGTAAAGCATTCATTCCTAATTTTTTTAATTTTTTTTCATCATAAATATTTACTTTAAGACCATCTTTTCTTAGAAAAGTTAATCTTTTAGCATATTCATCTGGGTGTAATATGTTTCCAGGTTCAGAAACTAGATCTCTTGTGAAATAAGTTCCTTTCTCTAAAGCATCAAATCTTAATTGGATAGATTTAGAAGGTTTGAATTTTCCAATTACATTGATCATTAAATGTCTTGATTCTTTTTTAGTTTTATATTTTTTGAATTCGTAAGATTTAAGTTTAATTCCATGAAGCAAATAACCAAGCAAGTTTTCTTGTTTAACAGGTAGACTATCTGAATTAAGTATATAACTGGTATTCTTTCCATTGTTAATGAGGCTGTAAAGCTCTGCACCTAAACTTTCTATATCAGAAAATTTTGTTTTTTTTTTAATAGAAACCAATATAATCTTTCTTTTCGAATTGAGTTCGAAAACGAGTAGTTTTTTAGTATGGTCGCTAGTTTTTAATAAATCACTTATGTAAGAGTGCTCATTACTAGAAATATATCTTTTTATTTGGTTCGTATTAAATTTCTCATCTACAAATAAAA
>CACIZB010000014.1 GCA_902591025.1 uncultured Pelagibacteraceae bacterium
TAACAAAATATTATATGCAAAATTTAAATCATTAATCAATGACTTTTCGAAAATCAAAAAAGTTTTATTTTGTAGTGTTGTTCCAAGTTCTTTTAATTTTATTAAAAAATTCTTTTTAAGAAATATAAAAAAAAAATGTTACGAGGTAAAAGATTTAAATTTAAAATCATTAATTAAGATAAAAGTAAATTACAAGCAAGTTGGCTCTGACAGAATAACAAATGCAATTAGTTTAACTAATAAAAAAGACAATTTTATAATTCTTGACTTTGGAACTGCAACTACTTTTGATGTTGTAACAAAAGATACTTACAAAGGTGGAATTATTGCTCCAGGTATTAAAATATCTTTAAACACTTTATCTGACAAGGCAACCTTAATACCAAAAATTAATCTTAAAAGAATTAATAAAGTAATCGGTGTAGATACTAATAGTGCTGTTAGGTCCGGATTCTTTTGGGGTTATGCTGGTTTGATTGACAATATTGTAGATTTGATTAAGAAAGAAACAGGAAAATCTTTTAAATTAGTAATCACAGGAGGATTTTCAAATTTATATAAAAGTTCAATAAAAACAAAAGTAATACATAATAAAGAAATAACTATAAAAGGTTTAATTAAAATTTCTAAGTTAATAAGATAAATGAAAAACGAGTTATTATTTTGTCCTCTGGGTGGCTCTGGTGAAATTGGAATGAATATGAATCTATTTGGCTATGGTCTTCCGGGTGATCATAAATGGATTATGGTTGATATTGGAGTTACTTTTGCAGACGATACTTTACCTGGTGTTGACCTTATTTATCCTGACCCCGGTTTTATATTGGATAAAAAAGAAAATTTATTAGCGATAATTTTAACACATGCTCATGAAGATCACATTGGCGCTATCGCACATTTATGGCCAAAATTAAGATGTAAGATTTATGCTACACCCTTTACCGCTGTTTTAATAAGAGAAAAATTTAAGGAAAAGAATATCGATATTACAAATGATTTAAAGATTGTAGAGTTAAATGGTAAAGTGAAATTAGAACCATTTGATATTGAATATATTACTTTAACACATTCAATTTTAGAACCTAATGGACTAAGAATTAAAACTCCTGCAGGTATCGTTCTTCATACTGGTGATTGGAAAGTTGATCCAAATCCTTTAGTGGGTGGTGATATTAATTCTAAAAGGTTAAAAGAAATTGGTGATGAAGGTGTGCTAGCAATGATATGCGACTCAACAAATGTTTTAAGTGCTGGTAGATCAGGTTCAGAACTGGATGTTAGAAAAAATTTGTTGAATATTATTGAACGATTAAAAAAAAGGGTAATAATCACATCATTTGCCTCTAATGTTGCAAGAATGGAAACTGCTTTTTACTGTGCTGAAAAAACTGGAAGGCAGATTTCTCTTGTTGGTAGATCAATGCATAGAATTTATAAAGCTGCAAGACAATGTGGTTATCTAAAGAATACTATTGAACCAGTTGATCCCAGAGAGGCTAAAAATTTTTCAAGAGAAAAGATCATTTATTTATGCACTGGAAGTCAAGGTGAACCTATGGGTGCGATGATGAGAATAATAAATTATACACATCCAGATGTATTTATTGAAAAAGGAGATGCTGTAATTTTTTCCTCAAAAATTATACCTGGTAATGAAAAAAAATTATATAAATTACATAATCAATTAGTAAAAGATGGTATTGAAGTGATTTCAGAAGAAACAGAATTTGTACATGTTTCTGGTCACCCAAATCGTGAGGATTTGAAGGATATGTATGATTGGGTTAAACCAAAATGTGTAATTCCTGTCCATGGTGAACATAGACATATGATTGAGCATATTAATTTTGCAAAGGAGTTGCAGGTACCTTACCCTGTTCAAGTTGAAAATGGTGACATAGTTAAACTATCTCCAGGAAATGAACCTGAGATTTATGATAAAGCTCCAAGCGGAAGATTATACTTAGATGGAAATGTGAGTGTCGAAGAAAACTCTCAATCAATTAAAGATAGAAAAAATCTAAGCACTAATGGATATCTAGAGGTAACAATATTAGTTACTCCTAAAGGTAATATCCACAATACACCAATTATAACATTTAGAGGTTTACCTATTTATGAAAAAGAAGAGTTCGTTTATGGTATTGAAGATGTTATAGAAAAAACAGTAAAAGCTTTTAAACTTGGGGATAAACGTCAAGAACCAAATTTAATTGATGCACTTAAAATCGCTTGTAGAAAAATTACAAAAGAAAAAACCGGAAAAAAACCATTTACAAACATCAACATAGTAAAAATTTAATGAGCCCAACTGGATTAGCAATAATTTTCATAATTATTTGGTGGATCGTTTTTTTTGCAATTTTACCAATTGATGTTGAAAGAGATAAAAGAGTAAAAATTGAGGGAGAAGATCCTGGATCACCAGAAAATCCAAAAATGTTAAAAAAATTTGTTTATTGCACAGGTATTACAACAATACTATTCATAATAATTTACTTATTAATGAAATTTGAATATTTAAATTTAAGAAATATAATCAGCTAAGATGTATATATCAAAATCATTTATACCTATTCTCAAAAATAATCCATCTGAGGCAAAAATTAAGTCTCATCAATTAATGCTTAGAGTTGGGATGATAAAACAATCATCATCTGGTATTTATTCTTGGCTTCCACTAGGTCTTAAAGTTATGAAAAAAATTGAACAAATTGTAAGACATGAGCAAGATAAAATAGGTGCACAAGAAATTTTAATGCCAACAATTCAATCAAGTGATATTTGGAAAGAGAGTGGACGTTACGAAGATTATGGTGATGAAATGTTAAGAATTAAAGATCGTCAAAATCGTGAAATGCTCTATGGACCTACAAATGAGGAGCTTGTTACTGATATTTTTAGAACTTCAGTTAAATCATATAAATCTCTTCCACAACTTTTGTATCATATTCAATGGAAATTTAGAGACGAAATACGACCACGATTTGGAATAATGAGATGTAGAGAATTTTTTATGAAAGATGCATATTCTTTTGATATTTCAGATGAGGATGCAATTTTTTCTTACAATAAGTTTTTTTTATCTTATTTAAAAACATTTAAAAGGTTAGAATTAGTTGCTATTCCTATGGCAGCGGATACAGGTCCAATAGGAGGAAATCTTTCTCATGAATTTATTATTCTGGCTGATACTGGAGAAAGTAAAATTTTTACGGATAAAAGAATTTTTGATTTAGAATATGATGACACTAAATTAGAAAAAAAATCTCTTGAAAACTTAAGAAAAAAATACGAACAATTTTATTCTGTGACTGATGAAAAGTTCAACGAAAAAGAATTTGAAAAAAAAGTTGATGCACCTTATCGATTGAAAACTAAAGGAATAGAGGTAGGACACATTTTTTATTTTAGTGATAAATATTCTAAACCAATGAATGCTGCAGTTGATTTACCAGGGGGTAAAAAAGATTTTGTTAAAATGGGATCTTACGGCATTGGAGTTTCAAGATTGGTTGGTGCAATTATAGAGGCTAAATATGATGAAAAGAATGAAGTAATGAAATGGCCAATATCTGTTGCCCCTTATGATATTTCAATTATACCCTTAACAAATAAAAATGATAATTCATCACTGGATAAAGCAAATAAAATTTTTTTAGAACTAAAAAAAAATGATATTGATGCAATAATAGATGATACAGACGAAAATATCTCAGCAAAAATTAAAAAAATGAGTCTAATCGGTGCCCCATTTCAAATTATAATTGGTAAAAATTCAGATGATGATTTTTTAGAATTCAAAGAAGTTGGTAAAGAGATGAAAAAGATTAATCTTTTAGAAATTATTAAAATAATTAAAAAACAAAAAGAAAAAAATTGATTTCAACATTAGAAAAAGAAATTACTTTTAGATATTTAAAAACTAGAAAAAAAGATGGTTTTCTTAACGTTATATCAATATTTTCATTTGTTGGAATTAGTTTAGGTGTTGCTGTTTTGATTATTGTTATGTCTGTTATGAATGGATTTAGAACTGAACTTATAAATAAAATAGTAGGTTTTAACTCTCATATCACAGTTCAACCTTATGAGGATAAAATTGATATTAAAAGAATCGAAAATACGAAATTACAGTTTATTTCTAAAAACTTAATATTTAGCAATTCAAGTGAAGCTGTAATATTTAGAAAAGATAATTCAAAAGGGATAGTTTTACGAGGCTATTCAGGTAAAGATTTTTCTGACTTAGAAATTATAAATAATGAAAATTTTTTTGGTGAAAAAAACAATCTTACTCTGAACAATATATCGATTGGTAAAGAATTGGCTTTTACGCTGGGTTTGAAGATAGGTGATGAAATTACAATAATGTCACCTTCTGGCATCGAAACTATTATAGGTAATCTTCCAAAACAAAAATCATTTAGAGTAAAATCCTTTTTTGAAAGTGGTTTAGCTGATTTTGATAATAATATTGCTTTTATTAATTTAGATACTTTTGAGGAGTTTTTTGGAAAAAAATCTTCAGATAGAAATTTAGAAATTTTTTTAAAGAATCCACAGAATATTGAAAATCAAAAAAAAATAGTTCAGCAAGTCTTTCCAAATGAATTTGTTTACAGTTGGTCTGACATAAACAGCTCTCTATTTTCAGCTTTAAAAGTTGAGAGAAATGTTATGTTTATAATTTTATCCTTAATTATAGTTGTTGCTGCATTTAATATTATATCAGGTTTGACGATATTGGTTAAAAATAAAACAAAAGATATTGCAATACTTAAATCTATAGGTGTTTTAAATAAGTCTATAATAAAAATTTTTTTTTTAGTTGGTGTTATTATAGGAACTACTGCAACTATTTTTGGAATAATTCTTGGCGTCACTTTTTCGCTATATGTTGAAAATTTACGTCAATTTATAAGTAACATTTTTGATATAACTTTATTTCCCGAAGAAATATATTTTTTAAGCACAATGCCCTCAGAAATAAACCCAATATCTATTTTATTAATTTCAATTTCGTCAATAATCATAACGGTTATTGTTTCAATTTTTCCAGCATTTAAGGCTGCTAAATTAGACCCAGTCAAAGCACTTAAGTATGAATGATATAATTAAAATAAATAATATTAATAAATATTTTGAAAATGTTCAAAAATTAAAAGTATTAAAAACAATATCTTTTAAATTTAAAAAGGGAAAAATTTATTCATTGATAGGTCCCTCTGGTTCAGGAAAGTCAACTTTATTAAATCTATTATCATTAATTGACAGACCAAGTTCTGGTTCAATTTCCATTGGTAATACAGCAATTAATTTTGACGAAACAAATAAAAATGACATATTAAGAGCTAACAAAATAGGAATCATCTATCAACAAGATAACTTGTTGCCAGATTTTACAGCAATAGAAAATATTTATTTAGCTAGTCTTGCGGCGCGTAAAGATAAAGATTCTTCCATATTAAAAGCTAAAATTTTATTAAAAAAAGTTGGTTTACTGAATAGAGCTGATCATTATCCTTACCAACTTTCTGGTGGTGAAAAACAAAGAGTTTCTATAGCAAGAGCTTTAATTAATGATCCTCAAATTCTTTTAGCAGATGAACCAACAGGAAGCTTAGATCTTGAGACAGCCAAGGATATTTTTCAAATTTTAAAGAATCAAATAAATTCAGATCGCCTGATTATATTTGCAACCCATAATAGATTTTTTGCTAATAAGTCAGATTGCATATTAGAATTAGTTAATGGTAATATAAAAACCATTAATGTTAGAAACTAAAAGTTATAATTATAATCATTTAAAAGTTCATTCTCAATATTCAATATGCGAAGGTGCTGTTAAAATTGATGATCTAAATGAACTTTCAAGAAAAAATAAATTTAAATCCATCGGTTTGTGTGACACTTCAAATTTATGTGGTGCACTAGAATTTGCCGAAAAGTTATCAAAATCTGGTACTCAACCAATAATCGGGACTCAAATAAACTTTAAGCATGATGATACCATCGGTTTATTACCTTTGTTTGCATTAAACGAATCTGGATATAAAAGAATAATAGAACTATCATCATTATCATTCCTTACTAATGATGAGCTTAATGATCCACACCTAAATATTGAAGAATTGTTTAAAAAGTCTAGTGGTGTTTGTTTATTTTCCGGATCTATATTTGGGTTAATTGGAAAATTATTTGATAAAGGAAAATTTTCTGAAATAACAGAACTGTATAGTAAATTTAAATCGATATATGATGATAGATTTTATATTGAAATTCAAAGACATGGAGATTTAAATGAGCTTAGTTTTGAAAAATTTAATTTAAAAAAATCTTTTGATCAAAAAATACCATTAATTGCAACAAATGAAGTATTTTATATAACTAAAGATATGCATGAGGCTCACGATGCCCTAACTTGTATAAAAAATAAAACTTATGTTAATGAAAAAAATAGAATTAAATTTAGTGACCAACACTATCTGAAAAATAACTCGGAAATGACAGAACTATTTTCTGATTTACCAGAGGCTTTAGAAAATAATTATAATTTTCCGTTTCGCTGTAACTTTAGACCTCAAATTTCTAAACCAATTTTACCAAATATAAGTTCGGATAAAGACGGTAATGCTGATGAAATTTTAAGGAAAGAGTCTTTAGAAGGTTTAAAAGAAAAATTTGACAGAGTTTTTAAAATACCAAAAAACAATATAATTTCAGATCTTAATTTTCAAAAGTACAAAGATAGATTAGATCATGAATTAAATATTATAATTGAAATGAAATATGCAAGTTATTTCTTAATTGTATCTGACTATATAAAGTGGGCAAAGAAAAGTGATATACCAGTTGGACCAGGAAGAGGCTCTGGTGCTGGATCATTAGTTGCATGGTGTCTTTCAATCACCGATGTTGATCCAATAAAATTTAATTTAATTTTTGAAAGATTTTTAAATCCAGATAGAATTTCTATGCCAGATTTTGATATAGATTTTTGTGAGGATAAAAGAGATTTGGTTTTTGAATACCTAACAAAAAAGTATAAAGACAGTGTAGCTCATATAATTACTTTTGGAAAACTTAAAGCAAGGATGGTTATAAGAGATGTTGGTAGAGTTTTAGGTTTACCTTATGGGTTTGTAGACAATATCTCAAAAATGATACCTTTTGATCCCTCTAGACCACAAAATTTGACTGAATGTATTGCAGGTGAGCCTAGACTTCAAAAATTGATTAATGAAGATCCGAGGGTTAAAAAACTTACAGAATTATCTTTGAAGTTAGAGGGATTAAACAGAAATGTTGCAACCCATGCAGCAGGAGTTGTTATAGCTGATAAAAAATTAACCGAAGTTGTACCACTGTACAAAGATATATCATCAGATTTGTTATTACCTTCAACACAATTTGATATGTACTCCGCAGAAAACGCTGGTTTAATCAAATTTGATTTTCTGGGTTTAAAAACTTTAACAGTTATAAATAATACTCAAAAACTAATTAGAGAAAAAAAAAAAGATTTCAAAATTGAAGATATTAATTTTGAAGATCAAAAAGTTTTTGACTTATTATCATCTGGAAAAACAGTTGGTTTATTTCAGATTGAAAGTGCCGGTATGAGAGAAGCATTAATTCAAATGAAGCCAAATCACATTGAAGATATAATTGCATTGGTTGCTTTATACAGACCAGGACCAATGAGCAATATTCCAACTTACAATGATTGCAAACATGGAAAACAAAATCCAGATTATTTGCATCCCTTATTAGAGGAAATTTTAAAACCTACTTACGGTGTAATCATATATCAAGAACAGGTTATGCAGATTGCACAAAAGTTATCTGGTTTTACCGCGGGTCAAGCTGATATTTTAAGACGTGCTATGGGAAAGAAAAAAAGAGCTGAATTAGAGAAACAAAAACAAAATTTTATTGAAGGTGCTGTCAATAATGGAATTAGTAAAGATGTTGCTGCTGGAATTTTTTTAAAAATAGAACCTTTTGCAGAATATGGTTTTAATAAAAGTCACGCAGCTGCCTATGCAATAATTTCTTATCAAACTGCATATTTAAAAACATATTATCCAAAAGAATTCATAGCAGCATCAATGACAATGGATATTTCTAATCAAAATAAATTGAGTGAATTTTATGAAGAACTAAAACGTCTTGATGTAGATATTATTAGACCAGATATTAATGAATGTTTTGCAGAATTTAAAACTGTTGGTGAAAAATTTTATTATGCCCTAGGTGGAATTAAAGCTGTTGGTTATGAAGCAATATCAAATATAGTCGAGGAAAGATTGAAAAATGGAAAATTTAGATCTCTTACAGACTTTATAAATCGAATAAATCCCAAAGATATCAATAAGCTTCAATTAGAAGGGTTAGTAAAAGCAGGAACTTTTGACAGTTTAAATCCCAATAGAAAATCTTTATTAGAGTCAATACCTAATTTAATAACAAAATCAAAAAAAATTTTTGAGAATAAATCAGCTAAACAAATAGATCTTTTTGGTCAAAATGATAATCAAGAAAATGAAATAATATTAGAAACTAATGATTGGGATTTTGAGGAAAGATTGTCAAAAGAATTTGAAGCAGTGGGTTTCTTTATATCCAACCACCCTTTAAATCAATATAAAGAGGTTTTTAAAGATTATAAAATAATTGGTTTTCAATCATTTAATAATAATGATGAAGCAAAAGAGGCGAATATTGCAGCGACACTTCTTAAAATTCAAGAGAGGAAAACTGCAAAAGGAAATACTTATGCTGTTTTAAAACTTACTGACTTAAGTAGTGTTTTTGAACTTTTTATTTTCTCAGATACCTTGGATATAAATCGTGAAATTTTAAAAGAGGGTAATTCTTTTATTTTAAGAATTGTCAAATCTACATATGATAATGAAAATAGATTTAGAAGAATAAACGTTAGAAAGATAAGTTCTTTGAAAGAATTAATTAATAAACCAATTAGTGAAGTGACATTTGAATTAAGTTCAATAGATCAATTAAATGAAATATCAAAGTTTTTACCTAAAAATGGTGAAACTCTGATTAAAATAAATATTCAAGACAAAAAAGAGGATTTATTTTTTGTTTTGGAAAATAAAAGAAATATTGATAGAAAAACTATAAATCTATTAAGAAATAAGCAAATATCTGCAATTATTAACTAAATAAAGCTTGTTTATTAAAAAAATTCTATGTAGAAGAACCAAAAATTAATAAACACGCACACAGTTTTTGGTTTTATACCTCCGGTCCTTTTTTGGAAATTACTGTGGTGGCTTAACCGGGAAAAAATATGAAGATACCTAATGTTACAATACAACAATTATTAGAAGCTGGAGTTCATCTTGGACACAAAACTCTAAGATGGAATCCAAAAATGAAAAAATATATCTTTGGAAAAAGAGATTCAATTCACATTATTGATCTAACACAGACACTAGAGCTCACTAAAACTGCGTTAGAAAAAATTTATGAAATAATATTAAATAATGGAAAAATATTATTTGTATCTACAAAAAAACAGGCATCGGAGGCAATAGCAGATGTGGCCAAAGAGACTGATCAATATTTTGTTAATTATAGATGGCTAGGTGGCATGTTAACTAATTGGGGGACAATCTCTAATTCAATTAAAAAATTAAAGAAATTAGAAATGGATCTTGTGGCAGAGAATAGGGGATTTACAAAAAAAGAACTTCTAAAGATGAGCGTTAAAAAAGATAAGTTGCAAAGATCTCTGGGTGGAATATCTGAGATGAAGAAAATTCCTGATCTTGTTTTTATTATCGATACTAATTACGAGTCATTGGCTATTCAAGAGTCTGTGAAACTTGGTATTCCAATAGTTGCTATACTAGATAGTAATTCTAATCCTGATGGGATCGACTACCCCATACCAGGTAATGATGATGCAAGGAGATCAATAGATCTGTATTGTAATTTAATCAAAGAAACTATTATTAGTGCAAAAAAATCAGCGCCAAATTCTGACTTAAAAAATACTTCTGAAAAAAAAGAAAAATCTGATAAATCGAAAACAGTTGCTGAGATAGATAGAGATAAACTCGAAAAAAAATTTTCAAAAAATAAAATTATTAATTAGAATAATATGAGTGATATTGAAAAAGTAAAAAAATTGAGAGAAGCTACTGGTGCAGGTTTTAAGGATTGCAACATAGCTATCAAAGAGTCTGGCGGAGATTTAGATAAAGCAGTTGAAATCTTGAGAGTAAAGGGAATTTCTAAGGCATCAAAAAAAATGTCAAGAGATGCCAAAGAAGGAGTAGTTGCAATAAGTGGTGATGAAAAAAAAACCTCAGTGATAGAAGTTAATTGTGAAACTGATTTCGTTGCTAAAAATGAGGATTTTATAAATTTTGTAAAAGAACTAAGTGATTTAAATAACCAAAATAATTCAGATGTTGAAAAATTAAAAAAAGTTAAAATGAAAAATGATATTTCTGTAGAGGATAATTTAGTTGCTTTAATTGCTAAGATTGGTGAAAAAATTACGATTGGAAAAACAAAAACAATATCAAATTCATCATCTGTTAATTATCAATATTTACATACAGTGGTAAAAGATAACTTAGCAAAATTAGCAGTAATTGTTTCTTTAGAGACAAAAAACAACTCTGATAGTGTAAAAACATTTGGTAAACAACTATCTATGCATATAGCTGCATCAAATCCCTTAGCATTAGAGTCTAAAATGATTGATAAGGAAATAATTGATAAGGAGCTAGAATTAGTCACTGAAGAACTTAAAAATTCAGGCAAACCTGAAGAAATTGCTAAAAAAATTAGTTTAGGTAAAATGAACAAATTTAAAGAAGAGAATGCACTTTTGACACAAGCATGGGTTATGGAACCCAAAAAAAAAGTTCAAGATGTTTTAAAAGAACTTGCAATTAATGATTTAAAGATCAAGGAGTTTAGTAGAATCAAAATAGGGGAATAAATGTTCGATGAAAAATCACATAGCCTCAAAATGGATAAAGCTATTGAGGTTTTTTCAAAAGAATTATCTTCACTAAGAACGGGAAGAGCAAATACAGCAATGCTTGACCTGATTAGAGTTGATGTTTATGGGCAACAAATGCCTATAAATCAAATTGGAAGTATTACAACACCAGAACCAAGGATGATAAATATTCAAGTTTGGGATCAAAATAATGTATCATTAATTGATGCTGCAATCCAAAAATCTGAATTAGGATTAAATCCCCAAGTTGATGGACAGCTAATAAGATTACCAATTCCTGAATTAAATGAGGAAAGAAGAATTGAGTTGAAGAAGTTAATTAAATCAATGGGTGAAAAATGTAAAGTTTCGATAAGGAATATAAGAAGAGATGCTAATGATGAATTAAAAAAACTCTTAAAAGCTAAAGAAATTGGTGAGGATGAGGAAAAATCTTTTGAAAAAAATGTTCAACAAATTACAGATAAACATATATCGATAGTAGATGAAAAAGTTTCTACTAAAGAAAAAGAAATAATGACTATATGAACCCACTTAGACATGTGGCCATTATCATGGACGGTAATGGAAGATGGGGGCTTAAGCATAAAAAATCAAGAAATGCTGGTCATCGCGCAGGATTAAATACAGTAGAAAAAATAATTAAAGAATCAATTCGTCTTAAAATTAAATATTTAACATTATACGCTTTTTCAACTGAAAATTGGAAAAGACCCAAAAAGGAGATCAATTTTTTATTTAACTTACTTGAAAGTTTTTTGGTTGATAAAATTGAAGTTTTACATAAACAAAATATTAAGTTAAAAATCATTGGGTATAAAAAGTTTTCCAAAAAACTAAATAAAATTCTTAATTTATCTGAAAAAAAAACTTCTAAAAATAAAACCTTACAAATAAATTTAGCACTTAACTATGGTTCAAAATCTGAGTTAATTAATGCATTTAAAAGTGTTCAAAAAAATAAAATAGGGATTAATGAAAAAAATTTAGGAAAATATTTACTCACGAAAAATATACCTGATCCTGATCTACTTATTAGGACTGGAAATACAAAAAGATTGAGCAATTTTCTTTTATGGCAGATAGCTTATTCAGAGATATTTTTTGAGAAGAAGTTATGGCCTGAATTTAATCAAAAAGATTATAATAGGATTATTAAAAAATTTAAAAATATAAAGAGGAATTTTGGTAAAATTTAATGATTAAAGAATTTGAAAAAAGACTACTCAGTTCATTTATTTTGATTCCAATAGCTATATTTTTTATTATTCAAGGATCAATATTTTTTATATTTTTTTTAAGTATATTATTTTTAGTAACAAGTTATGAATGGTTTCAAATGAGTAAAAGAAATAATTTATTAAAATTACTAGGTATAATTTTTTTACTATTTTCATTTTATACAGCGTTTGAAATAAGAGAATACAAAAATTTTAAATATTTTTTATTTATAGTCGTAGTTTGTATTTTTACAGATATTGGTGGTTATATATTTGGAAAAATATTTAATGGTCCTAAATTAACAAAAATTAGTCCGAATAAAACTTATGCAGGTGTTTTTGGAGGTTTTTTATTATCATTAATTGCAGGCCTGATTTATATAAACAATTTTTTTGCCAAAAAAGAAGTAACAGACGCAGATCATTTATTAATATTTTTAATAATTTTATTTATTTCTTTTATCAGTCAAATAGGAGATTTGGTAATTTCTTACTTTAAGAGAAAAGCAAAACTAAAAGACACAGGAAAAATTCTTCCTGGACACGGTGGTCTGTTAGATAGAATTGATGGTCTTATTTTTGTTTTTCCAACAATGTATCTTGCAATTTTAATAATTGGTGCAACTTTTAAATGAAAAAAAAAGTAGTTATATTAGGTTCGACAGGTTCAATTGGGAAATCTTTAATTAACATAATTTTAAAAGATAAAAAAAACTTCGAAGTCTTACTTTTAACGGCAAATAAAAATTATAAAGAATTGTATAAACAATCAAAAATATTAAATGTTAAAAATTTAATCATCACTGATTTAAAAGGCTATAATTATTTAAAGGATAAAAACAAAAAGATAAATATTTATAACAATTATAAAAATCTTAATAAGATTTTGAAAAATAAAATTGATTATACAATGAATTCAATTACAGGTTTAGATGGACTAGAACCTACTTTAAATATAATCCAAAAAACAAAAACTATTGCAATTGCAAATAAAGAGTCAATTATTTGCGGTTGGAACCTTATAAAAAAAAAACTAAAAAAATACAAAACCAGTTTTATACCTATTGACTCTGAGCACTTTTCAATCTGGTCTTTAGTTGGAAATCACGATCATAGACAAATTGATAAAATATACATCACTGCATCAGGTGGCCCTTTTTTAAATTGGCCCAAAAAAAGAATCATGAAAGCCACACCATCGAAAGCTTTAAATCATCCAAATTGGTCTATGGGTAAAAAGATATCTATAGATTCAGCAACAATGATGAATAAAGTTTTTGAGGTAATCGAAACACAGAGAATTTTTGAATTACCTAAATCAAAAATAAAGATTTTGATACATGATAAATCATATGTCCATGCAATCGTAAAATTTAAAAATGGTATAAATAAAATACTTGCGCATGATACAAATATGAAAATTCCTATTTTTAATTCAATTTATCAAAACATAAATAAATCAATAGTTTCGAAAGAACTAGATATTAGAAAATTGAATAACCTAAATTTAAAAAATATTGATATCAATCGTTTTCCACTTCTCAAAATTTTAAGATATATTCCAAATCAAAATACGTTATTTGAAACCGTAGTTGTAAGTGCAAATGATGAGCTAGTAAATTTATTCTTGAATAATAAAATCAGTTACTCTGAGCTACACAAAAAACTATTATCATTTATTAATTTAAGAAGATTTAAAGCTTATAAGAAAAAAAAACCTTTAAATCTAAGCCAAATAAACAACCTTAGTAACTCTGTAAGATTGAAAATTAGGGAGTTATGTATATAAATTCCAGATGCTGAAATTAGTTTTATTAACTACATTATTCTTATTAAAAACAACATTCGTTTTTTCAGAAATTATAAATGATATTAATGTAATTGGAAACAATAGAGTTTCAGACGAAACTATTATTAACTTTAGTGAAATTAAAAAAGGAAATGATGTTTCAGATAAAACTTTAAATGAATCATTAAAAAATTTATATAAAACAAATTTTTTTGAATTAGTAGAATTCAAATTAGATAATAATGATTTAACAATTATCGTTAAAGAATATCCTGTTATAGAGCAAATTATAGTTAATGGAGTTAAAGCTCAAAAAAATATCAAAAAGATAAAAGATAGTATGGAGCTCAAAGAAAAAAATCCATACATTGAATCAAATGTAAAAAAAGATTTAAATAGAATATTAAACACTTTTAAAAAAAACGGATTTTACTTTGTTAAAATTGATACTAAGATTGAAAAAAATCCAAATGATACTGTAAATATTATATTTGATATTGATCAAGGAGATAAAGCAACGATTAACGAAATTAGATTTATTGGTGATAAAAAGTTTAAAGATAGGAAACTGAGAAGTGTAATTACTTCAGAAGAGGATAAGGCTTGGAAATTCATATCTAAAAAAAAATATTTAGATATAGAAAGGGTAAACTTAGATAAAAGACTCCTTAAAAATTTTTTCTTAGACAAAGGTTATTATCAAGTTGAAATTACTGATGCTTACTCACAAATATTAAATCAGAAAGATTTTGTCCTAACTTATAATATTAATGCTGGTGAAAAATTTTTTTTCGGTGATTTTGAGTTGGTTTTACCCACTGAATTTGATTCCAAAAAATTTGATGATTTAGAAAAATTTTTCAAAAAAATTAAAAATGAAAAATACAGTTATCGAGATATAGAAAAAATTTTAGATAAAATTGAAAAAATTGCTCTTAATCAAAATTATGAATTTATTGATGCTAAAGTAACAGAAGTAATCAACGATAGTAAAATCGATTTTTCTTTTAAAATAATTGATACAGAAAAACTTTACGTTAATAAGATAAATATTTTAGGAAATAATGTTACATCAGAGCAATTTATAAGAGATCAACTAATTGTAGATGAGGGTGATCCTTTTAATAAGATTCTGCACACCAAGTCAATAAATAAACTTAAATCTAAAAATTTATTTTCTAAAGTTGAATATGAAGTTTTAGATACTGAAAATGCAGACCAAAAAGATATCAACATTTCAATAGAAGAAAAACCTACAGGCGAGTTAATGGCTGGCGCAGGTCACGGTACGGATGGTACGACTTTTAGTATTGGTATCAGAGAGAATAATTTTAGAGGTGAAGGTATAAAGTTAAACAGTAAGCTGTCTCTATCTGAAGAAACCGTAAAAGGTTTTTTAGAATACACAGATCCTAATTTTGCGTTTTCAGAAAGACAATTATCAACATCTTTAGAAAGCACAGTGACTGATAGGCTCACTGATTATGGATATAAAAGTTCTTTGAATTCAGTTTCTTTAGGCACTAGATATGAACAGTTTGAAAACACTTTTTTTTCACCCAAAGTGTCAATTTCAAGTGAAACTCTCGATACAACCTCAACTGCATCAGCAGCTTACAAAAAGCAAGATGGTTCATATTTCGACGCTACATTCGGATATGGTCTTACATTAGATAAAAGAAATTCTCCTTTTCAGCCATCATCTGGATATTATAGTAGTTGGTATCAATCACTCCCCATTGTCTCTGAAAACTCAGAGATTATTAATGGATATATAATTACAGGTTATAAAGAACTAATTGATGATATGATCGTATCAAGTGGAATATATACTAGAGCTGTTAACTCATTGTCTGGTGATGATGTAAGAGCATCTAAAAGATTATATGCACCAAGTTCAAGATTAAGAGGTTTTGAATCAGGAAAAGTTGGACCAACAGATGGAACTGATCATGTCGGGGGAAATTATGTAGTAACATTAAATACCTCATCAACAATTCCTTACATTTTACAAACTCAAGAAAATATGGATTTAAAAGTTTTTTTTGATGCAGGAAATGTTTGGGGTGTAGATTATTCAAGCTCTTTAGATGACTCTAACTCAATTAGGACTTCAACAGGCTTTGCTTTAGAGATATTAACACCAGTAGGCCCTTTATCATTTTCTTATGCTGAAGCAATTTCAAAAGCCTCTTCTGATAAAACAGAGTCCTTTAAATTTCAGCTTGGAACTACATTCTAAATGAAAAACTTTTTATTTTCGTTATCTATTTTTTTAATATTTTGTACAAACTCAATTAGTTCAGAAATATCAACTGTTGATATTTCATTTCTTCTCAAAAACTCAAATCAAGGTAAGTCAATTGAAAAAAAATTAGAAAATTT
>CACIZB010000015.1 GCA_902591025.1 uncultured Pelagibacteraceae bacterium
AAAAATGATATTGTAAGGCTCAAATTTAGAAATGTGAATTATGGGAGATTTTTAATTTCGGTAATTTATAAAGATGTACGTTCGTATGATTCTAATAGAATATTTTATTTCAATTTAATTAAAAATGTTATCATAATATCTAGATTTTATTCAACAGCTAGTTATCTTATAAAAAATTACAATGTGGGAGCTGTATACTTAGATCATTGCATGTATTTAAATGGAATATTATTTGAAATATTTAGAAATGAAAAAAAAGTCTTGTATGCAAATAACTATCCAAAAGATTTAATTGAAATAAGGCCATCAAGTAAAAATTTTTCTATTCAAGATTGTTTCAAGTTACATAAAAAAAATGAAAAAATTGAAGAAAAAAAAATTAAAGTAATAAAAAAATTACAAAATCAAATTTTAAAAGGTAAAAAAATATTTTATCCTTGGATGATTAATACAAAATATAAAAATAAAAAATTTGAAAATTTTGGACGATTTGATTATGTAGTTTATAGTCATTCCTTCACAGATGCCCAACTGATTTGGGGTTATGACGGTTTTGTCAATGCATATGAATGGTTAGATTTTACAATTAAAAACTTAGTTAATAGAAATAAAAACGTTTTAGTTAAAGCTCACCCAAATTTTTATTTAAAAAATACAAAACTTTGCATTCATGAAAGATATTTATTTAAAAAAATTATATTTAAGTACAGACATAATAAGAGGATATCTTTTCTGAACGTTCCTGTCAGCAACTATGATGTTATGTCTAGATTAAACAAAAAGTGTATAGCAATTACACATCATGGATCTGTTGGTTTAGAATTGTTACTTAATAATTTTAAAGTTATAAATTCTGTGTGTAATTTTTATGACAAAAAGTTTAATTTATCTAATCAATGGTCAAATAAAAATGACTACGAAAAAATATTAAACTTAGATTGGCATAGACTAAAACATCATAAACAATTTGACCTCTTAAAAATATGCAATCAATTGTTCTTAAGTGAAACCGGATATCTAAGTAAAAATTACCATGAGAAAATTTTATTTAATTATTTAGTAAAGAAGAAAATCGTAAATAGACTTTCTTCTGTGGAGGGTATAAGTCAAAAATTTGAATTAATTAAAAACAAAGATAAATTTTTAGAGAATTTAAAAGCAGATGTTCATTCTGTAAAAATATAATTTGTTTTAAGAACTTTTATTAAAACATATTTTAGAGTATTATAATTTAATTAAGATAATTATTTTATTTCATCACCAATATGAAGTCACTAGTAAACTATTATGGCCTACAAGATTTTACTAATACTCCAAAAGATATAATCAAAAAAATTACAAAACTAAATATTGTTACAAATGGAAAATATTGTATTAGATTAGAGAGAAAAATTTCAAAATTAGTTGGCTCCAAGTATAGCGTTGTTTGTAACAACGGAACATCAGCGCTAATGATGGGAATTCTTTCTTTAAAATTAAAAAATATCGTTGCAATAATACCTAATATTAATTTCGTTGCTTCTGCTAGCATACTTTCTTTAATAAAAGCTAAGTTTATTTTTTGTGATGTAAACTTTAAAACTGGAATGGTTGATACTGAAAACTTTAAAGAAGTATTGTTAAAGTGTGATAAACAAAAAATAAAACCTAATCTATTTCTACCTATGCATTACGCAGGAAATATAATAGATTTAAAAAAAATCTCTAAAATTTGTAAAAAAAGATCTATTAAAATTATTGAAGATGGCTGTCATAGTTTTGGAAGTTTAAATTATAAACAAAATAAAAAATCATACTTAGGAAATTGTAAATTTTCTGAGATGACTACCTTTTCTTTTCATCCAGTAAAAAATATTACTACGTTTGAAGGTGGGGCTATAACTTTAAATAATAAATCTTTGTATCAAAGAATTTTAAATTTACGAAGCCATTCATTGGTCAAAACCAATATAACTGACCCATATCATTTAAAAAGCCCATCTTTAAATTTTAGAATGAGCGAAATAAGTGCACTAGTAGGTATAGATCAAATCAAAAAAATAAATTATTTCAAAAAAAAAAGAAACTCTATAGTTAAGTATTATCTAAGTTCTTTTAAGTATATTCCAGAAAAATTTGAATGTTTAAATTTTTACGATGCAAATATTTTTTGGCATCTTTTTGTAATAAAGTTAAATTCGTTCAATAATCGAAAAAAGTTAAAATTCATGAAATATTTAAAAAAAAATCAAATTGGATGTCAAATTCATTACAAGCCGCTTTATAAACACAAGGTATATAAAAAGAACATGTTGTTTAGTATTAATAAAAACTCCGATAAATTTTATAAAAGCATTGTAACCCTTCCTTTACATACATTGCTAAAAAAAAAAGATTTAATTTACATTTCAAATAAAGTAAAAAACTTTTTTAAATAAATGTTTAATAATAAAAAAATTCTTATTACAGGTGGAACAGGGAGCTTTGGAAAAGCTTTTGTTTCAATGCTTGTAAAAAAATATAAAAATATTAAAAAATTAATTATCTTTAGCAGAGATGAATATAAACAATATGAAATGCAGCTAACATTTTCTCGAGAAAAATATAAGTTTTTAAGATATTTTTTGGGCGATGTTAGAGACAAAGATCGATTGAATTTTGCATTTAGAGATGTGGATTACATAATACACGCAGCTGCCTTGAAACAGGTTAACACCGCAGAATATAATCCATTTGAATTTATTAACACCAATATATTAGGTGCAAAAAATGTTATTGAGGCATCAATAAATTGTGGTGTAGAAAAAGTTATAGCGTTATCCACTGACAAAGCTTGTTCACCTATTAATCTTTATGGAGCTACTAAATTATGCTCAGATAAATTATTTTGTTCAGCAAACAATATCGTTGGAAGAGAAATAAAAACTAAATTTTCAGTAGTTAGATATGGAAATGTATTTGCAAGCAGGGGTTCAATTATACCTTTATTTTATTCACAAGATGAAAAAGGATTAAAATTTACTGTAACTGATATGGAAATGACAAGATTTAATATTTTTATGGATCAAGCAGTTGAAGTTGTAGAATGGTCACTATCAAATATGAAAGGGTCTGAAATAATAGTACCGAAATTAAAAAGTTTTAAGATTATTGATTTAATAAAATCAATAAACCCAAAACCTAAAATTAAAATAATAGGTATAAGACCTGGTGAAAAGATACATGAAGAATTAATATCGGAAAGTGACAGTCGATTAACAATAGATGTTGGAAAATATTATCTAATTTTACCTTCAAAAAATTTTTTTTCAAAATATAAATACAAAAAATTACCAAAAAAATTTATATATAGAAGTGATTTAAATAAAGATTTATTAAAAACTAAAGAAGTAAAAAAACTTTTATTATCAAGTAAAAATTATTTAAAATAAATACTTATATTTTTTCAATTAATTCACCAAACCTCTTATGAGAACTGCCAACATAATCAAGTCTTTTTGATTTTAACGCATAAATTTTTTTTGTAATTTTAGATCTATTTAATATTAAAAATTTTATTGTTTTTTCAATTTCAGAAACTTGTGTAATGACTTTTCCTATAACACCTCTATCTTTGAAGAAATTTAATTTTGAATATTGTTTTTTATACTTTTTCTCATTTTTGGAAAAAAAAATTACAGGAGAGCCTGTCAAAAAACTATATGTATATGATGTACCTGATATATCAGTGATCATTAAAATAGATTTAAAATAACTATTTATATAATTATCTGAAAAATCTAATTTTGTATTTTTGTTTTTGTCCATATAGTCAAATAAAATAGGAAGATTTTTTCTGTTGAAATAATTTTTATTTGCAGGGTGAGGTCGTATAATTATTTTGTATTTAAATTTTGAATTAATTCTTTCAACTAATGGTAAAATAAAGTTTAATATACTATGATCAGTGAAAGCACTAATATTTGCAAAGGCAATTATTATAGAATTTTTTTTTAACTTATTTTTTCTTAAATTTTGTAAATAATCAAGCCTTGGGTAACCCGCGGATAGAAATTTAGCTTTGATTTTATTGGAAACTTTAAAATACTTTATAAAATTATTAATTATAATCTTTGATGGTAAAAAAATATAATCGTAATTTAATATAGACTTAAAAGTTTTTTTTTCAATTAATTTGCCAGTTAAGGGTGTATCATAAATACCGTGATGCAAGTATACTTTTTTGGCATTATTAGGAAAGTTATAACAAATATAATTAGATATAAAAAAATCAAGATTTTTTAATTTAGATACATAATTTTCAGTTATAAAAAAAAATTTGTTCCTTTTTAGATTATAAATATTATGTCCAAAAAAAACTTCATATCTTTTTTTTAAATTTTGAAATAGATGCTCAATATATTTAATGTCTTTAATAGTTAGATTTTTTTTGGGAAAGTAAAAAAAAATCTTTTTTTTTAAATTTTTTCTTTCAAAAATTTTATTTAATTTAACTGAATTAACTAGTGATCTATGGAAAAAAAGTAATTTTTTACTCATTCTATGGTAAATCTTTTTTCCAATTTATCTGATTTGCAATCTTTTATATGAATAAACCCAATTAATTAATTCTATTATCAGAGAGTAAGTTATTGTTGATAAAAAATTATTTGTATAAAATGGAATAGCTAAGTAAAAACAAGTTATTAAACCACTAATATTTTTTTCATAACCATAACCACCTAAAGCCCAAACACCTAAATTCGTTATTATAAAAAATATTAGAGAACCAATAAAAGCCCCAAATAAACGTCTTTGAATTGATTGAAAAAAAAATTTTGAGATTAGTCCGATTAATAGAATACTTCCCCAAGTAAATAAAGTATACGCATGAAATCCTAAAAATAAATCTGTAAACGCAAAACAAACTGCGACTAAAGGTATATATCTTAGCCCAAAAAAAACAGGAGCGTAAAAAGATAAAGCTATTAAAGCTGTAAAATTTGGAGGGTGAGGGATAAACCTGCTTGCGACAAGAACTATAGCTATACCAAGTGTTATTTTTAATGTATTCATAAATATTTTATAATATTAATATAATTGATTAATTAAAATTAATTACTTATATATTACAAAAAAAAATATTCATATGCTAAAATCTCCATTTTTACCCAGAAAACCAAAAGATTTTAGAATTTTGATGTTATACCCTAATGTTCAAATGAGTAGTTTGATGCCACAAAGTATAGGTATATTTGCTGCATTATTTAAAAACGCTGGATATACCCAAGATTTATTTGACTGTACATATTATCAAGATTTTCATTTTAAAAAAAATAAAGAAGGTTTGTCCGAGGAGGAAATGCGAGATAAAAATAAATCTCAACCGAAATATAATACTGGTGAACTTTTAGAAAAAGGAGGAGCGCCAAAAAAAACAAATATTAAAGATGATTTCATTAAAAAAGTTCAAAATTTTAGACCTGACTTAATATTAGTTTCAGTTGTGGAAAGTACATGGTTTTTAGCTGTCGATCTCTTAGATAGTGTTCCAGAAAAAGACAGAAAATACAAAACTCTATTTGGAGGTGTTTTTGCTACATATGCTTCAGAAAAAGTAATAAAAAACCCGCATGTTGATTATATTTGTAGAGGTGAGGGCGAGGAGCCAATAATGGAGTTATGCGAAAAACTTATTTCAGGTGGAAGAATCGACAATATCTTAAATTTTACAATAAGAGGAAATGGTCAAATTTATAGAAACAGATTGAGATCAGGCATGGACATTAATACAGTTCCAATACCAGATTGGGATATGTTCGAACCTGGAAGTTTATATAGGCCTATGCAAGGAAAAGTTTATAGAACAGTAGGTGTTGAAACTCAAAGAGGTTGTCCTTACACATGTACTTACTGTAATTCACCTGGTAACAATGTGATTTATAAAGAGGAAACAAATAAAATATTTCATAGAAAAAAGTCTATAAAAAGAATGAAAGAAGAGTTTGATTTTCTAATAAAAAAATATGATCCAGAATTAATATATTTTATATCAGATACTTTTTTAGCGATGTCAAATAAAGAATTTGATGAATTTAAAGAAATGTATATGGATTATAAAATTCCATTTTGGATGAATACCCGAGCAGAAACAATTAATCAACATAGAGCAGATAGTTTAGAGGAGATGAACATGCTTAGGTGTGATATTGGAATAGAACATGGAAATTCAGATTACAGAAAAAATTATTTAAGAAGAAATGTTTCTGACGAAGTGCAATTAAAAGCATTCGAAATGTTGGTTGACCACAAATATACCCCAAAAGCAAATTGTATCATTGGCATGCCTGACGAAACAAGGGATTTAATTTTTGATACAATAAATTTTACAAGAAAATTACCTAAATCAATGGAAGCTACTGGTGCATTTATATTTGCACCTTATCATGGAACACCTTTAAGAGATCTGGCTATAAAAAAAGGATATATAAAAGATGAAGATATTGTAACGCTTGGGATAACGGGCGGAGACAAAAGTATGCTTAATATGCCCCAACTTTCGTCTGAAGAAATAGGTGGATTGGCGAAAACATTTACATATTATACCAAGTTTCCAATTGAAAGATGGGATGAGATAAAAATTGCTGAAGAATTTTCTTCTAAGGGTGAGAAAAAACATGAGGAACTAGGGAAAGAGTTTGATGAATTATACAGAGACCCTTTAGCTAAAAAGTCTATTAATGCTGTAATGTAATATTATCAGTTTTTTTAAAAATTTCTAAAAGCTTCTTTTAATACCAATATTAAATGATCTACCAAGTTGCGAGTAATCTCTGGCAGTTTCGTATTTTTCATCCAATATGTTAATTAAACTAAAATTAATATTATATTTGTTCCATAAGTTGTATCTTGCTATTAGGTCACTAACTAAATAATCATCTATTCTTTCATCGTCAAAAGTCCGATTACCATTCCCGTAATCTCTGGCCATATCTGACCATTTTGTTTTGATTGTAAAATCAAAATTTTTATAATTAGGGATTTTAAAATTTGAGGATAAATTTATAATATTCCTCGGAACTCTCACTAATTGCGCATTTGTGTAACTACTACTTTTATTTGGATCATCTTGTTCGGCACCATCATAAGTGGAAGTGTAAGTATAATTTAGATCAAAATTTAAAAGATCGTTAAATTTCCAGTAAGAAATTAATTCAAGACCTTGTGTTTTAACTGTTCCTGGATGATTTCCTGCATCCCAGCCTGATGCCTGCCAACCTTCAAGAACATCGTGATATTTTGTATTAAAATATGAAATATCTATATCTAAACCAATATTTCTAAAAGATTTTTCAAGACCTACATCAAAACTTTTACTATTTTCTGCAGACTCGTTTCCATCATAACCTGATGATGAATAAAAATAAAACTCATACAAAGAAGGATATCTAAATCCTGTACCATAAGATCCTTTAAGCTTAGTAGATTTGTCATCAAATACATAAGCCAGTGTAGCTCTATGAGAGTCCTCATTACCAGCTAATGAATGATCATCAAATCTTGATCCAAATGTTCCATACAAATTATTGGTTATCCTTTTTTGATAATCAAAATATTTAGATGTGACATATGCATCTCTATATTTTGTTCCATTCAAGTCTTTATTATATCCGATGGAATCATCTTCTCTTTCGACTCCAAAAACAAAGCTGTTATCTAAGTTAAAATTGTAATTCCCTTGATAAAGAAATGTATATCTTTCTCCATAATAGTTATCTTGAATAGTATTTTTACTATTTGGAGCGTCTGCGTAAATTCTTTTGACATATGTGTTAGCAACAGTGAACTTATTAGTAAGTTTTTTTAAAGGCTTATGTATTAAACTTATATTGGCGGATGACTCTATAGTATCTTGCTCTTCACTATGGTCTCTAGTTGGTGAACATCCAAACGCACTTGATACACATACAGCATCATATTGAAGATAAGTGTCAGCAATTCTATAATTGGTCTTCACTTCTAAAGCATCAGAAAATTGATGATTATAATTTGCTATCAATCCATTATTTCTATATCTATCTTTTTCATCATTGTGAGTCATTTGTGAGACTCCATCTGTTTGAAATCTTTGTAAGCCGATATAATATGTGCTATTCTCTTTTCCACCTGATAAATAAGTAGATAAATTATGAGTTTGATTTGAGCCCACTGAATAATTAAAATCTTTGTTGAAACCAGGCTTACCTTTTTTTGTAGTTATGTGTATCGTTCCACCGATTGCCCCGCTTCCATAAATTGAACTTTGATTCCCTTTTAATATTTCAACTCTTGAAATTTGACTATTGAGTATATGATTAAAATCATAATCATTAGAAACACTAGATGGATCGGACATTTTAACTCCATCAATATAAACAGTAGAATATCTTTTAGGCAAACCTCTTAACTGTATCGCAGAAGCTGTGCCATGACCACCACTTTGAAAAAAGTTTGTACTGGGAGTGTTAGTAGATAAAACATCTCCCAAAAATAATTCAGTCGAATTCTGAAAAAACTTTTCATCGAGTATTGTGACTGAAGTTCCTACAGTAGATAAAGATTGAGTTTTATTACTTGGTGCAATTACTATAACAGGTATTTCTTTGGCAAAAACATTTGCATAGGTGCATATAATTACAATCATTAAGGTTATCAAAGTTACTTTTTTCAGCATTACTTTCTCCTTGGTTGAACAATAGTTCAACAACTAGTATTTAATTTATGCCGATGCTAATTTGAAAATTGCAGAATTAGACTTTTCCTGGCCATCATTCAACAGCGGACTATACCGGGTGGCGCTCCGACTTTACGGTTCCAGGAAGAGCCAATGAATTTCACACTGATTTCCCACCAAGCTTTTCAGTATTATTGAAATATTATCATAAAAGGTTTTAATTTGGTATAATTATTTTATAATGAGACATATTTATCTATTAAAATTTAATAGACAAATAAAATATCGATTAAATTGAAAAGCTATCTATCAAAAATTTTTTTTGCACTTGAAAAAGAGGATATACACAAAGCCTCGTTTATATTTTTCTTAACTTTAATATGTAGTGTCGCTGAACTAATTAGTATTGGTCTTATAATACCGATACTACATTTATTTGCAGGAGATGAGCTGCAAAGTACTTTATATTTTATACCTCAAAGTATTTTGGGTAATACTAATAAACTTTTGTTAATTATTTTAGGTAGTTTCGCTTTTATATATCTAATTAAGTTTTACTTAACAAAAACACTTATAAAACTTCAAAATAGTTTTTCTCATAATTTATTTGCAAAAACTTCAAAGAAATTTTTTAAATTATATTTAAACAAAAATTTCAATTTTTTTGTTCAAAATAATTCTTCAGATTTAATTAGAAATACTATGAGCGAATGTAATCTTTATTCAATGGGGGTAGTTTTTTCCTTAATTCAATTGATTTCAGAAATTATTATTTTTAGTTTCATAAGTATTTTTCTAATATTATATAATTTTCAAATTTCTTTAATTGTAATACTAATGTTTTCTATAATTGGTGGAATTTTATTTAAAAAAAATGCTAACAACTTGAAGTTTTGGGGCAATAAAAGACAACACCATTCATCTCAGGCCTTAAAACAACTTCAACAAAGCTTTGGTAGTTTTAGAGAACTTATTATGAATAATTTAATAGATATATTTTATAATAATTATTCATTTCATACAGAAGAAAATGCATTCGTTGGAATCAAAAAAGATACGGTAACTCAAATGCCAAGATTAATTTTAGAAATTTTAGCAGTTTTTGTTTTAGTTTTAATTGTATATTTTTTAATTCTTCAAGATAAATCCTTACCAGAAATTTTAGTATTATTAGGAGTATTTTTTTATTGTACAATTAGACTATTACCCTCTGTTTCTAAAATAGTAAAATCAATTCAAAATATAAGATATAACCATGTAGTTATAGATGTGATTTACCAGGGAATAAAAGATTATAAAAAATTGCCTGTTAATCATCAAAAAAGTAATCCAACACTAGTTGATTTTAATAATTTTAAAAAAATCAATTTTGAAAATGTAGATTTTGCTTATTCAAATCAGAAGACTATTTTTAAAGGATTGAATTTTCAAATTAATAAAGGGGATAAAATAGGAATAATTGGAAAAACTGGCTCTGGTAAATCTACTTTTATAAATATTCTGTGTGGACTTTTAGATGTTACAAGTGGAAAAGTTTATACAGATGACCCAAGTAATGAAAAAAATTATAAATCTATTCAAAAAATGATTGGATATGTTCCCCAAACGGTATCAGTTTTTGATGAGAGTTTATTATTTAATGTGTGCTTAACTGATGAAGTGGGTGATAAAGATTTACAAAAATTTTTAAAAGTTATTGAAATAGTAGACTTAAAAAATTTAATGAACTCTTTACCAAATAAATCAAAAGAGCCAGTTGGTGAAAATGGATCAAGATTGTCAGGTGGACAGAATCAAAGACTTGGAATTGCTAGAGCTATATTTAAGGGACCAGAAATTCTTATTTTAGATGAGGCAACAAGCGCACTAGATGTTACAACAGAACAAAAGATTTTAAACAATTTAATATCTCTAAAGCCTAACATGACAGTAATTACTATCTCACATAGACAAACTTCATTAAAGTTTTGCGATAAAATTTATGAAGTTTCAAATTTGAACCTTAATTTACAAACTAAATAATTTTTTGATTATTTTATCCAAGATTGTAACCATTTAATATAATGCTTTGAGCCATGTACTGTGCCCGCACAATTACAAGTAGAGCACGGCAGCTCGTCTCTTTTGCCTTTAAATAGCATTTTTCTGTACTTATTATGAATTTTTCCATTCCAAATTTCAAAAAAATCTGTTTGCATAATATTTCCTACTGGATTACGTCTTTGCCAATCATGTGGACATAGATACATATCGCCATTCCAGTCTAATTGCACGTGATACGCAGGATAGAAACATTTTTTGTCTTTCATTTCTTTTACTTCTATCTGTTTACCATTTGTAACGGTTCCAGCTCTATTTGTGATATAATCTGAAAACTCCTCACCTTTATGCCATCTATCTCTTAAAATCATAAAATCTTTTGGTATATTAGTTTCATTAAGCATATCTGTAAATTTATCTATTTGTTCTGGTCCATCATACATACTTACGACAAGTTTAGAAACTTTAGAATTATATAATTCAATCAATTTTTTTTTTGTTAGAGGATCGCCGTTTGTTACAATTTCTATACCCCAGAATTGTCCGATTAAATTTGTAATCTCTAATATATTGGGATGAAGCAATGGTTCACCGTACCCACACATTGTAAATGATCCCTCAAATTTTATTTTTTTTAAATCTGATATCATTTTTTCGATAAGCTTGATTTCCATTTTCATATATGTGTTAGGTGCAATATTAGCATCTGATTTAGGACAAAAACTGCATTCTCGATTACATACATCAATTAAGCTTAATTCAATCCAACTTGGCAAAGGTACACCTAAAAAAAGTTGAGGCTCTCTATCTAAAATTGGTATTTTTCTAATAATATTTCTCTCAATAGTTTCTTTGGGGTTTGATGGTAAGTTATGACCTAATTTATTGTTCATCGAGTTTTTTGATTTAATTTAATATATTTATATAAATATAAATTCATATTATTTTTTAAAATATTTTTTAATTCCTTGACATATATTTCTTATCAAAAAATCTGTTTTGTCTCTATTTATCATTATTGAGAGGAATATGACACCATTTTTTGGATATAAAATTCTTTTATTATATAAATATTTTTTAAATTTATCTATTTTTTTTCTATTTTTAACCTCCAGAAAATCTCTGGCAACGATGTTATTAATATTTTTTTTTGAAAATATTAATCTTAAAAAACCATCAAATCTATATACTTTAACATCAAGATTATTTTCTAAGCAAAAATTATTTATTTTTTTTTGAAAATAAGCAGAATTTTTTAACATTTTAGTAATCATATTTTTATTTATAAATTTAAGTGTATTGTAAGAGGACAAAACTGAATAATTATTTCCAGAAAAAGTTCCTCCAAAAAATATTTTATCCTTAAGTTTATTAATTTTTACGCTTACTTCTTTATTTGGCAAAATAAAGGATATAGGAAAGCCCCCTCCAATTGCTTTGCCTGCTATAGTTATATCTGGAAAAATATTATATTTATTTTGAACACTTCCTTTTTCAGTTCTTATGCCTGTAATTATCTCATCAAAAATCATTATCAATTTTTTTTTTTTACAGAAATCTCTAAGATATTTAAGATAACTCTCTCTATTTTGTATAGGTAATGATGCGGCAACTGGCTCTATAAGAATGCATGAGGCATTTCGATAGTGTGCATTTAAAATCTTTTTTGTTTTATCAATATCTTCAAAAGGTAAAATTTTCACATTATCTCTAAATATATTTCCAATCCCGGCAGACATTGGAATAGGTCTCAGGTTATTTTTTGCATTAAACAATGTTTGATCTACTGAGCCATGCCAACTCCCATTAACTATAAAAATTTTAGTTTTATTTTTATTTAATGCACGAGCTATTCTTATTGCTTTAGTTATAGCCTCAGATCCAGTTGTACAATAAATTAATTCGTGTGCGTTTTTAAAATATTTTTTTACTAATTTAAAAAAATCCTTATTAAGATTTTTGTTATTTAATTTTGAAATTGTATATTTCTTCTTAATTATTTGATTTAGTGATTTATTAAAAATTTTATTATTGTGACCAAGTAGCAAAACACCATTTTGTAATGATAAATCAAAATATTTTTTTTTCCCTATATAGATGTAATCATCTTTTGCCTTGTTTACATTAATAATTTCTTTCATTTGCTTTTTATAATTATTTTTTATTTATAATCAAACAATATCCAAATTTGTAATCAGTAGTTTCTTTAGGCATATTCTTAAATTTATATTCAAAATAATATTTTTTTTTTAATTTATTTAAAAATTGTACGAAGAAATCTTTTTTATAAAATCTTACAGGTGTAAATCTATATTTTTCTGCAAATTGAATTTTAGATAATTTTTGTCTTTTTCTGACCTGCTCTAAAAAGTTTTTTCTTTTTTTATAATTTTTTATGTCAAATATAAGTATAGTTTTTCTTGTTTTATTGATTAAAAATTCAATTACATTTTTTGCATAGTTTTCACTTTCAAAATATTGAAAAACTGAATTAGACATTGAATAGTCAACACTCTTTATTTTTAATTTATTTAAAAATTTTGTACTTTTATTACTTGTTAAATAAAATCTTGTTGATTTAATTATTTTTTTTTGAAATGAGATCAATGGCCTGGACAGTTCTAAACTTATATTATTTTTTAAATCATGTTTGTTAATAAAAAAATATAAAAAATTTCCGTTTCCTGATCCAAAATCTAATAAAGACGAATTTTTCTTAATTTTTAATGTATTCATCTGAAATCTGATTAAATTTAAGAAATCTTTGTATTTCAAATTTGGATATACTATAGAAGTGAGTTTGTATGAGTTAATTAGATATTTATTATCTAAAAATTTAATTTTTTTGGAATTTCGATTATAGAAAAAGCAAGGATTATTAAATATTTTACTCCAATTATTTATTTTCATTTATTTAAAAATTTAAAAACATCTTAGATACTGTTTTGGGATTTTTTTATACTTTTTATTTATTGTAGTATCACCCAATAACCATTTTGGACGTGAGATAAATTTTCTTCCTACAGCAATCAGATCAACTTTTTTTTCTTTTAAGATACTTTCTACATATTTTTTAGGATAAATTTCTCCAGTAGATGAAATTAATACTTTACTTTTTGATTTAATTTTAGATGAAAAATTCACTCTAAATCCTCTTTTAAATTTTAAGTTTGTTTTTGGCAGAATACCTCCACTTGATATACACGCATAATCCAATTTTAATTTTGCTAGTTTTCGTATTAATTCAATGCAGTCCTCTTCTTTAAGGCCTTTTCTTAAATGATCTTTTCCAGTAATTCTAGCCCCAAGAATTTTTTTATTTTTTTTAATTTTTGATAGACCTTTAAAAATTTCAAGTATTACTCTTATTCTGTTATTTAATCTTCCCCCATATTTATCTTTTCTGTAATTTGAAATAGGAGAAAAAAACTGATGTAATAAATACCCATGTGCGATATGAACTTCAACACCATCATATCCACTTTCAAATGCGAGCTTAGCTGTAGTGATAAATTGATTGATAATTAATTTTATTTCTGATCTGCTGGCCTCTTTTGGAAGTGGCCAGCCGAGATCCCTTTTTAATGGGGAGGCCGATAAAGTTTTCCATGATTTAGATCCTTTAAGTGGAGAATTTTTTTTAATCCAAGGAATTTCTGACGAACCTTTTCTTCCGGAGTGGGAAATTTGCAAGATTATTGGGATGTCTTTTATTTTTTTCAACTTATTGATCAATTTCTTATGAGCTTTTTTATGATTTTCATTGTAAAGGCAAAGATCTTTGTTTGTTATACGTCCTAATTTAGATACTGCTGTTGATTCAACTATAATTGATCCCGCTCCGGTATTTAGCAAATTTGCTAAATGATTATAGTGCCATCTTGTTGGTTTGCCATTATTTGCTGAATACTGACACATAGGAGAAACCATTAATCTATTATTTAAACTTATTCCGTTGATGTTGATTTTATCAAATATCACTTTTTTTTAGCAACGATAAAATCGTTATGAGGATGGAAAATAGCATGGGGATATGACCAATAAGTTTCAAGGAATAATTTTCCAAGTCCCTGCCCAAGTTTAGGTAAGTGAGGTATTCCATCACTGTCGATCATTGATTTTAGAGGTGTAGCAAATCTAATCCACTCGCCAACTTTTTGTTTTTTAAATTTTAGTCTTACAATTAATGCAACTTCAGGCCTCACCAGTTCTAATCCATGTTTTTCAATTTTATTATAAATCTTCCTTAACTTGGTTGGTTTTTTAAATCCAAGTGAGGAAATTTTGACTCTAAATAAATCATATTTTTTTCTGTGAATCTTAATATTATTTTTTTTGTTTTTATAAATATCTTCAATCCAATCACTATATATTATTTTCTTCATTTTCATTTCTTTAAAGCAGTGATCTATGGACTTGTAATCTGCTGTATTTATCGTCACAAATTTTTTTAAATTGATCTTCATTATAGTTTATATAAATTGAAAAATATCATTACTTATAAAATATTTTTAAATAATCTACTTTTTATCATAAATTATTTATTTATCATAAAAAAATCATATTAATTTTTTATTCTCTTTTGAAATAAATTCTTTAATTTTCTTAAGAACTTTATCAGATGGAATATTATTCCCATCTGGAATTAAATTTTCATATGAATATTTCTTTAAATTATTTTTATAGATTTTAGAATCCCCTTTAGAAATAATTTTTTTAATGTTTTTTGTATTTTCAATTTTATCGATATTAATATATGGGACTTTTAAGTTTTTTATATATGTATCAATTAGGTTAGATACATAATTACCGAGTAAATTTGTGTTAAAACAAATTATTCTTTTATTCAAAATGATCGCATCTTTAATAGATGAACTTTCGTGAAAAAAAACAACAGAAGAATTATATATTTTTTCGCTAGTACGTCCTCGGGTAATTTTGAATGAAGGGAATTTTCTTTTATATAATAATATATCCGATGAGGGATGAAGTGCAATTTCAACAGGCTTTCTAAAAATCTTTTGAAACACTGATAAATAGTATCTTAAAGCACTTATGTACTCTTCACTATTCCTCTTAATTTTTGGTCCTTCTCTAACTAAAATTTCTTTATGATTATAATTTCCATCTAAAAATAATAAAATATTATTTTTAACCTTATATTTTTTTTTTTTTAAATATTCAAAAGAATTTGAATTTATTAATTCTATTTTTTTATAATTCAATAAAAATTGTAAAGATGGAAAATGATTTATAAATTTTCTAACTGGACTATTATTTATTTTGTTTACAACTTTATATCTTGATTCAAAATAAAAATGCGTTTTAGGTAGTATACAAAATAGGATAAATAACCTAAAGATAATCTTCTCAATAAATTTATATAAATTAAAAATAAAATTCCTTAAATTATATTTTTTACGATTTAAAGAAGACTCACTAGTTACTAAACCAATGTTCATTATAAAAATCAAAAATATATTTTTTTTATTGATTACTTTTCTTA
>CACIZB010000016.1 GCA_902591025.1 uncultured Pelagibacteraceae bacterium
TTTTTCTTTTCTGCTTTAGCTTTTTTCTTTTTATTCTTTTTCTTTTCTGCTCTTTCAGTCTTAATAGCTATCTTCTTCTCTTTATCTTTTTGAATATTTTTTTTAATGATTGTCTTGATTTCTTCTTTTTCAAAACCCATTTCTTTAAGCTCTTTTTTAAGTTGCTTTCTTAATTGTTTTCGCTCTGCTTTTGTTGTGTCAGGTGAAAGTTTAGCAACTCTTAGAGCTTTCATCTTTTTGTTGAATTTTTTTAATTGATTTTTTGTAATTTTTTTTGCTTGCCCAGGAGCTTTTCCTTTTGACATTGATGTCATGCTGTATGGGTTATCTAATAAAGTTTGACCAAAATTGTTTCCGACTAACACTGCTCCAGGTCTCATACCTAAAGTATTATTTTTTCCTGGTCCGATTAATAAAGTATCAGTTCTACCTTTTGATACTACTGTTTGAAATTCTGTTCCTCTAGATCCTAGAGTGCCCTCAGGTACCTCAACAGTTAGACTATCTGGATCTTTCTTACTAATTAACCCTGAGATAACTTTTAAGCTTCCTTGTTTAACACTTGCAACAATTTTTCCATCATTAGTAGCTGGATCGAATATAAAAGTATCCATCACCACTTCAGACTCTTCACCCACTGTAAATGTAGATTGGTCTAATAATAAAATTTGTGTTCCAGAACCCGCTCCAGCATAAATAGTTTCATTAAGATAAATTTTGTCACCTGCTTTTAACTCTCTTGTTTCAGTTTTAACTGTGCCTGAAATAGCACCAACAATTCCAACAAGTTGTTTTTCAACAGTTAATTTCTCTTGAGCATTTAAATTTACGCTCATTAAGAATATTAGACTAGCAACAGATGTTAATAGTTTTTTCATTTAGCAGATAAACTATCAAATTTTTGCAAAAATTAAACATTTTATGAACCATTATGACCATACAAATTACCAATAAATCCAACAATTTCTAAAAGTTTTTTAAGATTTTTTGGAAATTTAATTAAAACTTAGAGTTCTAGAAAAACTTAAAGAAAAAGAATCACTGGAATAGTCGTAATTCATAAGATTAGCCTCAGATATAACTTTTTCATAAGACATATTAATAAAAAAACTTCTATTCGGATCTATCGCTGGAAAAATATCTCCAATCGCTTTTGTAAGCATGATGTCAAAAGTATTAGTCACATCAGATCTTAAAATTCGTGAATTTACTGAACTATCCTCTTTTTTATAATCATTAAAGCTTAAAGAGTTTGATGTAGCGATATAAGCCCAAGGAAATGCAAAGTTTAAACCAAAACCAATATCATAAGTTTCATAATCGTTACCTGCATCAACTACTGCGTCGCTGTCACTGTACCCTAAACTTATATTAGTTGAGATCAGTTGATTTAAAATAAAATCATGTGCGAGTGTATAACTATGACCAATAGAATTAGTCTCATTGGCAGTTGTATCACTCATATTTAAATTTCCTTTTGAGTCTGAGTATGCATAACCATAACTAATTGTATTTCTATCTCCAATCGTAAAAAAACTTCCTGCACCAAACATTAATGAAAAACTATCAGCATCAGTTTGATAGTCAGATTTGTTTAACATTAAATATGGACTTACACTTTGTCCCACAAATATAGTGTCTAGAGCCAAAGTTAACCCGTAACTTTGATAATCATCATCAGTTTCTTGATATTGTTCTGATGTCGTTTGAGATAAATTTATTAAGAAAGAAGATTCTTCTCCAATGGGTCTAGTTGCTGATAATCCTAAGCCGCCACTTAAAGTTCTATCGTGCATTGCAGAATTAAATACCTCAACACCATCTGACTCACTTTTAAGTCTGCTTTTTGAGACACTATTTACATTATTTGAAAATATTGATCCTGCAGACATATCTAAAGTAAAAGCCCAAAGACCTGGTTCTCTATCTTTTAACTCACTTTCAATTTCTTGTAACGTCTCCAAATCTTCAGGTGAAAGATCCTTTCTTAATTTCATTTCTGCAATAATCGTGTTTGCTTTTTCAGGTGAGTCGACCTGGACTAAAATTGATAACAAATATAATTTTATCTCAGTATTATCTGGATAAAGCATATTTAATCTTTCTAATGTTGAGATAGTTTGTTTAAAATTACCCATCTTTCCTTGTTGCTGTGCGTATTTTAGATTTAAATCTAAATCGTTAGGGTTTTGTAAAATTTGCATGTAAGTGATATTTTTTTCAGATGCAAATACGAATGTTGAAGTAATAAGAAAAATTATTACTGGAAAAAATTTTAATTTGTGAGGTCTAATAAACATAAAAAGTGGAAGATATTAAGTATATGATTTTTTTCAATTAATAATTTAATTAAAATAGTATTATTTTCCAATACTTATTACAGTTAGATCATCGGTTAGCTTTTGATTTTTTGTTATATCCATCACAGATCTTGTGATGTCATCTAATTGTTTATTGGTGTCTTTATTATAAGTTTCCTCTATAATATTTATTGATCCATCAATACCAATTTCTTTTCCATCTTTATTTAAACTTTCAGACAAACCATCGGTAAAAGCATAAAATCTTGAACCATTTAGTTTCATCTTATTAATATTATAAATACTTTTATCTTTCTGTTTTATCACTCCCAAAGGTGGTGCTAAACTTTCAATCTGATTATATTTTCCATCATCATCTCTAACGACTGCTGGCTGATGACCTGCATTTACCCATCTAATTTCATCCGTTATCAAATTATATTCTCCAACAATTGATGTAACAAACATTCCTCCAGTTTTAGTATTATTTAAATCATTGTTCATATGAAATACCATCTCATCAGGATCTACTTTTGACTGAGATAAAACTTCAAACAATGTAGATGCTTTTGCCATCACCATGCCTGCATGAATTCCTTTTCCAGCCACATCTGCAATTATAAAATAAATACTATCATTATGAGGATAGAAGCTAAAAAAATCACCAGATACTTCTCTTGCTGCAATGTTAATTCCATGAACAGGATAATTTTTTAAATTTCTTTTTGGTAAAAAGTTTTCTTGAACTTTAACTGCAAGTTTTACCTCTTTAGAAATTCTTTCTCTCCATTTATTTTTCTCATCTTCAGTAGTTTCAAGTTTGCTCATTAATTTATTATAATAAAGACCAATAACTCCGCCTGCAGTAAATGGATCTTGAGGACCTCTAATTTTAAGATCACCGGACTCAGATTGTTTGTCTAAAATTGAAATTAAATCATGTTCTATAGAAACTGCATTATGTTCAGCAATATTTAAACCAAGTTCTTCTTGAACAGGACTTACTCTTAAAGGATAAAATTTATTAACAAAACTTAAAACAAAAAATGAAGTAATGAATGTAAATAACCCAATTGATATCACTCCCAAAAATTGAACTTTAATTTGTGAAAATCTATCCAGTCCAGTATCCAAAATAGTTAAATCACTAAAAAATCCAACCGCAAGAGTTCCCCAAATACCAGCAGCTAAATGAACTGGTACAGCGCCAACAACATCATCGATTTCAAATTTATTCAATATTTCATTTACAAGAATTGCAATAATTGCTCCAACAATTCCAACAAAGATAGAGGTCACAGAAGTCATTGAATTACAGCCGGCTGTGATTGCAACTAATCCTGCTAGAGGTCCTAGGATAATATAAAAAGGATCAGGTTTTTTAAATCTAAAGTATGAAATACCTAAACCCGTTAATAAACCAAAAGCAGCAGCTAAAAATGTATTTATTAAAATTAAGGGAACAACTTCATCCATTGCACCATTACTACCCCCATTAAAACCAAACCAACCAAACCATAAAATTAATGTCCCTAAAACTGCTAAAGGAAAACTAGAGCCTGTAAATTTACCTCTGTTGGCATCTGAATATTTTCCTATTCTTGGACCTAAAATTAAAACTGCTGCTAAAGCAATCCATCCTCCAACAGAATGAACAATCGTACTTCCTGCAAAATCTACAAAACCTTGATTAGAAAGCCAGCCAGTGGTTTTAATTGAGCCAGTTACACTTAATAATTGATCCACAGTATCATATTTAGAAAGATAACTTGAAGACCATGCCCAGTGTCCCACTATTGGATAAATAATTCCAGTGGCTAAAACTGTCATTATTAAATAGCCATTAAACTTCATTCGTTCTGCAACGGCACCAGAAATAATTGTAGCTGCAGTTGCAACAAACATTGCTTGGAAAACGAAATAAGTCATGTATTCAGCTTTATCTGTTTTGAAAAAAAACAGATCAGTACCGAATAATCCATTATAAGAAGTTCCAAACATTAGGCCAAAACCAAAAATCCAAAAGATAACTACTGAGACACCAAAATCTGCAGCATTTTTTAAGGCCACATTGATACTATTTTTATGTCTTGATAAACCAGTTTCCATACACATAAATCCTGCTTGCATGATGAAAACTAAAATTGCACAATCTATAACCCATAAAGTATCGATGTTACTCGTCAGTACATCTATTACTTCTTGGGGCATCATTTAAAGTTGATTATCTATAGATACTCATTGGATCGTAAACACAATCCATTTGTTCCAATGTTTCAAAGAATATTTCTGATAATTCCGAAGAGTGAAACGTTGGGCATATATTTTGATTATTAAGTTCAGTCATCATATTTTTTTTTGCACCATTCATTGCTAATGACCCAGATAAAGAACTCGTTGCTTGTAATACACTCCCAGACTCAGCCAAAGTTAAAGTAGGTCCAATCATTGCGGAATACTGACTACAGTTTGTCAAAATTGGTAGTAATAAAAGGGTCAAAAAAATTTTTTTCATAATTTAAAGTTATTTTAATAGTAGGTTTTTTCAAAACAATAAAGCATCCATTTTGGGTAAAATTTAAAATTAAGTTAATTAGCAGTTTTCTCTAGTAGGTGTACCATACTTGGTTACAGTTATAGTACAAGTAGAGCCCTCTGCTTGATCTTGAGCAGAAACAGTATAATTAGCAGCCGATCCAAAGGTGCATATCTCAAAACCTATTTTAGGGGTTACTCTATCATCGTTTCGTCCGATAATAGCTTCTCCGCCAAATAAATTCTCTTCAATAAGTCTGGTGCTTTCTAGATCTGCATCACACGCATCACTACTTCCTGTAATGTAATAAGTTCCAGTATTTGAATATTCCTCAGTTTGTGCTAGTGCAACTTGTTGTATGATATTTTCAGCTGAACCTCTTTTGGCACCCTTAACGTAACCACTGTAAGTCAATGTACCTGCAGCGGCAAGAATTCCGATTATTGCAACGACCACCATCAGCTCAATTAAAGTAAACCCTGAGCTTTTGGTGGTCATTAAATATTTATATAGATTAAACCCAAACGTAATTATTCAATTATAATAACGTTAACAGAATAATCCACTCCCTCTACAGCTTCCTGTCCTGGAATATTATTATCTGGATCTGCTGGAATGGCTGCTGTAGCTATTACACATTCTGGAGATAAACAAGTTCCAACTGTAACTACTTTATCAGCTCCAGTAACCCTTACAGTTCCTTCTTTATCATCGCCGAATTCAGCTAGTACAGCCGACTCTTCATTTCTGTATGGATTTTTAAAATCACTAAGTGCACTAATTGATGCTGTAGCTACTCCTGCAGCTGTTAAACTGCTTGCACAAATAGTACTACTCTTAAAAGCTGTAGCTCCACTATCCATTGAACATTTTTGAGCCTCTGAAGCAATATATTTTACTACTGCTGCATGGTTAGATTTTGCACTATTCTTTTTAGCACCAGATGTGTAACCAGTATAAGCTACCGTTCCAACGGCTGCTAAAATACCAATAATCGCGACTACAACTAGTAGCTCGATTAATGTAAAACCTTTGTTATTTTTCATTTTTCCTCTTTATATTAATTAAATTAATTTAATACGCGGAATCTAAAATTTTTTTTGGGATATGTAAATAATTATAAGTGACATAAAATGTGTTTTTTTTTGTAGAAAATACGTAATATCTGCTCATAATGAGCTATTTTTAAAATTCTATGTCATATAAAGTAGAAGAAATTGATAATAAAAGAGTAGTTCACCTTAACGGTGAGATAGATATGGAGGTTTCGGATAAAGCAAGAAATACAATTTTACCTCTAATTGAAGCAGGTCATGAGGTACACCTTAATCTGAGTAAAGTTGAATACATGGATTCATCAGGAATATCAGTTTTAATTGAAAGTAAAAAATTATCAGAACAGAAAAATACAAAATTTGAGTTAATTGAAGTCAGTAAACCAGTAGAAAAAGTTTTAGCAATGGCGAGAAAGTTTTTATGAGTTATAAAGTTACAGAGGATGGAAATATAGCAACGGTTCACTTGGATGGTGAAATAGATATGGATGTCACTGAAAAGGCAAAGGAAGTAATATTTCCACATATAGATGCAGGCAAAGAAGTTCATCTTAACTTAAGTAATGTTCAATACATGGATTCATCAGGAATATCAGTTTTAATTGAAAGTCATCAAAAAGCATTAGAGAAAAATACAAAAGTAATTATTAAGGATGTAAGTAAATCGGTTCTTAAAGTCATCATGATGGCTAAACTGGAGCAAATATTAAACTTGGAATAATTACTTATGAGTAAAGTTCCTCACCAAGATCACAATGAAAAGAAGGCTTTTTTAGTTAATTCTTCTAGTTTAAAAGATGTTAGAAGTTTTTGCAGAGAAGTATTTGATAAACTTCACATACAAGAAGATCTTAAGGATGAATTAGTTTTAGCTATTGCTGAAGCTGCACAAAATATTGTTAAACACGCTTTTAAAAATGCTGCTGAGCCAAACGAATTAATGGTTGTTCAAATAAGTTGTGAAAATAATAAACTCCAAATTGCATTCTATGATAGGGGCACTCCTGTTGATCCAAAAAAAGTTAAGCATAGGGAAATTGATAATGTTAAGCCTGGTGGATTAGGTACTTTTTTTATTCAGGAAATAATGGATGTGGTTGAGTTTAAGGATGGAAAAAAACCTTGGATAAATCATCTTGTTTTAACAAAACAATTATAAAAATTTTAACCTATTAAAGCACCAACGTTGAATATTGGAGAATACATTGCAATCATAAGCCCTCCAATCATAACTCCCATAAATACAATCATGATTGGTTCGATTAAACTTGAAAGATTGTCTACAGTTGTATCAAATTCAGACTCATAATACTTAGCAACAGATCCAAACATCTCGTCTAATTGACCTGTTTGTTCACCAACTGAAATCAGTTGTCCGAAGGTAGGTGGAAACAATGGATCTTTTAAAAATAATTTGGTCAATGTATCGCCAGAAAAAACTCCTTTTTTAACATTCTCCAAAGACTCTAAAACAACAAGATTATTACTAACAGATTTAGCTATTTCTAAACTTTCAAGAAGATTTACACCTGCTGCACTTAGATTTCCCATAATTAAAGAAATCCTTGCTAACATCGATTTTAAAATCATGTCACCAAAAATTGGTAACTTTAAAACTTGTTTGTGCCAAGCATATTTAATCTTCTCACTCTTTGCAGTCAAATATTTAAAAGCTCCGAAAGAAGTAATCAAACTTAATAATAATAATTTTCCTCCTGTGCCACGTAAAAAATCACTCATAGCCATGATTGTTGCTGTAGCTGCGGGAAGTTCTATTCCCATTCCATCGTACATTTTAGCAAATACAGGAACGACCTTAACTAACATAAATGCACTTACAACAATTGCTACTGTGAACATAATGCTCGGATACATTAAAGCTGATTTTATTTTCTTTTTAATGTTCTCTTTTTTTTCTAAAGACTCTACAATTTTAAGCAAAAATACATCTAATTTACCACTCGCCTCACCAGCTTTTATCAAATTTACATAAACGTTATCAAATAGATCTGGAGATTTTTCGAAGCATTTTGACAATGTAACACCACCCTCTAAACTTTTCCTTATATCTTCTACCACTTCTTGCATCGCAGGATTTTCTAGTTGATCCCTCAACATTCCTAAAACTTGAAGAATTGGCAAACCAGCTTTAACCATGGTTGCGAACTGCTTAGAAAATATTAAAACGTCCTCTACTTTGGGCTTTTTTTTACCAAAAAGACTGAAACCTTTACCTTTTTTCTTATCTTTTTGTTCAGTTTTTTTTTTCTTAGAAGTACGGACTATGTTTGTAATTATAATCTTTTGTTCTTTTAACTTATGAGAAGCTTCATCGATATTTAGTGCCTCAATATCACCATCTACATATTTACCGTCTGAAATTCCTTTATATGTGAAAGCTTCCATAAATAATTTTATTATTCACCAGAAAGAACTCTTTCGTATTCTCTAAAGTTAAGTTCCCCAGCTGCAATTAATCGTCTACCCATATCCTGCATTGTTTGAAATCCTTCTTTGATTGCTATTTCTCTTAGTTCGGGAGTTGTAGCTTTTCTTAATATTGCCTCCTTTAAAGGTTTGGATACAGAAAGTATTTCATATATGCCCTGTCTTCCCTTATAGCCAGTGTCACTACATTTAGCACATCCTTTTCCTTTAAATGCTTTTACTCTAGATGCTAATTCTGCAGTAAAGCCCAGATCTTGTAAAACTTTTGGTGTAACATCATCGTCAGGAACTTTACATTCTTTACAATTTTTTCTTGCAAGTCTTTGAGCCACAACAAGTTGACATGCTGCACTAATTAAATAATCGGGAGTGCCCATGTTTTGTAATCTTGTTATGGTGCTAGGTGCATCATTAGTGTGCAATGTACTAAAAACTAAGTGTCCAGTTAATGCAGCTTTTAATCCAATATCAACAGTCTCTTTATCTCTCATCTCTCCTACAAGAATAATCTCTGGGTCTTGTCTTAAAAAAGATCTAAGAGCTGAAGCAAAAGTTAATCCTATATCATCTTTAATTTGAACTTGGCCCACTCCATCTAGTTCATATTCAACTGGATCTTCAGCTGTTAAAATATTTAAGTGCGGTTTGCTTACTTCCTTTAAAATACTGTAAAGAGTTGTTGATTTTCCAGATCCTGTAGGACCGGTCACAAGTATTAATCCTTGTGTTCCGTGAATACATTTTCTTAGATTTTTTAAGTCTTGATCTTCAAAATTTAATTGCTCTAAAGTAATATCTCCCGCGTCTTTGTTCAAAACCCGCATTACTATTCTTTCATTATTTGCGGTAGGTAAAATTGAAAGTCGAAGATCAACTACCTTACCATCAATTTTAAAATTTATTGCTCCATCTTGTGGAAGTCTTCTTTCAGCGATATCCAATTTACCCATAATCTTGAATCTAGTTACCACAGCACCATAATTGTCATGTAAGAATTGTTTGTATTGTTCTTGTTCTTTTAGCATTCCATCTAATCTATATCTTACCCTAGATGAAAATCTGTAGGGTTCGATGTGAATATCACTAACACCATTTTTAATCGCATCAGCAACAACTGCAGTACTAAATTTTATTACCTCAGACTCATTCTCAATCGCTTCAATATCTTCCTCTGGAGCTTTTTCTAAAACCTCACCTGCCTCACCCAAGTCTGAGTCAAAAGTTTTTTGTTTTTCTTTATTTTCTTCTCTAATCGTTGCGGTAGTAACTTCACCACTTTCATTAGAAAGTTTTTCTATAAATTCTGAAATTTGCGATAAAGGTGCAGCATGTAACTCAATATTTTTTTTTGTGATAGCTTTTAAATTTCTCATTAAGTTTAATTTAGAGCTATCAGGAATTGCAATGTGTAAAGTTTTTCCATCTATTTTAAATGGAGCCACAAAATTTACTTTAATATAATTTGAGGGAAGGACTGTTTTTATTTCCTCAGTTATTTGTTCTTTATTTAAATCAACAATATCTAGACTTTGCTCCTTAACTAAAATATCTAGAATACTTTTTTCATTAGTAAGCTTTAAATCAAAAACTGCTTCAATTTGAGATTTATTTCCTTCAGAACTGGTCTTTTTTATATTAATTAAATCTTTTCCAGAAATAATATCGTTATCGATTAAAACATTAATTAAATTAATTTCACTTTCTCTACTAATTTTTAACATAAAATTACAAAATCCTAGGTGCAATAAACACTAAAAGTTCATTTAGTGTATCCGATTTACTCTTTCCTTGAAACATTTTTCCAATAACTGGCACTTTTGATACACCTGGAACCGAGTCTTTGTTGTCAGAAACAGTATTCTTTTTAATACCACCAATTACAACTATATCCCCATCTGCAACTAATAATTTGGTATTAATCTCCATCGTATTAATTCCAATACTACCTGCATTTTGTCTATTTGGAGAGTCATTATTAACCTTTACATCTAAAAGCACGTTTCCATCACCAATAATACTAGGTGTTACAGTCATTACTAGGGCAGCATCCGTAAAAGTATCTGCGCCATCTCCACCTGATACAGGTATTTGCTCACCTTGTTTAATTGATGCAGTTTGATTATCTAAAGAAAATATTTTTGGATTTGAAATAATTTTTGATAAACCTTGAGACTCTAAGGCTTCAAGTTCTACTTTTAATACTGCAGAACCAGTTTTTCTCAAAACTCCAATACCACTTGTTGCAGCTGCTGCAGGAAAATTAAACAGTGTATCTTTACCGGCTCCAAAATTAGCTGTATCGTCAGTTAATCTTGCGTCTGCACCTGATGGAGCTCCAACTGAACTACCACCTTGAGTACCACCCATTCTTGTTCCTCTTCTTGAGTAAGCTGCTCCCAATTTATTTCCTAATTCTTGTTCAAATGATGAAGTGGCTTCAACAATAAAAACTTCCATCAAAACTTGTTTAGTTCTAACATCAATTTCTCTAATGACTTTATCAACAACATCTAAATCTTTTTCTTTTCCTCTTACAATTATAGAACGTGTTGTTTTTTCTTCTGTGACTTGAATAGGTATAAACGACCCTGTGCCTGAAGTTGAGGTAAATAATTCAGTTATAGTCGCCTTAGCTTCAGCAGGTGAAATATAATAGAGTCTAAATATTTCAGAAATTATTGGTTCTACAGAATCTTCTAATTCTACTTTTTTCTTAACTGCTTGTGCTCTTGCAGATTTATAGCTTTCTTGAGAAGTAAGTGTTGCTGGTGTTGCAACTCTGATAATATTACTTGCTACATCAATATCAGCAGCATAATTTTTCATATCTAAAAGTGCATTAAAAGCTTTATCCCATGGAACGTTGACTAACTCTGCAGTAATAGCTCCTGCAACATCATCGCTAACTAAAATATTTACACCACCAATTTTTGCCATCATAGCCATTGCTTTAGCGTAATCCATATTTTGAAACCTAAAGGTAACATTTTGTTTCAAGCTATCGTACTCTTCAGGAATTAATAAATAATTTTTTTCTTTAACAGATGAAATTTTTTTTCTTTTTTTTAGTTTTACTACATCAGCCTCTACAGGCACTGGGCCCATCTCAGCCGATTTATCCAATTCTTTTTTACCCATCTTTTTTACATCTGTTTTAATTAGTGGGGTATCATGCTTAAATCCTTTAGTTCCTTTTTTACCTGTAGCAGTACAACCAGAAATTAATAAGGATAATAGAATAAAACTAATTATTTTTTTTTGAAAAAATTTTGTCATTAATTATTTCTCTCAATAACTTGATTTTTAAAATTTATAGCAATTAAAGACTCTCCCTTTTTATCGAAAATTATTTCTTTTGAATTTATTGATATCAAAGAAACACCTGGTGCAATTTCTTCAAATGCAGATAAAGTTATAATTTCTCCATTTTCATCGATGATTGATGCAAAACTTTCATCTTCCCCCTGCACTATTCCAATTAATTTAAAATTGAAAACGCTTAAATTCTTTTTTTCTTCTTCAGTTTCTGCAACTAATTTTATTCCAGTTCCCCCACCTAAAGAGCCATCGCCAACAAATGGATCGTTTAATGGTAAAGCTTCCTCTTTACCAATTTCAGAACTTATGTTTGAATTTTGTAATGCTTGTTTCTCTTTAACTTTTTTATTTATTTCTTTTGCTTTATCAATAATAGTTTGCTGAGTATCGTGACTATCAGCATAAGCAAGTGAAGCTAAAAATACGAAGCTAATTACGAATATTAAATTTTTAAAAAAATTCATCTGCTAAACCTACTATTGTTAATGTTCCGTTAACTTTTATCGCTCCAGTTGAATCTCCACTTCCTTTTACCACTTTTATGGATTCCTTGTCAAAATTTAACATTTTCTGGGATAGCGATATTTGTCTTTTAAACTTGATATATCCTAAGAAATTTCCTTTTATCTCAAATTCCACTGGTATTTTATAATAAGCAATGCTTTGTTTGGTTGCCTTCTTTTTTTTTGCCTTTTTCTTTTGCTTTTTCCCTGACGCTTTTGCTATTGCCTGAGATTTACTAACTTCTTGAATTTTCTTTTTTTCTAATCTCGAAATGACCAAATTATTCATAGCTGCAAACTCGCTTAATATTTGATATAGCCCTTCTACTTCCTCTCTTGAGTGAAACAAAGTTGAATACTGTTCGTATTCAGGTTTCATCTTCTTTATTTTACTTTTAGCGATTTTAATATCATTTATAAATTTTTTAGTTTCCTCTTTAGTTGTTATCATTTTATCAAGTTGGGCTTTCTTTTTATTTACAATAGGGTTTAAAACTCCATAAAATATTATTAAAAAGAATACTACTGCGCCAACAGATACTCCAATTTTAATCCAAGTCTTTTTCTCTACTCTTTTTAACTTTGCTTGAATATCTTCAAGAGTAATATTTTTTAAATCTATATTTTTTAAATCAATTTTAAAATTCATAACTAAATACTTTTAATTTTAACAAAAACCCTAAATCCTTTCATGGTCACTCCATTATTACTTCTTTGTGGAAGTCTCATTGATGATAGTGATGCTTGATCAACTAATTTTTGTTTACCTAAATTTTCTATAAATTTTAGAATATCTTGATCACTTGCAGCAACACCTTGAATTGTAATTAAATTACCACCATTATAATCAACTTGATCAAATCTTAACTTTGTTGGCACACTTGATGCTATTTGAGCTAACGCTCTATATGTTAACTCTTTATTTGACTTCAGTGTGCTGCTTAATTTTAAAGTTGTTTGCATCAACTTTAATTCTCTCATAGTTTTTTTTAGCTCTAGAGATTTTTGTTCATGAGTTTTCATGACTATAGAGTAATCCTTCAATTTCTTATTGTAAGAATGAATATTCCAAAAAGATAATCCAAATAAAATCAAATATAGTGCTGCAATTCCAGTTGCTAGACCTTTAAAAGCAAAGCTTGAAATTGCCTTCATCTTTTTTTGTTGGAACATACTTTTTCTGTCTGGAAGCAAATTTATATTCTTTGCTGCAGTAACAAATTTATAATATCCAAAGACGTCAAGTTTTCTAAAAGCTAAACCTATAGAGGTTGCAAGATAAGACCTATTTTTTAGATTAATTTGTTGATCAAATTGCTGAGGGATCTTAAGACCTTCGACTGGATCAAACAAATTAAAGCCAACATTTAATAATGATCTTCTAAAAATAGATAAATAATCTTCGACATTTTCTAAATCTGAAACTACTTTAAGATTTCTTATTCTTTTTTCATATTTTGTCTCAAAGTCTTGAACAGCTTGTTTTACTTGTGTTGTATATCTTTTTACTAATGCTTCTTTTTCTTCAGCATCATTAGACTCTAATAATATCTTTCTATCCTGACCTCTTAAAAAAATGTCTGTAATTATTGGGTTATTGTCATATAAAATCATTAAATAATTTTCATCTAATCCAAATTCTAAAACCGCTGTTAAGTTTGCATCGTCTTTTTTGTTAGCAATTTGGTTAATTTGATCAACTGCAGATTTAAGTGCAAAACATTTCACATCAATGATTACAGGATTTAAACCACTATTTTTTACAATTGAGACATAACTATTTATATCTGCTAATTTAGATGCAACAAATAAGATATCCATTGTATTATCTTTTTCATTTCTGTTAATTACTTGATGAAAAATTGAATAATCGTCCAAGTTATCAGTAAGTTGAACTAAGTTTTCCCATAATGAATTTGTTTCTATTGCTTTTTGTAATTCCTCTTCTTTCATTAATGGAGCAGTAACTACTCTAATAATTGCGCTTGTAACAGGGATTGAAATTGCAACATTACCAACATCTATTTTTGATTTTTGTAAAGCTAAACTTAATTCAGTAGTAACTTTTTCTGCATTTTCCAAAACACTACTTTCATCTGGAATATCAATTTTATGAGTGTAGAACTTTTCTAAAACCCATTGATTTGATTTATTTGAGTTTATTTGAGCTAATCTTATCTCTTTATTTGTTAACTCAACACCAATAACTTCTTCGCCTTGAACTGAAGATCTTCCGATTTTTGATTTAAAAAAATCTAATACTTTATTTAAAGAATTATTCTTATTTTTTAGTTCCGTTTTAGGAAGTTTAATTCCTTTGAGTGAAAATTTTTTGAACTTTACGTTTTTAAATTTTCCTAAAATGCCAGCAACTTTATTTTTTGGAGTTGTATCAACAGTTTCCTCTGTTTTTTCTACTACATTGTTATTTAAAGTTGTTTCATTAACACTTGGTGTTGATTGAGGACTAATATTTTCTGTTTTCTCCTCTGGTTTTTGATCGGTTGAAACACTTTGATTTATTTTTTCCTCAGGACTTGGTGTCACTGCAGGTTGTTCTTGATTGGATGCTAAATTTTTTTGTGCTTCTTCACTAAGTTTTTTAAGTTTTTCACTCTCAGCCTGTACATCATCAAACCATTTCTCCAAAATTGGTATAGCTTCATCTAAATTTTGTGTTCCCGATGATGAAATTTTTTGTTTTCCATCAATATAAAGCCTTCCAACCCAATTTTTTGATTTTAGTTCTCCCTTATACTTATCTTGCCTTACATATATGTGAAGCCTGCCGTCCTTTTTATGTATTACTTGATGCTCAGCAGTTTGATTTTGCTCATTATTGCTTGCTTGATTAGTTTCTTCCAAAGGATTTTGACTTTCAGATACAATATCGTTTGAAGTTTCACCTGAACTTTCGTCAACTTGCGGTTGATTTTCAGATTTTTCAGGATTTTGAGAATTTTCCTCTTGATTTTGACTGTCATCTAATTTTTGATCATTAGAAGTTGAAATATTATCGTCAACTGAAGGTTGATTTTCAGTTTTATCTAAATTTTCCTCATTTTCATTTGAGGAAATTATATTTTCATCTTTTTTATCGTCGCTCATAACTTTTTAAACGTTTAAAAAAAATTTTTTAAACGAATCTCTAACACAAATTTTCAAATCTCTAACACAAAAAAATAAAAATGTCTAACACATAACTAAAGGTTGCATGATCATTTTGGGTCAAATTATCAAAAAGCCA
>CACIZB010000017.1 GCA_902591025.1 uncultured Pelagibacteraceae bacterium
ATAATAAGTAAAGGAATCTTTATGATAAAGACTAAAGAAAAACGATCCAAATAATGTATATGTTGAAGCAAAGAACAAATTTTCTATAATTAAAAATATCTCTTTATTTCTAAAAATATTAATTCCAGTAATCAAAATAGTAATAGGTATTAAAAAAGAAATTAAACCAGAAGATTGTATAAAAAAATCTGCTATATAACTTCCCTGAATGCCCAATATGTTCTTTATTTCTGTATTTTCAGGAAAAATAAAGTTTGGATCTGAAGGGGAATATGAGACTAAGGAAATGAATACTAAAATTCCCAAACAAAAAATAAAGATACCAAGAATTTCTATTAATCTATTAATAGTAAAAATTAGTATTGTGTTTCCTAGTTTTTTTATATCCATTTTGATGAATCAAATTTATCACTTTGTATCATCTAATTTTTGTTGTTAAAATTAAAATTATTATGAAAGTTTCAATATTGGGCAATAGTTTAACTAGTTTATCATTGGCAAAGTCCTTGGTTAACCAAGGAATAAAAGTGGATATTTTTTCAAACAAAAAAAAGAGAAAATACAATAAAAACCAAACAATAGGAATTTCAAAATCAAATATAGATTTTTTTAATAAAAAGATATTAAATATTAATAAATTTTTATGGAATATAAAGAATATAGAAATTTATAGCGAAAATTTAGAACATCATAAAATATTAGATTTTCAAAATAGACATAATCATCTTTTTTCAATAGTTAAAAATTTCAATCTATATAACCACCTTTTTTACAATCTTAAAAAGAATAAATTAATACGCTTTAGTAAAAAAACTAATTATCAAAATTTATTGGAGAAAAAATATGATTTAATTTTTAATTGTGACCATTCTAATTCAGTAACCAAAAAATTTTTCCATAATCGTATTGAGAAAGATTATAATAGCTTTGCATATGTAACTACCTTTAAACATAAAAGATTAACAAATAATTGTGTTGCCGTTCAAATTTTTACAAAAAGAGGACCTATTGCATTTTTACCAATTTCATCAGTCGAAACTTCTGTTGTTTTTTCAATTAAGGGTAAAGAAAATGTGAATTTAGAAAACCTTATTAAAAAATATAATTTGAAGTATGAAATTCTAAAAATCAATAAAGTAAACAATTTTGAACTTAAACTTTCTAATCTAAGATCTTACACTTTTAAAAACATTATTGCTTTTGGAGACATTTTACATAGATTACATCCACTTGCAGGGCAAGGTTTTAATATGACAATTCGAGATATTAAAGAAATCAATAGTTTGATTGAATTTAAAAAAAAACATGGATTAGAATTAGACAGATCTATTGGTCTTGATTTTGAAAAAAATTTAAAAGATAAAAATTATCTTTTTTCAAATGGTATAGATTTTATCTACGAGTTTTTTAATTTTGAAAATAAGTTTAATAATAACAATTTAAGCAAATTAGTAAAATTACTCGGTAAAAATAATCTTGCAAACAAAATATTTACTAAAATTGCTGATAAAGGAATTTCAATCTCAGATTATTGAATTGTGGTGTTATTGTATTGATCAAATGAATATGTAGTTAGTATTTCAGAAATTTTATTTTTTCTAATACTTAAACTTTTTGCTTCAAGTAAAACTTGTTTTTCCTCAATTGTAAAAGGTGATGCCATTGCCAGTGCATTTATGGTTTCATCTAGACTTTGTTTCTCAAGTGCTTTCCAATTTATTACAAAACCCCTTTTTTCAAAAAGATTTTTTAAATCCTTAAATATTAACTCTAAGTCGGAAAATTTTATTTCCTCTTTATTATTTTCAAGGTCTCCAAAGTAATCATCAAAATTAATCTCACACTCTCTATATTTTTTGTTTGTTTGAATTTCTTTTAAAATTTTAAACCTAATAATTCCTTTGAGCTCAATTAAGTATCTTTTATCCTCTGTTTCTTTGAAACCAGTAATCTTTCCCAAACAACCAATTTCGTGTAATTCTGGTATTTTTTCATTATCATTATTTTTAGGTGATTTTGGCTGAATCATTCCAATCAGTTTATTTGACTTCATGCTATCATTTATCATATCAATGTACCTCGGTTCAAAAATATTTAATGGAACTGTTGTTTTTGGAAATATAATGAAATTACTTAGAGGGAAAACTGCTATTTTTTTTGGTAAATCAGTTTTTTTCATAAATTAATATACATTAATAAATATATCACTCTAAATATATATATTTTCGATTTTTTTTTCATCCATAAATCGAGCTAGTGCTTCACAATAGCCCTTTTCTAAATTATTTGCATATAATTTACTGTCAAAAATTTTTGATATTTTTTTTTGATTTTTAAGTCTAAACTTAATTGAATTTATTTTCTCCTTGTTATTATTTAATTCAAGAGCTAATTTAATATAATCCTCTTTATTTGAAGTAATTAGTTCGTCTAATTCTAAATTTTTTAGCAAACTTGCAGTAACTCTGCTCTGAAAACCTTCACCTTGCATAGTTAAAATTGGCAAACCAGATGATAGAGCCTCGATTGAAGTAGTATGACCACCATAAGGATAAGTATCTAGGAACAAATCTGCTAGTTGAAATCTTTCTAAATATTTTTGGTACTCGATTTTTTCTGAAAAAAAAATTCTAGAGGATTTGATATTTTTTTTATGAAAGGCCTTTAAAATATTATCACGCTGTATTCCTTCCTTTGGTATCGCTAACCAAAGAATTGAATCATTTGATTTTTGTAGTATTTTTGACCATATATCAATAATTCCTTCATTAATTTTGACAATATTGTTAAAGCAACAAAATATAAATTTATTATCAGGCAGTAAAAATTCTTTTTTTGTCAACTTACTCTCTAAAATTTCGTTACCAAGAGAATTTGGGAAAAATGAATTGGGAATAAAGATTATTTTTTCAGAATAATATTTATAATTTCTTTCTGGTATAACAACTTTATCTGCAATAATATAATCGTGTAGCTTTTCTCCCATCGTCCCAGCGTAACCTAGATAATTTATTTGAATAGGTGCACACCTGTTTTTGAAAATCGATGATCTTCCATCTTTCGTATATCCATTTAAATCTATGGCTATATCAATAGCAAAAGAGGTACAAATATTTATTATTTCTAGGTCCGTTTTTGAATTACAATCAATAAATTCTTTAAAATTGAGAGTAATATTTCTACTGACATCATTTTTAGAGAAATTTTTACTCAGGTTAAAACCAAACAATTCAAATTTGTTTTTGTCATGATTTTTAAATAAATCTTTTAATAACGACGCAACAGCATGGTTTTTAAAATCAGAGGAAAAATATCCAAGTTTGATTTTTTTATTAGTACTAGTAATTGATTCTCTTTGGAATGTTTCAGATCCAGATATAACTAAATGATTTTTTGACCATTTATCTGAAATTATTTTTTGAAATTTAATATCTTCATTCAATAATAAAGAGTAATATGGTTGCATTACCTTATCTTTGAAATCTACACTCAAATTAATTAATTTATCTTTCAGAGTGTCTAAACCATTCCAATCAAATGTTTTTAATTTTAAATAAATGAGAATTGATAAGGCGTTTATATTTTCAGGCTCAATTTTCAATGCTTTGTTTATACAATCAAATGCTTTGTTATATTCATTTAATCCATCATAGTTTTTTGCAAGATTTATTAAAGTTGGTAAATAATTAGGGTTAATTTCTAAAGCTTTATGAAAATTAATTAATGAATTTTTTATGTCATTGTTCTTTTTAAGAATTAATCCAAGATTATTGTAAGCTTCAAAATTTTTTTGATTTATTTGAATCGACTTTTTTGCAAATTTAGATGCATCTTCTAAATTATTTTCTTCTAAAGCTAGTGCAGTAAGGTTATTAAATGCTTGAAAATAATTATCTTTATACTCGATGGCTTTTAGAAAATTTTCTTTAGATTTTGCGTAGTCTCCAAGTTTTTTAAAAGCAAAACCTAAATTATTATAAGCTTCTGAAAAATCTTTCTTATTTTGAATTGCATTTTGAAAGGCTTGGACAGACTCAAGATATTTATTCATCCTTAATAAACAGAAACCTTTGTTATTATAAATGGATGGTAGTTTTGGATTTTTCTGAATTATTTTGTCAAAAACTTCTATTGCATCTATATACTTTCTCTGAAAGACTTTAATATCTCCTATAGTTGAGAGAGCACTTAAATTATTAGTATCTTTTTCGATTATGAGATAAAGATTTTTTAAAGCATCATCATAATTTTTTTGGGATAAACTTTTTTTTGTATCGCTTATAAGTTCGTTTAAAGATTTTTCCATAAAACTATGATAATACTTAATATAATAAATTTATTAAACCCATTTTAATTATTCTTGCTTAAAAGAAACCATGTTCTATAATAATTTATTATTAAGCGGGCATAGCTCAGTGGTAGAGCGTCTCGTTGCCAACGAGAAGGTCGAGGGTTCGACCCCCTTTGCCCGCTCCATAACTAAAATTAATTATAAAATTTTATGAATGATCTTTTAAGAAAAAAATGTGTACCATGTGAAGGTGGTGTTGTCCCGTTTAACATTTCAGAAATACACAAATATCAAAAAAAAGTTGACGGATGGGATGTGATAAAAAATAATAAGGGGATTTTTTTTCTAGAAAAAAAATTTAAATTTAAAAATTTTTTAGAAAGTCAGAATTTTGTCAATCTAGTTGGTAAAATTTCTGAAGAAGAAGGACATCATCCAGATCTCTTATTTGGTTGGGGATATGCTAAGGTAACAATTACTACACATGCTATTGAGGGTTTGTCTGAGAACGATTTTATATTGGCTGCAAAAATTGATAGAGCCACTAATGTCTAAAATGTCTTGTATTAGAAAAAACAAGCACTGTTTCAGTTTCATTAGCGAATTTAATTATTTCTCCATCTCTTATTGATCCAGCTGGTTGGATAACCGCGGTCACTCCCGATTGTATCAATTTTTCGATCCCGTCAATAAATGGAAAAAACGCATCTGATGCCGCAACAATCTCATTACCATTATTCAAATTAAATTTATTCATTTTGTCTATAGCAATTTTACAACTATCGAGCCGACTTGGTTGCCCAGACCCTATTCCTATTGTTGATTTGTTACTAGCGATTACTATCGCATTAGATTTTACGTAACGGGATATATTGAATGCAAATATCAAATCATCTAATTGGGATTTACTTGGTTTTTTTTTCGAAACAACTTTAAAATTTTTTTTTGAAAAAAGTGATTTATCTTCTGACTGAACTAAAAATGAGTCATTTATAGAATTTATTTTAAAATTTTCTTCCATTAAATAATTCGAAGCATCAATCACTCTTATATTTTTTTTTGATTTAAGTAAATTTAGAGATTCTTTATCAAAACCATTTCCAATTACGACTTCAAGAAAAATCTTATTTAACTCAATTGCAATAGATTTTGTAATCTTAAAATTGCAAGAAACAATACCACCAAAAGCACTGATAGGGTCACATGCTAGAGCTGATTTATAGCTGTCTAAATTATTTTGAAGCAGTGAAACACCACAGGGGTTTGCATGTTTTACAATAACGGTTCCTCTATTTTTAGGAAAAGACCTTGAAATTTTTAGAGCAGAAAAAATATCATTATAATTATTATAACTAAGCTGTTTTCCATGAAGTTTATCTAATTTATTGTTAGGATCACTTGAATAAATAGCACTTTTTTGATGAGGATTTTCACCGTATCTCAAATTCTCAATCAAATTACCATAAAGAACTTTTTTTTTAGGAAAATTGATATTGGAAATTTTGTTGAAATAATCTGATATAACCGCATCATAATATGCTGTTTGATTAAAAGCTAATTGAGACATTTTTTTTCTGAAAATTAGAGAAGTTGAGCCTTTATAAATTTTTAGTTGATTGATAAGTTCTGAATATTGATCTGTCGACGTAATCACAACAACATCATTATAATTTTTCGCTGCAGCTCTGACCATTGTAGGTCCACCAATATCAATTTTTTCTATGATCTTTTCGTGAGCTTTTGTTTGTTGTAGTGCTTCTTCAAATGGGTAAAAATTTACTACTACCAGGTCTATATTCTCAAAATTATTTTTTTTAAGATCCTTTTTATGCGACTTATTTTTTCTCTTATTAAGGATACCTGCATGTATTTTAGGGTGCAAAGTTTTGACTCTTCCATCAAGGATTTCATCAGAACCTGTAAACGTTGAGACTTCTGTACAATTAAATCCGAGTTTACGAATTTTTCTATATGTTCCTCCAGAACTGATTAATTTTACATTATTTTTTTTCAAAATTTTTAAAACTGGCTTTAAATTTGATTTATCTGACAAAGATATCAAAGCAGATTTAACTTTTTTCATTATATTTTTTTTATTTCCCATTTAATATTTTCAGTCTGATTATTAGCAATACCAGAAATAAATATATTTTGATTATCAATGTATAAATTTTTATTACCGAAATATAAACCATTATCAATATTTATGTCATAGTTATCACATGTAAATTTCCACCCTTCATTATCTAATTCTATTAAAATTGTTTTATTATCTTGTGTCTTCATCAATTTAACGTTTGGCTCTACGTGAAATCGAATATCAAATTTATAATGGTGATTTGTTTTTTTCTTAATTATTTTGTCCAATCCAACAAATGACATTTTATCAGGAAAGAATTCAATCTCTCTTTGATGAACAGAGCTATATTTCTTTAAATATCCGTCGTGTGAGGCAGTAATCTTCCAGTAATTTTTGTCAAAAATTACATCTTTATGAATTATTTTTAAACCTTTTTTAACTGACCAAGATTTATCAATATTAACAAATTTACAAGAAGAATTATCATCAATTACCAAAGTGCTCTGTGCCGCCGATAATTTTGATAGATGATTAAGTTTACTATTACTCTTTTTAAAGTATCCACAGTTACAAATTAATTTTTTACCATTTGAAATTACCTCAAAGGATAATGCTCCAGATTGATAATCTTTTGTGTAATTTAAGCTTGGGGTAGATCCAGCATCCATTGAGAGGCAAATTTTTTTATCTTTAAGTATTATATATCCAGCCAACTCATGGTTATTATTTTTAAAATTATATCCTAGTCTTTTCAAATAATTATCAAACTCATTATTATTTGATTGGTTGTTACCATTAAATAGTAAATCTGACCCTGAATTTTTCCAAAAAAAAGCATATCCTTGTCCAAGATAATAAATGCTTTCGTCTACGTGTTCAGGAACAGTTATTTGAGACTCTTTAAACCATTCTCGTATTAAAATGAAATATTTAAGATGTAAGATTAATTCTTTAATACTCCTTGACTTTGGTACCCCGTTGTTGTCAAAGTTAGTTTTTGAAATCTTTTTAAGCAAAGTCAAACCGAAAGATAGATAGTTTTTTTCATTTTGATAACAAAGTCCAACCAAAATAATAGAGGCACATCCTATCAATTTATTTTCTATAAATTTAGAATTATCAATTTCATTTATTAGATGATTTGCTTGTTTTTGAATTATCTTATTAAAATTATACTTATATTCTTCGTTACTATCATCAAAACAAAGATTATGTGAGGAGAGCCATGCAATAATTCTTTTTGCAGTTAAATTAAAATTCCAACTTTTTTCATTATATTTATGGTTGTTGTTAATCCAATTAGTAATTATTTTTTGTGTTGTTTGTTTTGATGACTTTAGATCTAAGCTAAAAAACCAATAAAAATTATTAAGAGTTCTGTATTTTTTAAAATTTGTGTTTTTATGGCTCCAAATATCTTCTAATGCAAAATCCTCAATTTTAAATTTTTTTTTTTGATATTTAATAAGTGAGGAGAGCAAATGTGGACTAGGTTTATACAATAACTCATTATTGTATGTTTTTGAAATTTTTTTATCATAAATATTTGAATTAAGGTAAAATTTTCTAATTTGATTTAAGATACTAAAAAAAATCCGATTAACATTAATCATTAAATTATTTTGATTTTAGTAATTCAATATTTTTTTTTATATCTCCATTATTACTTTTAAAGATTGTCGTCCCTGATACCAGAATATTAACCCCTGCCTGGATTGCTGATTTAGAATTATCAAAATTAATTCCGCCATCAATCTCAATATCAAAATCTAGATTTTTTTCTTTTTGAATTCTCTTTAACTCTTTTACTTTATCCAACACCTCAGGCATAAATTTTTGCCCTCCAAAACCAGGATTAACACTCATAATAAGAACTAAGTCAATTTTATCTAAAAAATTGTAGATTACATCAGTTTTAGTTTCTGGGTTAAGAGAAATTCCAACTTTTTTTTTCAACTTTTTTACTTTTAAAATTGAAGAGCTGAGATCAGCAGTTGCCTCTGGATGAATTGTAATAATATCTGCACCAGCCTCTGCATAGGCTTCTATATAATTATGTACAGGAGAGATCATTAAATGGACATCAAACATAATTGAGGAATGTTTTTTTAAAGCTTTTATCACTGGCGGTCCAATAGTTAAGTTAGGTACAAAATGTCCATCCATGACGTCTACGTGAATCATATCTGCTCCGGCTTTTTCTAGTCTTTTAATTTCATTTCCTAATTGACTAAAGTCAGCAGAAAGAATTGAAGGAGATATTTGTATTTTTTTCATCGATGTTAAAAGTAAGTTGTATCAACTTTTAAAATTTTATTTAATTAAAAAATTGATAGATTTGTCTTGAAATTTCGCTTTCTAGAGGAAAAGATAACATCCCCATCACTGAATAGCCCAAAATCCAAGGCATTAAGTAAAATCTAATCATGAAGAAAAACCAAGCCACATATAAAGGTACAAGTGGTTGAATTATAAATTGAGGCGTAACAATTTTAAACATGTTGATTAGAGGGTTTGTAAATTTCACAAACACCCTCATAAAAAAGAAATTAGAGTCCTCTCTTTGGAAAATATTCATTGCCACTCTACCTATTAAAGTCCACATAACTATACCCAATATATAATCAATTATATAAACAAGAGGATGAAAGTTGGCCGACATTCAAAAATTATATTGGAAAATTTATTGGATTAAAAGGGGCGAAATTAATCGCCCCTTTAATAATATTATTTAGTGTTGTTTGCCAAGGATCGATTTACCTGCAGGTACTCGAACCTCATCAACCATTCTTTGAGTAGCAGCATTTGGTGCTGAAGTCATTAAGCTGACAACTACCATTGCTACTAAACTTACTGCAGAACCGAAGATACCAAACGTTAACTGAGTAATACCCAGGAATCCACTTCCGCCAGTTCTTACCCAAACTAGGTAAGCAGCACCAGAAATTAATCCTAAAGCCATACCAGCTATAGCACCTTCTCTGTTAGCTCTCTTCCACCATACACCAAGTACAAGTGGGAAGAATAATCCTGACATCGCAAAGTCAAAAGCCCAGATTACTGAACCTAAAATACCTTGGATCTCAAGCGCTGCGATTGTTGCTCCAGCAAAACCAATTACTACAAGTAATACCCTTGCAACAACAAGTCTCTTTGCAGTCTCAGCTTTTGGATCGATGATCTTATAATAAACATCGTGTGAGATTGCATTCGCAATTGCTAGAATCAAACCATCAGCTGTTGACATGGCAGCTGCCATACCTCCAGCAGCAACCAGACCTGATATTACATATGGTAATCCAGCTATTTCTGGAGTTGCTAACACCACGGCTTTACCACCCATGAAAAACTCATTTAACTCAAGAGTTCCATTTCCGTTAAAGTCGCTTACAAACATCAAGTTTGCTTGGTTCCAGTTTTGATACCAATCGATCGCTTGAACTTCTGCAATCGATTTACCGATAATACCAGTTGATAATGTCGGATCAATCAATGACAGCTTAGATAGCGTCGCTAACATTGGTGCAGAAGAGTAAAGTAGGAAGATAAAGAATAAAGACCAACCTACTGATTTTCTTGCTGCTTTTACACTTGGAGTAGTGAAATATCTCATCATCACATGAGGCAATGAGGCTGTTCCCATCATCATTGCTAGTGCTAGTGAAATAAATGCCCACGGTGTTGCGTTTACTGCAGAGTGAGCCTTAGTAATTCCAGCTAACCCTTTCGGCACAGTTTTTAGATCAGCAGCCGCATTTTTCACAAAACCGAACTGTTGTTCTAATTCTCCGATTCTAGCTACTTCATCAGCTAACATGAAGTGAGGAAAGAAACCCGCACCCATTTTATTACTGATCCAGAATACTGGTAGTAAGTAAGCTATGATTAGTACTATATATTGCGCAACCTGTGTCCATGTTACTCCTCTCATACCGCCTAACATTGAACATAATAAGATACTTATTAATCCAACGTATACAGCGTATTGAAATGGAATATCAAGAGCAACAGAAGCAATTGTACCTGTAGCGTTTATTTGAGCAGTCACATAAGTAAATGACGCAACCGTTAAAACGACCACCGCCATAAACCTAGACAAATTACCACCGTATCTTGTACCAATAAAATCTGGAACTGTGTAACAGCCAAATTTTCTTAAGTATGGTGCTAATAAGGATGCAACTAATACATATCCACCAGTCCAACCTACAAGTAGTGCCATATATCCGTAACCTTTAAAGTAAATACCACCTGCCATTGCAACAAATGATGCACCAGACATCCAGTCTGCTGCAGTCGCCATTCCGTTGAATACAGTTGGAACTTGTCTTCCAGCTACGTAATACGCATCAGCTTGTGCTGTACGTGATAGATAACCAATTATAGCATAGATGGCTACTGTGAAGGCAACGAAACAAATACCGATTGTTTTCGCTGTCATACCCATCTGCTCTGCAATTGACATAATTATTATGAAACCAAGAAAACCTCCTGTATAGATTCCATAAACCTTAGGTAAATTGTCTATAAAATTACCTTTAATCATTAGTCATCTCCTCTTTCTGAAAAGCCAAACTCTTCATCGATTTTTTCTTGTCTATTCGCAAACCAAAAAATAAGGATTACGAAAATTCCAAGAGAACCCTGACAAGTGAACCAATAAGTTAACGGATAACCAAACGGTCCCGTTACTTCGTTCATTTCAGCTCCGAAAAGAAAGATGCCAATTGAGAAAACAAACCAGATTGCTAAAGTCATCATTAGCAAGCCTTTGGATTTTTCCCAGTGTTGTTCTTGTTTTGACATTATATACCTCTCTCATTTAGTTATAACTGGGCAAAACCATACCGATTATGAAAGAGATTTAAAGTGTTAAAATTGTTCAAATTTGGGGTATTTTTAAGGTATATATCATAAATATAGGTATTTTATGGGAAAATATAAATTAACTTGGAGAGATCTAACTTTAAGAGATTTTAAAATCTATCTATTTGCACTTTTTAAGGCCTTTATTCCAAAAAAGAAAATAAAGAGCTTAGATGAGTTAGAAAATTTCATCCAAACAAAATCAGCCTGGGTAGCTCAAGTAACACTTTACGGGTATTTAAAGACACGTATGGGAACTAGATATGTTCTTCATTTTGAAAATGACAAATTTATGTCATCAGTTAACGCAGCAAAATGGAATATTTATTCTGTTGCTCTTCAGGATCTAACATTTTTTACATTTTCGTATTTAAAACTTCATCTAAATTATCAAGAAGTTAATAAGGCTAAAGAAATTTTCTTAAAGATTTTAGATGATGAAATCTCAAATAAAATGCCATTAGAAATAATTGAAAAAGCTAAAATTAATTTTGATGAAAGATTACAAAAAATTAATTGGGATTCTCACTGTAATGATCTTCCCTTTAATCCAAGTGCATTATCTTTGTATGAATGGGCGCCCATAGCTGATGAATTAAAAACTTTAGATAGAAAAATTGTTTTAAACTCTGTTATTTTAAAATGGGGAGTTGTTAAAAAAGAGTTTGTTGAGAGAGTCCAGTTCTAAATATTTTTTCTATTCTCGACCAAACTTTCAACCACAGTTGGATCTGCAAGGGTAGTGGTATCACCTAATTGATCGTGCTCATTTGCTGCAATTTTTCTTAAAATTCTTCTCATAATTTTTCCAGATCTAGTTTTTGGTAATCCAGGACTAAAATGTATAAGATCTGGTGTTGCTAAAGGGCCGATCTGCTTTCTAACCCATAACTTAAGATCTCTCTCAAGATCGCCAGTTTCATTTTCACCAGCATTTAACGTTACGTAACAGTAGAGACCATTACCTTTAATATCATGCGGATATCCAACAACAGCTGCCTCAGCAACTTTTGGATGTGCAACAAAAGCACTTTCTATTTCAGCCGTACCTAAGTTATGACCAGAGACAATTATTACATCGTCTACTCTTCCTGTAATCCAGTAATAACCATCTTTATCTCTTCTACATCCATCACCAGTAAAGTATTTGCCATCAAACTGAGAGAAGTATGTGTCAATAAATCTTTGATGGTCCCCGTAAACAGTTCTCATTTGCCCTGGCCATGAATGCGCAATACAAAGTCTTCCCTCACCAGCACCCTTAATTTCTTTGCCATCCTTGTCAACTATCACTGGTTTGATACCATAAAAAGGTTTAGTGGCTGAACCAGGCTTTAATGGAATTGCTCCAGTTTGTGGAGATATTAAAATTCCTCCCGTTTCTGTTTGCCACCATGTATCAACAATTGGACATTTTGAATTTCCTACTGTTTTATAATACCACATCCATGCTTCTGGGTTGATAGGTTCTCCGACAGTTCCTAATAATTTTAGGGATTTTCTAGAAGTTTTGTTTACTGGTTCATCTCCTTCTCTCATTAGAGCTCTTATTGCTGTAGGTGCTGTGTAAAATGTATTGACTTTATATTTATCTACTATCTGCCACCATCTTGAACTATCAGGATAATTAGGCACACCTTCAAACATAATAGTTGTTGCACCATTAGAAAGTGGTCCATAAATTATATAACTATGACCAGTTACCCATCCAATATCAGCAGTACACCAATAAATATCTTTCGGTTTGTAATTAAAAATATACTGATGTGTCATAGAAGCATAAACCATGTAGCCACCTGTAGTGTGTAGAACTCCTTTAGGTTTTCCAGTTGATCCTGATGTATAAAGAATAAATAAAGGATCTTCAGCGTTCATTTCTTCGGGTTCACAGTGACTAGATACATCTTTGATTAATTCATGGTACCAAACATCCCTATCATTATCCCAAAATACATAATTACCAGTTCTTTTGACAACTATGCATTTTTTAACATTAGGACAACTAGTTAAAGCCTCATCGGTTGTTGCCTTGAGAGGAATTGTTTTGCCTCCACGTACCCCCTCATCTGCAGTAATGATGTACTCAGACTTGCAATCATTTACTCTACCAGATATAGACTCTGCAGAGAAACCACCGAATATGATTGAGTGAATAGCTCCTATTCTTGCACAGGCTAACATTAAAACTGCTAACTCTGGGATCATAGTTAAATATATCGTGACTCTATCTCCTTTTTTAATACCTAATTTTTTTAGACCATTAGCTGCTTTAGAAACTTTTTGATGTAATTGTTTATAAGAAATTTTTTGATTATCTTTTGGATCATCTCCAACCCAAATAATTGCTGTTTTATCTTTTTTGTCCTTTAAGTGCCTATCTATACAGTTTGCTGAAGCGTTGAGAGTTCCATCTTCAAACCATTTAATTCTTACTTCACTTTGACTATATTTGACATCCTTTATCTTTTTGTAAGGTTTAATCCATGAAATTCTTTTACCTTCTTTTTTCCAAAATAAATTGTTGTTCTTAATCGATTCTTTATATTTTTTTTGATACTGAGTTTTATTTGCAAGACTGCTTTTT
>CACIZB010000018.1 GCA_902591025.1 uncultured Pelagibacteraceae bacterium
CTCTTCCTTCAATAGATTTACTTAAAACTCTTTCAAAAAAAGAAAAATTTATTTCCAATAAAAATGAAAATATCGATCCAGAATTCTTAGAAAAAATACTTCTAGATTTCGGTGTGAATGGAAATATTAAAAAAGTAAGTCAAGGGCCTGTCGTAACCTTAAATGAATTTGAGCCAGCTGCTGGGGTTAAGGTCTCTAAAATAATTAATCTTTCTGACGATATTGCTAGAAATACGAGCTCGGAGTCAGCCCGGATAGCAACTATTCCAGGGAGCAACACCGTTGGTATTGAATTACCCAATTCTTCTAGAGAAGATGTCTTTTTAAGCGAAATATTAAATAATGTTGATTTTAAAAAAAAAGAGATAAAATTACCTATAGCTTTAGGCAAAAATATTTCAGGTACATCTATAGTCAGTGATTTGGCTTCAATGCCACATTTGTTGATTGCTGGAACTACTGGTTCTGGAAAATCAGTTTGTATAAATACTATTATCTTATCACTACTTTACCGACACACTCCTGATAAGTGTAAATTTATTTTAATTGATCCAAAAATGTTAGAACTATCTACTTATGAGGGTGTTCCACATCTTCTTTGCCCAGTTATTACTGAGGCTAAAAAAGCAGCTTCTGTATTGGGATGGGTGGTTAAGGAAATGGAGAGTAGATATAGGTTAATGACTAAAGAAGGAGTTAGAAATATTGACGGTTATAACTCTAAGCATAAACTGCCAATGCCGTACATAGTCGTTGTAGTTGATGAAATGTCTGATCTTATGCTCGTTGCTGGTAAAGAAATAGAAAATTATATTCAAAAATTGTCTCAAATGGCAAGAGCAGCAGGAATACACATTATAATGGCTACTCAGAGACCAAGCGTAGATGTTATCACAGGAACAATAAAAGCAAATTTTCCAACGCGAATCTCGTTTCAAGTTACATCAAAAATAGATAGTAGAACTATTTTAGGAGAACAGGGTGCTGAACAATTATTGGGAAAGGGCGATATGTTATATATGTCGTCAGCTAATAAGATCGTTAGAATTCATGCACCATTTGTGTCAGACAATGAGATTGAAAAAATAAATAATTTTTTAAGATCGCAGGCCGAGCCAGATTATGTAGATGAAATCTTAAATTTTGTTGATGAAAAAGAGATAAATGAAAATTCTAAAAAACATGGTGATAAAGACGAGCTCTATGAAACAGCTGTTGATATAATAAAAACTGAAGGCAAAGCTTCGACTTCTTTTTTACAGAGAAAGCTTCAAATTGGTTATAATAGAGCTGCAAGAATAATCGATATGATGGAGGCAGAGGGATTAGTAAGTAAAGCAAATCATGTTGGAAAACGTGATGTACTATAATGAAAAAATATTTTCTAATATTTTTAATTTTTTTTATCAATGAAAGTGTAGAAGCATCGATTAAAGAAAATATTATCGAGAACTTAAAAAAAACAAATAATTTATCTTTTAGTTTCGAACAGAACATCAATGAAAAAAGAGAGAAAGGCACATGTACAATCGAATATCCTAAAAAAATGTTTTGTAAATATAATACAGAAGATAATAAAATATTAGTATCAAATGGTAGATACTTAGTGATTAAAACAAACAAAAGTCATTATATTTACCCAATTAAAAAAACAGCTTTAAATTATATTTTAGATAAAGATTATCTATTGGAAAAAATCAATATAGCAGAATTAAAAAATATTAATGACCAATTTATTAATTTTAGAATTATACAAGATGATAATGAAATTGATTTATTTTTTAATAAAAACAGTCATAATTTAGTTGGCTGGCAATCTTTAGATATCTATCAAAACGTAAGTATTACTTATATTTCTGAAATTATGCGAAATCAAAAATTAAAAAAAGGACTATTTGTCCTTCCGAAACAAAACTGATCTAGAGTAAAATAGTTTCAGTCTTAAATATTTTCATTCCTCTTGATTTATAATTATTTAATGCGTTTTTGTGATCTAAAGAACATGTATGAACCCAAACTCTTTTTGGCTTATTGATAAAAGAATTTTTTATAGCTGATGACAACAAGTGTGAACCTAACTTTTTATTCTGGTATTCCTCTAAAAGACCTAAGTAGGCAATTTCAACTTCTTTTTTTTCTGGATGCAGAATTAACTCAAAATAACCTGCTAAATCTTCTTTAAATTTCAAAACATATGTCATTACTTTTTTATCAGAAACATAATCAATCCATTGCTTGTCACTCCAAGATAATCGATCTACCCAATGATGTTTTTTTCCAATTCTTTTGTAAAAAAATTTATTTAATTGAAAATTTTCTGGATCAACAATCTGAATGTTATAGTCATCTGAAAATTGACCTGAGTCTCTCAAATCTTCCAAAAGGTTTATTTCTAGATAGTTTCTTTCAACTTTTTTATTCACTCAACCATTTTACCAACTCTTTCACCTCCAAATAAATGAAAGTGTAAATGAGGGACTTCTTGGCCTCCATGTTCACTTATATTTGCTAATGCCCTATATCCTTTGCCAGTATCAACTGAAATACCTAATTTTTTTGCAACAATATTAATTCCTTTCAATAATCCAACCATTTCTTCTGATGAAGCTTTCTCACTAAAATCGTCAAGATCAGTGTATTCACCTTTTGGAATTACCAAGGCATGTATTTTTTTTTGAGGGTTTATATCATAAAAGGATAAAACATAATCATCTTCATAAATTTTTTTACAAGGAATTTCTCCTCTTAATATTTTTGCAAAAATATTTTTATTATCGTAACTCATTTTTTTCTTTTATTTAGTTCTTTCATTACCTCTTCAATTTTTACATCATTTGCCTCAAGATACATTATTAAATGATAAAAAACGTCTGCAGCCTCGTGTATTTTATTTGAATTTTTGTCCACTGCTTCTACAAGTTCATTAATTTCTTCCAAAATCTTACTTTTGCTTAAAGATTTATCGCTTAGTAATTTATTGGTATAAGAACCATTAACAGGTGTTTTTTTTCTTTCTCTAGCAAGGTTGAACAAATTTTCTAAAGTATTAAGCATGCTAAATTCTAACAGGAATTCCTTTTGAGTCCAAATAATCCTTAGCTTCTTTAATTGAGTATTGTCCATAATGAAATATCGAAGCTGCTAATACGGCGCTAGCTTTGCCCAATTTTATTCCATCCACGAGGTGATCCAAATTTCCGACACCTCCAGATGCAATAACTGGAATGTTAACTTTGGATGAAATTTTTGCCATTAGATCAATATCATATCCAACTTGAGTTCCATCTCTATCCATTGAAGTTACTAATAATTCCCCTGCACCGTTTTTTTCCATTTGTTCAGCATACTCTAAAGCATCAATACCACTGTTATTTCTTCCTCCGTGAGTAAACACTTCCCACTTATCTCCATTTTTTTTAGCGTCGATCGCTACTACTATACATTGAGATCCGAATTTTTTTGAACTGTCTAGGACAACTTTTGAATTTTCAACTGCTGCAGTGTTTATAGAGACTTTGTCAGCTCCACAGTTTAATAATTTGTTGATATCTTCAACACTTCTAACACCACCTCCTACAGTTAATGGCACAAAACATTTTTTTGAAGTTTTCTTTACAACATCATAAATGGTATCTCTATTTTCATTTGAAGCAGTAATATCTAAAAAACAAATTTCATCTGCCCCACCATCACTATAAATTTTAGCTTGTTCTACAGGATCTCCTGCGTCTTTAAGATCGACAAAGTTTATACCCTTAACAACACGACCATTTTTTACATCTAGACAAGGTATAATTCTATTTTTAAGCATCTTCTCTCACCAGCTCCTCTAATTTAATATCACCATCATAAATAGCTTTACCGACTATTATACCTTCAACATTTTTTAAATTCTTTGCTTTTTTAATGTCCTCTATTGATGAAACACCACCTGATATAATTACAGGACAATTTGAATTTTCAGCAACTTTCATTGTTTCATCAAAATTTGGACTTTGTTTCATACCATCGCGATTAATATCTGTAAAAATTAATCTACTGACTCCATAATCATTAACTTCTTTTAAATAATCTAAAGTTAACTGATTAGAGTTTTCTTTCCATCCAGATACTGACAAATATCCATCTTTAGCATCCAAACCTAAAGCAATTTTATCAGGAAATTTTTCACATGATTCTTTTAAAAAGTTTTTATCTTTTATTGCAGCACTTCCTAAAATCACTTTCTCAACACCTGCATCAATATATTTTAGAATACTATCCATCTTTCTGATGCCGCCACCTATCTGAACCTTTAGATTGAATTTACCAACTATATCCTGAATAATATCTAGATTAACTGTTTCTCCGGTTAAAGCCCCATCAAGATCAACTATGTGTAAATTTTTAAAACCATGATCCTTAAATTTGCTAGCTTGTTCAACTGGAGACATATTGTACTCAGTTTTGTTATCAAAATTTCCTTTAACTAATCTTACACACTTTTTATCTTTAATATCTATTGCGGGAAATATTTTCATTAAATTAATCCAAATTATATTATTTTTAAATTTTTATAAAATTACCGATTATCTTTAGACCTTCCTTATCACTTTTTTCAGGATGGAATTGGGTTCCAAAAATATTTTCTTTTTCAACAGAGCAAACAATATTCGATGAATAATCTGTAGTTGCTGAAATCACATCTTTATTCTCTGGAATAAATTCATAGCTGTGAACAAAGTACATATGAGAATTTTTTTTTATATCCTTAAAAATCTTGCTATCTTTAACAATATTTATCTGGTTCCAACCAATATGAGGGAGTTTAAATTTTCCATTTTGATTATCTATTTTTGAAACTTTTCCTGAAATCCATCCTAATCCTTTAGTTTCAGTTTCCTCGTAACCAACATCAGCAAACATTTGTAAACCAACACAAATTCCTAGAAGAGGTTTTTTATTAGTCATTGCAAATTCGTTAAGTGTATCAACAAGACCATCAATTTTATATAGGGCATCTACACAACTTTTAAATGAACCCTGCCCTGGTAAAACTACTTTATCGCCTGATTTAATCTTTTTTAAATCTGAGGTAACCCCAATATTTACTTTTTCTTGAGCAACTTCTCTAAAAGAGTTTATCACCGAGCTTATATTGCCCGAATTATAGTCAACAATTATAACTTTCATTAAACTTATAAAGAACCCTTAGTAGATGGAATTGTTTTTTTATTCCTTGGATCAATTTCTAATGCAGTTCTTAACGATCTTGCTAATCCCTTAAAGCAAGATTCAATAATGTGGTGACTATTATCACCATAAATATTTTCAACATGTAAAGTAATTCCAGCTGCTTGAGAAAAAGCTTGAAACCATTCTTTAAAAAGTTCTGTATCCATCTCACCAAGCTTTTCTACTTTTAAATTAACTTTCCAAATTAGATATGGTCTGTTTGAAATATCTATTGCTACACGTGATAAAGTTTCGTCCATGGGTATCATGGCATGCGCATATCTTCGTATACCAACAGATTTCTTTAAAGCTTTTTTTAATGCCTCACCAATAGCGATACCTGAGTCCTCAGTTGTGTGGTGAAGATCAATATGTGTATCTCCCTTAGCCTTGATGTTTAAATCAATTGAAGAGTGCTTTGATAACTGCTCCAACATATGATTTAGAAATCCAATACCCGTGTCAATTTTAAACTTTCCTTTACCATCAATGTTAAGATCAACACTAATGCTAGTCTCTTTTGTTTTTCTGTTTATTTTTCCTCTGCGCGGCATATACCAAAATAGGTATACATATATTATTCAATTATGGCAATAATACTAAACCTGGGCTTGAACTATTTAAATTAATATCCATTTATAAGCTATGACAACAATTGTATTAGTGAGAAAAAATAACGAAGTAGTTGTAGCTGGTGATGGCCAAGTAAGCATGGGTAATACAGTGGTTAAAAGCACTGCTTCTAAGGTGAGAAAAATTGATAAGAGAAATGTAGTTGCCGGCTTTGCTGGATCTACTGCAGATGCTCTAACCCTATTTGAAAGATTAGAAGCAAAGATTGAGAAACATGCGGGTAATTTATCCAGAGCTGCTGTAGAACTAGCAAAAGACTGGAGAACAGACAAGTACTTAAGAAGACTTGAGGCTTTGATGGCAATCGGAGACAAAGAAAACAGCTATATAATATCAGGAACAGGTGATGTCTTAGAGCCTGAGGGTGATGTGATTGGAATTGGTTCTGGTGGGAATTATGCTTTAGCTGCAGGTAAAGTATTAATTAGCACAGAGATGAATGCAGAGCAAGTAGCAAAAAAAGCTATAGAAGTTGCCTCTGAAATTTGTGTATTTACAAATAATAATATTAAAGTTGAGAAAATTTAATGGAAAAATCTAACGTTACACCTCTTGTACCTAAAGATAAAAATTCTATAGAGAATGATACACTAGTGAGTTCTCTGTCTCCTAGAGAAATTGTTTCTGAGTTAGATAGATTTGTTGTTGGTCAAAATAAGGCCAAAAAAGCTGTAGCAGTTGCCTTAAGAAACAGATGGAGAAGACAAGCTATTGAGGGTGAAATGAGAAATGAGGTTTTGCCTAAAAATATTCTTATGATTGGTCCAACAGGAGTAGGTAAAACTGAAATATCAAGAAGGCTCTCAAAGCTAGCTGAAGCACCATTTGTTAAAGTTGAAGCAACGAGATTTACTGAAGTTGGTTATGTTGGCAGAGATGTGGAACAAATAGTAAGAGACTTAATCGAAATTGCTATTTCAATGGAAAAAGTAAAGAAAAGAAAAGAAGTTTACGCACAGGCTCAAAAATTAGCTGAAGAGAAAGTTCTAGACGCGTTGGTTGGTAAAAAAGCAAGTTTAGCAACTAGAGAAAGCTTTAGGAAAAGACTTAGAAATGGTGATCTAGACGATAATGAAATCGAAATTGCAGTCAGTGACTCTGGAGGAAGCAATACTTCATTTGAAATCCCAGGTATGCCAGGTGCAAATATCGGTATGATTAATATTGGTGAAATGCTTGGAAAATCTATGGGCGCAAAAGAAAAAAAGAAAAAAATGTCGGTAAAAGAGTCTCATGAAATTTTAATTAATGATGAATCAGACAAACTGATAGAACAAGACAAAATAATCAAAGCAGCAAAAATTTCTACAGAAAATAATGGTATAGTATTTTTAGATGAGATTGATAAAATATCTGGAAGAGCAGACAGAGTTGGTGGAGACGTTTCAAGAGAAGGTGTTCAAAGAGACTTGCTACCATTAATTGAGGGAACTACAGTAAATACGAAATATGGTCCAATTAAAACTGATCATATATTATTTATAGCATCTGGAGCATTTCAGCTAGCTAAACCTTCTGATCTATTACCAGAATTACAAGGCAGACTTCCAATTAGAGTAGAATTAGAGGCATTAACAAGCGAGGATTTTAAAAGGATTCTTAAAGAGCCTGATTTCAGTTTAATTAAACAATATGTTGCCTTACTTAAAACTGAAAAAGTAGATCTAGAATTTTCTGAAGATGGAATAGATGCAATTGCAAAAATTGCATCTGAAGTTAATGCAACTGTCGAGAATATCGGTGCTAGAAGATTGCATACTATTATTGAAAAGATTTTAGATGAAATAAGTTTCACCGCAACTGACAGATCAGGAGAAAAAATTGTTATTGATAAAGATTATATTGATAAAAACTTGGATAGCTTGATCAAAGACACAGATTTATCCAAATTTATACTGTAAAAAAATTCAAAAATTATTTTTTTTTCTTAAAAAAACATAAAATGCTCCCTCTCCACCATCCTGTATTGATGCAGAGGACAAACTTTTGATTAATACAGATAATTCAACATTCTTTCTAATAAAGTCCGGTACTGAATATTTTAAAATACCTAGTTTCTTTGAAACAAAAGGGTCTTTTTCATTTTTTGAATGAATTCCTTTTCCCGTAATTATGACAAGCTTTTCAACTCCATCATCATATGCTTTTTCAATAAAGTTTTTTATCTTAATATTTGCTTCATCAAGAGAATGACCGTGTAAATCTATCGATCTACTTTTAAAATTTTTTTTAGTTTCAAAACTAAGATCTTTGTCAGATAATTTCACATTTTTTGATAAAAACTCTTCCCAGTCTTTTTTGTCTTTATCTGAAATTTTTTTATTCAATTATGTAAGTGTGTCTACTAATTGCCAATTTGGATTTCTAGAATTAATATCTCTAGAAAATACCCAGGTATCATAAATTTTCTTAATTTTTTCTGGATCACCGGATACAATATTTTTTTCTTTATCTCTTATACATGTAATTATTTCAGCCACAAAATCTACTGTAACTTGAAGCACTTTGTTTATTCTTTTATGTTCTTTAATTTTTGCAGAATTAATACCTATGAATGTAATCTCTGCATAATGACCATTTTTGTTTCTCTCTTGAAGAGCGCTATTAAATTGGTCATAAATCTTATTACTTAGTAGTGGTTTGCTAGAAGTAATTTTATTATCATTATCGCTAAAATCTGTTATAATTGTTTCATAAGCAATTTTTGCACCTTTTAAAAAATCTTTTTGTGCTGTTTCGTTAAAATCATTTTCTTGGGTAACATTTTTTTCTAAATTTAATTCTTTAACAATTTCTTGAAATTGTTTTGGACCTTTACCTTCAAATCCAGATCTCTTTCCAAGAATTCCTCTTAATCTTAAAAAAATAAAGCCTGCTATCATTGCAAGTAATATAATATCAATGTATTCGAAACTATAATTCATATACTTATAGTAATTACTCTGTTGAATAATTTCAACCAACAATTACATTAAAGACAAATGAACACACTTTTAATATCAATAATTTTAGTACCAATTATTGAAATTTATCTCTTTATAAAGATTGGTTCTCAAATAGGAGCCTTTAGCACAATTTTTTTAATTTTTTTAACAGCTGTTGTGGGCATTGTATACGCTAGATACGAAGGATTGAACACTTTAAGATCTGGCTTTACCCAACTAGTTAAAAATGAATTGCCCGCCTATGAAATAATTTCAGGTGCGGCTATCGCTTTTTCAGCCTTACTATTAATTATTCCTGGTTTTGCAACAGATGCATTAGGTTTTTTAATACTTTTTCCAATTACAAGGAAGTTTTTATTTAAAAAATTTTCAAAAAATATAAGTAAAAGCTCAACTAAAAAAGAAAACTTTATTGATGGTGAATTCCAAGACATAGAAGATGATAATGACAAAAAAATTTAAAATTCTAACTAAATATGTAAAAGACATTTCGGCTGAGACGCCAGACGTAGAGGCTTATCTTTTTGTAAAGGAAAATATATCTAAATATAAATTAAATATTGATATAAAATCAAAACCTTTAAAAAATAAGTTAATTGAAATACAAATCACCTTCATTTTTGAAGACAAAGAGCCAAATGAAAAAAAATCATATTTTGAGATTGTTTATGCAGTTGTTGTAAAGATAGACGATGATGTAAAGGATAAGAAAGATCTTGAAAAAATTATTTTATGTGAAGTGCCAGATACTGTTTATCCTGAATTAGAAAAAGTTTTCTTAAACTTAGTGCATGACTCAGGGTTTCCTGGTCTTAAATTTGAAAAAAAAGTAGATTTTAATAAATTATTTAGTGAAAGATCTAATTAGAAAAAATTTTTTTTAAGGCTCGATTTAATATATTTTTGATGATTTATTAATTCCTCTTTTGTAGGTTTTATGACCTTTTTAAAATAAGAAACATTTGTATGAAAATTCTCTGTTTTAACATTATCAGACTTTTTAAAATCCAAAGTTGGCTCTTTTTGGTCTAAAAGATTTATGTAAACTTTTACTAACAAACCACAATCAACTAAAGCTGAATGTTGTTCACGATTGGAGTTGTCTATTCTATATTTTTTACATAAAGCATCCAAACTTGTAGAAGAGCCAGGAAACTTATTCCTCGCTAAAACCAAAGTATCTACAACTTCATTTTTAATACCTTCTCGGCCAATTATTTTTAGTTCATTGTTTAAATGTGAAAGATCAAACTCAGCATTATGTATAATTAGTCTTTTGCCCTCAATAAATTTCAAAAAGTCATCTACAATTTCTTTAAATTTTTTTTTTTTAGATAAAAAATCATCACTATATCCATGCACCGCTAGAGCTTTTTCAGACACTTTTCTCTCTGGATTTAGATAGCAATGAAAACTTTTTTTAGTTGGAATTAAGTTTTCTATCTCAACACATCCTATTTCAACTATACGATGACCATCTTTAACTGATAAACCCGTCGTTTCAGTGTCCAATATAATTTCTTTCATCTATAAAATTTTTTTTAGTATTACTTTCACTTGTTTTTTAACAGTTTTTTCAGTGAAATCATTCTTAATAATAAAGTTGGACATTCTTTTTTTTTTAGCAAGTGGTAGTTGTAATTTTCTAAATTTATTTACAAGTCTTTTATTAAAATTAATTCTTTTTTTTAATTTTTTATCAATATCTCCTTTTTTAGATTGAACAAAAACTAAAAAATCTTTTTTTTTTGAAATTCTATTTTCTAGTAATAAAGGTATATCTAGTACAACAATCTTTTTCTTATTGTACTTCTTTAAAAATAAATTCATTTTCTTTCTCACTTCGACATGAACAACTTTGACTATTTTTTTTAAATTGCTGGAATTTGCTAACACAGCTTTTACGACGATTTCCTTTTTTATTGGGTAAGATCGAAAATACTTTGGTAAGATTTTTTTAAGTTTTAGAAAAGTTTTTTTATCCTTTTTATAAAGATCTCCAACCACTTTATCTGCATTAAAAACTGGATATCCAAAACTTTTTGCAACATAACTTTTACCAGTTCCTATGTCGCCCAAAATACCTATTCTAATCATTTATCTAAAAGTTTGTTTATTTCCTCATTTATCTCTGGTTCAACTTTGTGCCAAATCTTAAAAGCCTCCGCAGCTTGATAAATAAACATTTTTTTTCCATTTTCAGTCTGATTTCCTAGCTGCTTTCCAGCTTTCAAAAAATTTGTCTCTTTTGGATTATAAATTACATCGTAAAAAAATTTACCTTTTTCAATTTTAGAAAAATCTAAATCTAATTTTTGATCTCTCTCTAATCCAACGCTTGTTGCATTAATTATAACATCAAAATTTGGCAATTCTCCCCAGTCAACCACTGTTATAATATTTTCATTAAAATTTTTTTTTTTATAAGAATTCCTCAATTCTTCAGCTTTTAACTTAGTTCTATTTGATAAAATTATATGTTTTACACCCATTCTTTGTAATGCAAATATAATTGATGGGACTACTCCGCCAGCCCCTAAAATTAAAACTTTTTTTTTTACAAAATTATAATTTGTTTCTTTAATGGCTTTTTCAAATCCAGTTATATCAGTATTGCAACCAACAGTTTCTCCTTTGTTTAACAAGATCGTATTAACTGAATCTGTTCCTTCAGACTCAGGAGTAAGTTTATCAATAAATGGGATAATTTCTTTTTTAAAAGGAACGGTAATATTTGCACCAGCTATTTCTTTGCTCTTAATTTTTAATACAAAATCTCTTAGATCGTCAATATCTAATCTTTGTTTATCATAAATCGCATTAATGTTATTTTTTTTGAGCCAGTAATTTTGTAATTCTGGGGATAATGAATGATTAATAGGGTTTCCTATTACTAAAAATTTTTTAATTTTGTTCATAATTATTCAGATATTCCTTAATTTTTTTAATTGGAAGCCCCATAATCGTATCTTCATCTCCCTCAATTTTTAAAAATAAATTTCGCCCTTCTCCCTCAATTTGATAAACATTATAGGAATACAAAGCTTCGTCAGAAATTTTAGATAAATAATTTTCTAGATCTACATCATTAAAATCTTTCATAGTAAGAGTTGCTTTGTCTGTATAATTCCAAATCATAGAACCATTTTTTGAGATACAAACAGAACTTATTAAATAATGCTCTTTTCCGTTTAATTTTTTTAGGATATTTAAAGCTTCCCCCCTGTTTTCTGGTTTGGATATGAGTTCACCATTTAAATCTATAACGCTATCAGCTCCTAAAACTAATTTATCAAAATTTTTTTGACTAACTCTAGATGCTTTCAATTCTGCTAAATTTTTTGAAATTAATTCCGGTGTAGCTCTTTCTTTTAATAAACTTTGTTTAATTGGTTCTTCATCTACAGTTGATGGCTGAACAGTGGTTAAGATATTGTTTTTATCTAATATTTGTTTTCTAACTTTACTTTTAGATGCAAGAATTAAATCAATCATTTTGTTTATATATTTCGTAAATCTTAATCACTGAAGCGGCGGTTTCTTCTACGGATTTTCGTGTTACATCGATCATTGGCCATTGATATTTTTTGAAGGTGTTTTTAGCATCTAATACTTCTTTTTTGATTTTTTCTAAATCTGTATAAGATTTATTTTCAGCTTCTTTTAAAGAATTCATTCGATTTTTTCTAATATCAGCGAGCCTTTCTGGTTCCGTGCTCAGCCCTACTACACATGTTATTTTTGGATTTTCTTTTAAAGTTTCTGGTATTGAGCTTTCGTTAACCAAGGGAATATTAGATGTTTTAAAACCTTTGTTTGCTAAATAAATTGCTGTTGGTGTTTTACTTGTTCTACTAACCCCAAGCAAAATAATGTCAGATTTTTTTATTTCTTTTACTAAATTTCCGTCGTCATGGTTCATTGTAAATTGTATTGCTTCTATTCTTTTATAATACTCATCATTTAATGTATATTGACCACTTGGTTCATGAGAGGCTTTTTGATTGAGTAGTTTTGAAAAGCTCAGAATAAGATCTCCTAGAACGCCAAAACATGGGATCTTTTTATCATCACTCTTTCTCGCTAAAAATTTAGCAAGACTACTATCGACAATAGAATATAATATAATCGTATTAATTTCCTTCTCTGCATCTATTAAAATTTTAGATATTTGATTTTCTGTTCGCGTGAATGAATATGTGTGTATTTTATAATTAATATTTTTGAATTGTGCTTTAAGTGCTGTGAAAATTCTATCTAAAGTTTCTCCTGTAGAGTCAGATATGAGATAAATTTGATATGTATTAGTCATGTAATAAATGTTAATAACTCTTTATTATTTAAATCATATTAATAAATTTTAACATTTTTAAAATTTCATTGTAAAATAAGGGTTTTTTTCACATTATTA
>CACIZB010000019.1 GCA_902591025.1 uncultured Pelagibacteraceae bacterium
TATTCTTTATATTCACAATAAGCCCGATTTTATCTTGAATTGACTGCTCTAAATTTTTTATATTAGGATCCTTAATAGAACCTTTGAAAAGTCTTTTCTTTTTAAAAATTTTAACAAAGTTTTCAGCCTGTCTAACCGAAAGCTTTTTTTCTATAATCTTTGCCGCAATAAAACTTGCATTATCAAGACCAACTAAAATTTTTGCATGACCTGCAGATATTTTTTTTTGTTCTATTTGCTTTAGAACATCGTCTGGAAGACTCAGAAGCCTCAATGAATTAGTAATGTAACTTCTGCTTTTTCCTATAAATTTTGAGACTTTTTCTTGATCATAAGAAAATTCATCAATCAATCTTTTATATCCTTGGGCTTCCTCTAATGGATTTAAATCATGTCTTTGGACATTTTCTACAATAGCAAACTCTAGGGATTTTAAATCATCAGCTTCTATAACAACAGCAGGGATATCATGCAGACCTGCTCTTCTCGCTGCTAACCATCTTCTCTCACCCGCAATAATCTGATATTTTGAATTTCCCTCATTTGACTTTCTCACAATAATTGGTTGGATCACGCCTCTTTCCCTAATAGAATTTTTTAAATCCTCTAAATTTTCTTCATCAAAATTTTTTCTTGGCTGAAATTTATTTGGTGAAATATCGCTCAAAGGTAATTTATTTGTATTAGTTTCAACTCTAGTTTCACCGATAAGAGAGGATAACCCTCTTCCTAAGCCCTTTTTTATTTTTGAGTTCATTAAGCGGCACTCCCGATTTTATTTTCACGAGCTATAAATTCATCTGTAAAACTATAATAAGATTTACTGCCTGGACAATTTTTGTCATAAATAATTACTGGTACTCCATGGGAGGGAGCTTCTGATAATCTTACATTTCTAGGAATAACAGTTTCATAAACTTTCTCTTTAAAATAATTTCTTGCTTCTTGTTCAACTTGCGATGAAAGTTTGTTTCTTCGATCATACATAGTTAGAAGTATGCCTTGAATCACTAATTCAGGATTTAAGTTAGTTTTTATTCTCTCAATAGTCTTCATAAGTTGAGTTAATCCCTCTAAAGCAAAAAATTCAGTTTGTAGTGGCACAAGCAATGAATTAGATGATACTAAGGCCATTACTGTTAAAAGACTCAAAGAAGGAGGACAGTCTATAAGAATATAATCATATAATCCTCTAGAATCGTTTAAATATGAGGTTAATTTGGTCTTTAAGATAAAGGCTCTATCACTGTCGCCAGCCGTCTCAACCTCTAAACCGGATAAATCTACATTGGATGATATTAAATCAAGATTTTGAAAGTCTGTTTTTTTAATTACGTTTGAAATTGACATTGTACCATTAAGAATCCCATAAATTGTCTGATCAGATTGAGAGGTGTTGGATAATCCTAATCCTGTTGTAGCATTGCCTTGTGGATCTAGATCAATTACTAAAATTTTTTTTCCAAGTTGAGATAACGCCGATGCTAAATTAATTACAGTTGTTGTTTTTCCAACCCCACCCTTTTGATTTATAATTGAAATAATTTTCATGAAATTTTTTTTTTAATTTTTTTGATATTTAGTATAAACGAGTCGTCGCTTGTTAAACTTTTTTTTTCTTCATAATCCAAATCCCATTCTTGAAGCGTTTCGTTAAGAATTTTTCTTCCAGTATTACCCATAAAAAAAATAATATTTTTATATTTTTTAAAATTTTCATTAACCAAGTTTAAAATGACTGGCATAGGCTTAAAAGCTCTGGACATAATTGTTCCTGTTTCAATATTTTTAAGTGAAAAAATATCTTTCTGAATTATTTCTGTATTTAAATTTAATTTTTTTGAGACCTCATTTAAGAAAACACATTTATGGAAGCTTTTTTCATAAAGATTAACTCTCATGTTATTTTTAATTTTTTTCATCACTATAGCCACTACTAATCCAGGCATTCCACCCCCTGTACCTAAATCAGAGGTTGTATTGCAATTTAAATCAACAAAATCAATGATTTGCGCAGAATCTATAATATGACGCTCTCTTATAGCTGCTTTTTTGTACGTTTTTTTACTAATAATGTTAATTTCTTTATTTTTTTTCTGTATCATCGAAATTAAGCTCTCGAGCTCATTACAAGTTTCACGTGAAACATTCAAATCGGAAATTTTAGAGTAAGAATTTAAAATTAAGTTATCCATTAAGCTATATGCTTAATAGACTTTCTTTTTACATGTGACAACAAAATATATACGGCTGCAGGAGTGATTCCATCGATTCTTAAGGCCTGACCCATGGTTTTAGGCTTTATTTCTTTAAATTTAGCTTTTACTTCATTAGAAAGACCTGAAAATTGATCATAATCAATATTATCTGGTATTGTTAAATTCTCATCTCGTTTAAAAGCCAAAATATCAGCCTTTTGTTTCTTTAAATATCCTCTGTAATGAGAGTTAATCTCAATCTGCTCATCAATTTCATTCCCATAATCAGCGATTTCTGGCCAAATATTCCTTATTTTTGTCATATCAACACTTTTTTGAGTAAGAATTTCCTCTGCTGATCTAAAAACACCGTCTTTAGATATTTTTATTCCAAATTTATCTGCTTTAGAGGGTGAAATGTTTAAATTAGACATTTGAAGAGATATTTTGCTCAATTTATTAAATTTATCCTCAAATAGTTGTTTTCTATTTTCTGCTATTAAACCAATTTTTACTCCCTTATGGGTAAGCCTTAGGTCTGCATTATCTGATCTGAGACTAAGTCTATATTCTGCTCTAGATGTAAACATTCTATATGGCTCTGCAACACCCTTAGTGACTAAATCATCTATCATAACTCCAATATATGCGTCTGATCTATCTAAAATAAAAGGTTCCATGTTCTTTAAAGATAGAGCAGCATTAATTCCCGCTATAAGCCCTTGAGCAGCTGCTTCCTCATAACCTGTAGTTCCATTTATTTGACCAGCGAGATAAAGATTTTTTATTTTTTTTGTCTCCAATGTTAAAAAGAGCTCTCTCGGGTCAATATAATCATATTCAATAGCATATCCTGGTCTAATTACTTTTACATTCTCTAAACCTTTGATATTATTGAGTATTTCATGTTGAACAACCTCAGGTAGAGATGTAGATATGCCATTAGGGTAAATAGTATGATCATTTAGACCCTCTGGCTCTAAAAATATTTGATGTTTTGTCTTATCAGCAAATTTTACTATTTTGTCCTCAATAGACGGACAATATCTAGGACCAACACCTTGTATGCTTCCGGAATACATTGCACTTTTAGATAAGTTCTTTTCTATTATTTTATGAACCTTTTCGTTTGTATAAGTCATCGAACAAGAAACCTGCTTGTTTAAATTTTTTTTGGTCAGAAAAGAAAAAAAATATGGATCCTCATCGGCAAACTGTTTTTCCAAATTTTCAAAATTAATTGTTCTAGAATCTAATCTAGGAGGTGTGCCTGTTTTTAATCTTCCAATTTTGAAATTATACTTTTCTAATTGTTCACTTAAACCTGTACTAGGTTTTTCATTAAATCGTCCAGCAGGAGTTTTTTCATCACCTATATGTATCAAACCATTCAAAAAAGTGCCTGTTGTTAGGATTAACTTGTTACAACTTACTTTGTTACCTTTAAGTGTTATAAACCCACTTATTTGATTATTTTCAAAAATAAACTTTATTACAGGATCGGAAAAAATGCTTAAATTACAATAGTTTACAAGTTTTTCTTGCATATATTTACGATATAACGATCTATCAGATTGAGTTCGGGGTCCTCTAACTGCAGGTCCTCTACTTCTATTTAATAATCTAAATTGTATTCCAGACTTATCTGCTACTTCTGCCATGACGCCATCTAAAGCATCGATTTCTCTAACTAAGTGTCCTTTGCCTAAACCGCCGATAGCTGGGTTACATGACATCTCTCCTATAGTGTCTTTATTATGGGTAAATAAGGCTGTATTGACTCCCAACCTTGCAGATGCTGCGGCGGCCTCACAACCTGCGTGACCTCCACCAATTACCACTACTTCAAATGATAGATCTTTTTTCATAATTTAAATTTATATTCGAATTGAAAATTTACAAGATTTCAGTTTTCATCATAAATTAGCATTATATACCAGCAGAAATTCACTGAATACCCAAATTAGTGAATTAAAAACATATTATTTACCAATACAAAAATCATTAAAAATACCACCTAATATCTCTTCAACATCAACTTTACCAACAATCATACCTAAATGTCTTGTTGCTAAACGTAAATCCTCAGCCGCCTTATCAAAATCTTCTTTATCATTTTGTTTTATAAAATTTTTTAAATGATCTGCACATTGTACCAAATGTTGTCTGTGTCTTTCCCTGGTTATTAAAATTTCCTCATCAGTTATAAATTTATTTTTTAAATTATTTTTTATTTTTAAAATCAACTTATCTATATTGTGATTGTCCTTTAATGAAATCAATACATGATTAAATCTTAAAATTTTGGGGTTTGGTTCTTTTTTTAAAAGGTCTGATTTATTCAATACTAGTATGGCATCATCTTTTAACAAATCATTCAAAAAAGGGCTTAAATCAACAGTTTTTGCATCTACTACTACTAATTTCAGATCAGCATTTTCGGCCTTTTTAAGCGATAGTTTAATTCCCTTTTTTTCAATTTCATTTTTTGAATCTCTAATACCTGCAGTATCTGAGATAATTACCGGATAACCATCAATATTTAAATGCGCCTCTACTACATCCCTCGTAGTACCAGCGATTTCAGAAACTATTGCAACCTCCCTATTAGATAAATTATTCAATAAACTTGATTTGCCAGCGTTTGCTGGTCCTACTATAGCAATTTTAAAACCCTCACGAATTACTTCTCCAACCTTTTGATCATTTAAAATTTTTTTAATTTCATTAAATATTTCTGAGGAATCTTTTTTAATTTTTTTCAAATTTTCTTCTGGAATATCTTCCTCAGGAAAGTCTATTTTGGCTTCGACGAAAGACAAAATTTTTAATAATTTTTCTCTCAAGTCTGTGAATTTTTTAGAGGACTTGCCTTCCATGATTTTTACAGCCTGGAGTCTTTGAATTTCAGTTTCAGCAGATATCAAGTCAGCAATACTTTCGGCCTTTAACAAATTTATTTTTCCACTTTGAAAAGCAAGCTTTGTAAATTCACCTGGCTCAGCTAATCTACAATTTTTAATTTTTGATATCTCTTTTTGAACAGCTAAAATTACCGCTTTGCCTCCATGAACATGAATTTCAGCCATATCCTCACCTGTGTAGCTCTCTGGGCCAGGAAACCATAGTATTATACCTTCATCAATTAACTCATGAGTATTGATATTTTTGATTTTTCTCAAAGTGGCTACTCTTGGTTTGGGTAGTTCTTTGTTTGTTATTGATTTTACTACATTTGCTGTTTCTAATCCTGATATTCTAATTACGGCAATACCTGAAACACCAGGTCCAGTTGAAAGAGCATATATTGTCATGAATTTATTATATCCTGAATTTTTTTAATGGATATATTAAATCTATGGACAAAAAAGATCTAGAAACACAAGCAGCAATTTTAATTAATCTTTTTAACTCTAGAAGATTTAAGGATACAATTCAAAAAGGTAAAATTTTAATTAAAAAGTTTCCAAATCAACTAATTTTTTATAATGCAACAGCATTAGCTTTATCTGCTTTAGGTAAGAATGAAGAAGCATTAAAGATATTAAAGAGCGCACTTAATTTAAGACCAAATGATATTTTTGTTCTAAATAATTTAGGGTTAATTAAATCAAATACAAACCAAAATAAACAATCTAGAGAATATCTTGAAAAGGCAATTTCAATAAATCCAAACTTTATGGATGCATTGCTAAATTTAGGTAATTTGGATCTTAAAGAGGGTAAGACTGAGGATGCAAAAAAACATTTATTTAATGCTCTTAAATTAAGCAAATCACCAGAAACTGACGTCACAATCAATATTGCTCTTGGGAATTTGCACCAGCAAATGGGAGAATTTGAAAAAGCAATGGAAAACTACAAAATTGTAAATAAAATTAATCCACTTAATGCAGCTGCTGATAAATCTATTAGCATAATGCATAAATATCTGAGCCAAGATGATCCTCACCTTTTATCTATGACTGAAAAAATCAATAGAATAAAAGATAAAGAAAACTTAAAATTGTTATATTTTTCAATCGGTAAAGCTTATGAAGACATAAAGGATTATGAGAGATCTTTTAAATTTTTGAAACTAGGTAACAATATTGCTGATGAACAAATTAAGTACAACATTCAAGACGATAAAAATTTGTTCTCAGAACTAAAAAAAATATTTCAAAAAAAGATATTTGATAAAATTGATAAACCCCAAAAAAAAATAATATTTATTTTAGGCATGCCAAGATCAGGGACCACATTAATTGAACAAATTATATCTTCACATAAGGATGTTTGTGGAGCGGGGGAACTAAGTTATCTTGAGGATAGTATTAAAAATTTAATAAATTTCCAACCAAATAAAGGTGAAAAATTTTGGAAAAAACTAACAGATTTTAATGAATTTAATTATGATAAATTAAAATTATTACAATCTGAATATATCGATAAACTCAATGCTCATGATTACAAAGAAGAAATAATAACTGACAAAGCTCCTTTAAATTTTAGGTGGATAGGTTTTATTAAATCAATTTTTCCAAATTCAAAGATTATTCACTGTAATCGTGATGGAATGGATACTTGCTACTCCAACTTTAAAAATGCATTTTCAGGAAGATCTTTAGGTTTTTGTTATAATCTAGATAAATTAGGAAATTATTATAATTTTTATAAAGATTTAATGTCTTTTTGGAAAGAAAAATTTAAAGACGAAATATATGATTTATCTTACGAAAAATTAATAAATGATAATAAACAGCAGATAAAAAAGTTACTAGATTTTTGTGAATTAGAATGGGACGAAAATTGTCTTAATCATCACAAAAATAAAAAAGTCGTAGCGACAGCAAGTTTAGCTCAAGTAAGATCTCCTGTTTATAAATCTTCAATAAATAAATGGAAGAATGTTGAAAATCAGTTAGTAGATTTAAAAAAAATTATTAATTAGTCTAAGCAGGTTTATTCATAGAGTTGAAAAATTCTGCATTATTTTTGGTATCTTTTAATTTTGAATTTATAAATTCAATTGCATCCATAGTTCCCATAGGAGCAATTATTCTTCTTAAAACATTCATTTTTTGGAGATCATTTTTATCAAACAATAGTTCTTCTCTTCTAGTTCCAGATTTAGTTATATCAATAGCAGGATAAATCCTTTTATCTGCTATTTTTCGATCCAACACAGTTTCACTATTACCTGTTCCCTTGAATTCTTCAAAAATAACTTCGTCCATTCTGCTGCCGGTATCAATTAATGCTGTTGAAATAATGGTTAATGAACCACCTTCCTCTATATTTCGTGCAGCTCCAAAAAATCTTTTGGGCCTTTGTAGAGCATTGGCATCTACACCACCTGTTAAAACCTTTCCTGAGCTTGGTATTACCGCATTATAAGCTCTGCCAAGTCTCGTAATTGAATCTAAAAGAATAACTACATCCTTTTTATGCTCAGTTAATCTTTTTGCTTTTTCTATAACCATTTCAGCAACCGCCACGTGTCTTTGTGCTGGTTCGTCAAAAGTAGAACTAATCACCTCGCCTTTAACTGTCCTCTGCATATCTGTTACTTCCTCTGGTCTCTCATCAATTAATAAAACAATTAGGTAACATTCAGGATAGTTTTTTGCTATTGAGTTTGCGATACTTTGAAGGATCATAGTTTTTCCTGCCTTTGGTGGAGATATAATTATAGATCTTTGACCTTTTCCTATTGGACTCACAAGATCAATTAATCTAGGGGTAAGGTCTGGTTTTTTTTCTGTCTTATTTATTTCAACCTCCATAACAAGTTGTTTATCTGGATAAAGTGGGGTTAAATTATCAAAAGCAATTTTATGTCTTGATTTGTCAGGCTCCTCAAAATTAATTTTACTTACTTGAAGTAATGCAAAATATCTTTCACCTTCTTTTGGTGCTCTTACTGGACCTTCAACTGTATCACCGGTTCTTAGACCAAATTTTCTAATTTGGCTAGGACTTACATAAATATCATCTGGGCCAGGTAAGTAATTTGATTCCATCGCTCTTAAAAAACCAAAGCCATCTTGAAGTAATTGAAGAACACCCGCTCCGGTAATTTCCTCTTTTTCTGCTACTTTTTTTAAAATAGCAAAAAGTATTTCTTGTTTTCTTAAAGTGCTTGCATTTTCAATGCCTAGCTCTTCGGCTTGGGTTATAAGTTGTTCTGAAGATTTTAGTTTTAATTCTTGTATGTTCATGAGTAAATTATTAAGGACTTAATAACAAACTAAATATATATACTATTTTTAATTATTCAACCCTAGATAGGCTTGAAAATAACAACAAAAATGATCAAAATCAGCAATAATGTTGGTATTTCATTAATGTAACGATAATAATTGTGAGAGTGTCTGTTCAAATCTAGTTTGAAATACCTCAAAATTCTTCCAAGGTAAAAATGATATAAAGTTAAAATGATTACAAAAACTAATTTCAAAATCATCCATTTTTGTGACAGCTGCTGAAAACCTATTTCATGAATAAGTATTAGTCCAAATATCCACGATAAAGTCATTGCAGGAGTCATTATGTAAAAAAAAAGTTTTTTCTCCATGACTTTAAAAATATCTGATACCAATTGTTTGTCACTATTTTGTGAATGGTAAACAAAAATTCTTGGGAGGTATAAAAGACCAGCCATCCAAGAAATTACTGCTATTAAATGGAGTGATTTAAAAAGCAAGTAAGTATTCATAAATTATAAACTTTTAGAGATTAATGATTTTAATAAGGCTATATGGTCATCACTGTCATTTAAACATGGCACCATATCAAAGTTTTCACCACCTGATTCTAAAAAGCTTTCTTTGCCTTGAATAAGAATTTCTTCCAAAGTCTCAACACAGTCCGAGGAAAAACCTGGACATATTGTAAGAACATTTTTTTTGCCTTCGCTTGGTAATTTTTCCAGAGTTTTATCTGTATAGGGTTCGAGCCATTTTTGTGGTCCAAATCTAGACTGAAAAGTTGTTTTGATTTCTATTAAGTTAAACTTTTCTGAAATTAATCTTGAGGTTTTTTGACAATAACAATGATATGGGTCTCCCTTATCAAAATATTTTTGAGGTATACCGTGATAAGATGCGAGTATTAAATCTGGTTTCCAATTTATTTCTTTTATTTTTTTTTTTAATGAATTAACTAAGGCATCTATATATAAAGGGTGTGATTCATAATGCGGAATTATTTTTATTGAAGGTTGCCACCTCATTTTCATTAATGTTCTATAAACTTCATCACAAACAGTGGCTGTGGTCGCAGCAGCATATTGAGGATATAATGGAAGAATAATTAGATTTTCACAACCCTGATCATGTAAATATCTTATCTTGCTTTTGATACTTGGGTTTCCATATCTCATAGCATAATCAATAATTATATTTTTTTCAGTTATTGAGTTCGACAGTTTTTTGGCTTGCTGTCGGGTATAATGAAGTAGGGGGGAGATGTTTTCTTCTTTCATCCAAATTTCTTTATAGGCTTTAGCGGTTTTCGATGGTCTTAAGTTTAATATGAAAACATTTAATATTATTTGCCAAATAATAGGATTAACCTCTATAACTCTCCTGTCAGACAAAAATTCTCTTAAATATTTTCTAATATCAAGCCAACTAGTAGAATCTGGAGTTCCTAGATTGATAATTAAAACTCCTGTTTTTCCAAAATTAATTGTTGGATGATCGTTTTTATTTTCCATTTAATAATCTTTCACTGTTTTAACAAGAAAATCCATCATGTTAGGACTAGTTTCAGGCAAGATTCCATGCCCTAAATTAAATATATAGGGATGATCTTTAAATATATCTAAATATTTTTTAACTTCCTTTTTAAGAGTTTGCTTGTCAGTTAATAGAATTTTAGGGTCCATTCCACCTTGAACAGGGATTTTGATTTCTTTCATTATTTGTATAGGATTTGTTTCATAATCTATACAAACCGCATCTGGTTTTACTATTTCGCAATATTTTTTATAGTCTTTTATATTTCGAGGGAAACAAATAACAGGCACATTTAAAGATTTAACATATTCTACTATTGATGAAGTTGGATCATAAATATATTTAGATATATCTTTTTTATTGACTAGCCCCGCCCAACTATCAAAAATTTGTATTACTCCTGCACCATTTTTTATCTGGTTTTTTATATGAATTTTTAAAAATTTTTCTATAACAGTTAAAATTTCATTTAGTAAGTTTGTATCATTATAAAAACTATCAATTAATTTCAGTTTTGGAGATTTTTTATTAATCATATAAACTAATAATGTCCAAGGTGCCCCAACAAAACCTATTGTGCTTTTATTTTTTGTTAAATCATTAGTACTTACCTTTTTGATTGCCTCATAAATAGGATTCATTTTTTCACTAAAATTAACTTCATTCAAATTTAAAATTGTTTTTAAATTGAAATCCTGAAGTATTGGACCAAAATTTTTTTTAAATTCAACACTTTGATTAAGACCGTAGGGTAACATTAGAATATCAGAAAAAATTATAGCCGCATCTAAATCAAACCTTTTAAGAGGTTGTAGTGTTATTTCACAAGAAAGTTCTGAATTTAAACATAATTTTATAAAATCAGTATTTTTTTTTCTAATTTCTCTAAATTCAGGTAAATATCTTCCTGCCTGTCTCAT
>CACIZB010000020.1 GCA_902591025.1 uncultured Pelagibacteraceae bacterium
AGAAAATATCAGACTTTCATATCAGAAGCGGATGGCCTCTAGCCTTTAGACAAACAGGTGAAATTCATAAAGTGCCTGAAGTTGTGGTCAAGTCACAGGACCTACAAGATTTATTATCGACTAATTGTAATGAAGTAGAAATGAAAAGATTTAATGAAACGCATGAACTAGATTCATCGGTGACCTTAAGTGGCTTAAGATTTAGGGCTAATTTTTATAAAACAATAAATGGTCCTGCCGCAGTATTGAGAAGAGTTGAAAGTGTGATTCCAGAAATGGGACAGTTTGATCTACCCCAAGTTCTTTATGATATTATAGACATGCACAAAGGTCTCGTACTTGTTACTGGTCCAACAGGCTCTGGAAAATCAACAACACTAGCAGCTATCATAAATGAAATTAATAAAACCCGAACAGCCAATATAATTACAGTTGAAGACCCAGTGGAGTTTATTCATAAAGATCAAAAAAGTATTGTCTCTCACAGAGAAGTAGGTAAACAAACACAAACCTTTGCCTCTGCATTAAAAGCAGCCCTTCGAGAAGATCCAGATGTTATTTTAGTTGGAGAGATGAGAGATCTAGAAACAGTTTCGCTTGCATTAACAGCTGCAGAAACTGGTCACTTAGTTTTTGGAACACTGCACACTAGTGGTGCACCGAATACTATCAACAGAATTATTGATGTGTTTCCACCTGAGCAACAAGCACAAATTCGAGCTCAAATTTCAACATCATTAAAAATGGTGGTAACTCAAAGACTTCTTAAAACAAAAGATGGTCAAGGCCGTTGTGGTGCTTTTGAAGTGATGAAGTGTACAGCCCCAATTCAAAACTTAATTAGAGAAGCAAAGATTCATCAAATCCCTAGCATCATGCAAACAGCTGTTAAAGATGGAATGATTACTATGGCAAAGTCATTAGAGGAACTTGTAAAAGCTGGGAAGATAGATGCAGGAGCAGGAAAAGAACATTAAGGGGTTTAATCTACTTGAATTATTAGTCGTGTTATCCATTGTAGGGATACTCTCTGCTGTTGCTTACCCAAATTTTACTGGATGGTATAAAGAGAGACAAGTACGATCAGGAGCAGAAAAAATTCAAGCTTTAATGAAAAACATTTTAATTCAAACAGACCGAGGAACTTTTGGTTATGTTCAAGTTCTTTTTGATAACAATGAAGGTGTTGGTCTAACAGTTTTATCTAGAGGGATGACCATGCAAACTTTAGCAACAAAAGTTAATGATGGTAATAACAATACATGGAACACTGATATGACAGGTATGAGCCGATGTGTTTTAGATGCGGCATCCGTAACAACACAGCAAGTTGAAAATGATGAGGGAGATATGGTCGATCAAGAGGTAGAAGATGCCTATTGGGACACAGATAAGAGTGGGACTAGTGATGAAGTTAAAAGTGCAGTTTATCAAATATTTCTTGAGGATGTAACTACCAACTTTGCTGGAAGAGCAGCAATTTGTTTTGCAAGAAATGGTAAGTATTATGAGGGAGCAGGTTCATTAGCAGAACCTGGAACTAGTATTCCTTATGAGATGTTTTTTGTGTGCAGAAGAACAGCATCTCAAACTATATGTCCAATAGATCATGAAGAAGATGTTCAAGATGGTTTGACAGCAATGACAGTAACTGCTGAACCAGTTGATGGGAATGACGGAGATGAAGCTCAAGATGCTGATGATGAAGAAATAACTTTACCCAATCCATCAAGTGAAATTACATATTTAAGAGCTGTGAGATGGGGAAGATTTGGTAATTTGTCAATAAGTGTATTTGATAATCAATATAGTTTTGACGATGAAGGTAAAAAAGGTTGGTCGGGGGGGACTTGGTATAATTAGATGAAATTCAAAAAAAATAAAAAAATCTCAGGCTTATCACTTTTAGAAGCTTTAGTTTCTACAGCTATAGTTGGAATAGGTTTTGTTGCAATTTTGCAAATGACAAATTATTCAATTCAATCGATTTATACATCTGGTGAGAGAACTAAAGCAGGTTATTTAACAAATATGATTGCTGAAGATACATTAGGAAGTTTAAATATAGATGTCGGGGCTTCGGGGAATTTCTCTGAATATATCACTGAAAATTCAATTGATACCTCATTTTGTCAAAATCCCTCAAACGCTAATAATGCGACAAACTCAGGAAATGTTTATGATTCTGGGGGAACTACTGATGTAACCAAAAAAACTGCCAAGTGGTCGGCATTACTCAATAATAAAGATTACTTAAATTGCAAAGGCCAAAATGAGCAACGTAATTTTACTGTTTTTAAGATTGCAAGTCAATGGACTGCACAACCAACTGATGATGATGGAAATCTTTTAAATTCAGCTTGGTACGTAAATACTAATGAGCGTGAAATAAATGGCGTGGACGTACCATATGTATTAGACGAAATAATGTATATTGGTAGAATTCAAATGAACTTAAACGATGGAAAAAAAAGAAAGTACTTATATTTTCAAACGGATTACAAATTATTTAAATGAACAAAAAAATTTTTAAAAATATAATCGGATTAACATTAATTGAAATTTTAATCGGCATAGTAATTACAACAATAATGATGGCCGCAATGTACACCTCATATAATGTTGTAAATCAATCTTATTCTAAAGTAGTTGAAAAAGCTAAAATTAGTAAATCCAGTAGAGATTTGGTTAGCATGTTAATGCGAGATATTCGTATGTCTGGCTTTAAATATTATGCGGGCCATCAACAAATTAAAGACTTTGCAGAAGCCACTGACGGTTTTTGTAGTCCCCCAGCAATTTTACCAAAACTAAGTAATTTATATTATGAGACTGGATTTGATGAACCAGAACATAGTCATAACCCTATAGTAATTAGAAAAAATACTTTAGGAAAGGAGGCAGTAAGTTCAGAAACATCTGTCACTTGTTGTGATCAGATTCAAATTGTATATGATGATTTTAATCAGAACGATTATTGGCAACCATTTAAAAGGTATAGAATAACCTATTACGCTGAACCAAATAATGAGGGAAGTTTTGCTGTTTACAAACGAATTGAAAGTTATATCAAACGAAATGGAAATGATTGTAGCTTTTCAATTCAACCTGAGTCGGATGATGAAGGTAACACTATACCATTAACAGTAGCAGACTTAAGAGGAACATGGGAAGATAAACCTAGAACAGTTCCGACACCAGATCCAAAGCAACCTGAAATAAAAGTGTGCGCTATATGCACACCTGGCGTAATGATTAGAGATCATGTTGAAGACATGGAGTTCATTCCTTATGATCAAAATGGAAGAATAATTCAAGAAGGTGGAAAATTTCCTGCGCCTGATCAAGGTATTTCCACCGATTTAAGAGCCAGATTGTTAGATATTCGCGGAGTAGATATAAAACTCATTTTTAGATCAAAAGAACATTTTTTTAAAAAAGCACAAGCTAGAACAGTAGTTGGATTATCTGATAGAAACTTGTCAACAACAGACAGATACTTAAGAGATTCTGTAATTGTCTCAGTTTATACAAGAAATATTGGAGGAGCATTTTGATGATAAAAAATCAAAAAGGATTTACGTTGGTTCTGTCGCTTGTTTTATTATTAGCCATGTCTTTAATGGGAGGGGCGTTAATTGTTGTTGCCTCATCTGATCATCAAGGGAACAATAGTAGTGACGAATTCCAACAAACCTTCTTCGTTGCAGAAACAGCTTTGATGCAAGCTGAAAAGAGTTTAATCGATAAGATGGCGGGCCCATTAGATGAAAATGGAAATAGAAGAACAGCTGATAGATATATACCAATTAATGCAAGCGCAAGTAGTCCAGCTCCAAACCAAACACCATGTTTTAAAAGTTTTAGAAATTTGAGTCGGAGCGATAATTTTAGAGTGATAGAACAAATAGAAAATCAAAGTTTTTTCAGTTTAATAGAGCCTATTTTTACTGAGGGAGAACTTCCGTTAAATGATATAACTGATCCAAATGCTATCGTTGATGAACAGACCAAACTTAGACAATATAGGTATGAGTTCTTTTCTGTAAATTCTGGCACATCAGTTTACAAGGGTTCTGGGGGAAGTTTAAAAAAAACATCAGAAACGACTCAAAGACAAGGAACTGCCTATAGAATTTTTGGGTGTGGCATGATGGGGAATGTGAATAATCCTCAAATATTAATTCCTCTAGAAAAAATAATAGTTCTTTCGCATTAATTTTAATTAGAACGCTTAAAATGAACATCAATGAGTATTGAAATATTTCTTTAATATTCTTATAATTTTATAGTGAAGAATATTTTTTATAAAATTTTATTTTTTCTATTTTTTTCTAGCAGTTCCTTTGCATGCTCCTTACTACAAGTTCCTATTGGGGCACCCGTTAGCACAGCAGTTGAAAAGTTTGAATTTTTAGATGTGTACAATGAAAACGTATATGGTCCAAATGTTATTCCAAGGTTTCAAAAGTATGCAATTGATTATTGCGAAGGATCATCTTTAGAAAATGCCGATCTGGAGGTTACAGTATATCAATCTAGGATCTCAGGTATTAAATTAATTTCAACAGATAACGAATTTAAAAATGAGATTTACGAATTTACTAAGAATTATATTCAAGATCCAGGTGCTGAGGTAAAGGAAGAAAATTGGAAAGGATATAAAAATTTAAGTGTTGGAGACTTAATAATTTACTACAGTAAGGTTGAAATATTAGGAGAAATTGTTGAAGTATTAGAAATTTCTAACACCGAAATGGTAGATTACATGTCGGGAGAAGAGGTAGTCGATATATTAGGATAAAGTATGATTAAAAGTATAAAACTATTTTTATTTTTATTTGTATTCATTTTTAATAGTAATGCGAATGCTAAACCAGTTCCACCAGGAGCAGGTGATAATGTTGCAGCTAATATTTTATTTTTAGTGGATAGTTCAGCAAGTATGGGAAGATGGATTGGTGGAGATGGTCTTGGACGAGCTTGGGGTGTAACGTATGATTCTGCAGATAGAATTTTAATAGGACAACAAGCCAGAAGAGCAATGGGGTCAGTTATAAGATACACTGCTGCTGGCGCAAGGGATACAAGTTTTAGGCCTATAAGATCAGTTCCGAGGGCGGGATGCACTCAAGAGGTGGATGCAACTCGAGGCACTGCTGGTCAACGATTGCGAAGAGCGGGTAGAATTAAATTTGTTGAAAATGTCACTACCAATGTAATTACAACTGCTGAAAATATGATTTTCATCAACAGTAGAGAACGAAGAACTGGAAATTTTGTTTTTGGTTTTTCTGAGGATGGTAGGAGATGTTTACTTGCAATTGCAGTTAGCAGAGGTGGTATCGGCGACATAGATGTTAAAACTATAAATGGAAATAATTATTTATTCATGGCTGGTGCAGTGGGTAGAAGAGCAGGAATTTTCAAATCTTGTAATCTTAACACTATGCAATGTCGTGAAACAACATTTAACGATAGCAATCATATATCTAGAAGGTTCGGTGGATTTAGTGTTAACAATGAGGGAACAACAATTTATTTTTCTCATCATGGTGAGAACGGTGATTTAGTTGGATATGCGCTTGAACCCCAAGGTGGTGCTTTTGATTTAGGTGATGAACAAAGAAGGTGCTCAGCTATTAATGGGCCAACTCTAACAAGTCAAATGGCATTTGCTACAGGAGTAGAAGTATCACCAGACAATAGTAATATTGTTTACACAACCTCACATATTAATCATGCAGTACAAAAAATTGAATGGACAGGAAATACTTGTGGTGTTGCAACTAGTATTGGAGCTGGTGTAGCGAGTATAGCATCTAACATTGGAGCTGCTGGTTCTTTAGCAGCAGACAATGTATATTTTCAGGCTCCATGGGGACTTCATATAAAAACTGATCATAACTCAGGCCAAACAAGAATTTTAACATCTTCAAATGGGGGTTACGTAGACGAATTTAATGAAACTCTTTTTACTACAGCAAATAGAAATACAGCATGGCAACAGCAAATGGGTGGTCCAAGATTAAGAAGGTGGGACGGAGTAAAACAAGCTCTTAACGCGATTATGAACGACACAACTTTAACAACCGGTGCTTACTTTGGTTTTGGTCATTGGAATGCTGGTGAACAACCAGGACGACGTGCGCCACGAGGAGGACAATTCTGTCATAGAAATGATGGATGTCAGTACTATGGTGGCTGGGGAGGGGTGAACACCTCTTTTTCTACTGAAACCACACAAGTAGTTACTGGCCAAGACGCTAATGGTGCTGACATAATAGAAAATGTCAATACTACTGTTCAAACAGATGCAGGTACAGCATTAGATGCAAATCAACATCCAAATGGCACTAGCTCAATATGTTATTCAGATGCTTGTATAAATGTTGCAGTCGGCCCAGAGGGAGCTGATAGAATCATGGATGCTTTTAATCCGCTTGGAATGGCATGGGGAACAGATGCAAATGCATTTTCACAAATGGCGGAAGATTATTTTAACGATGCTAATGCTGGTGGACAACTTTTAGATCCAAATTCTGAGTGTCAATTGAATTATGTAATTGTAATCGGTGATGGTGCCATGAATCATACAGGAGTGCTAGGTGCTGGTGGTCAAACAGCTGCTAGAATGGCAAGATTAAGAGAAAAAGGTGTTAAATCTATTTATGTTGCCTACGGAGGAGGAATAACCGGAGTACCTTTGAATAGATTTCATGCACTTGCAAGAATAGGCTCAAGTACAGCAACTACCACAGCTGAATGTGATGCAGACGAGGAATGTGAAAAGGCAATTATAGCATTAACTCCAGAAGATTTAAAATCAGAGCTGACGTCAAGGATAAGACAAATTATTGCAGACAAACTTGCTTTCACAGCTCCATCTATTACAGCGACTATTCAAGAAGGGGGCTCACTATACCAAGCACAATTTGCTTATGAACAATATGGTGAATGGCGAGGGACTTTATTAAGAAAAAAATTAAAACCAGATGGAACAGTAGAGCACGATACAGCGCCAGGGAATTTACATGGTAATTGGAGTGCAGCAACTATGATAAAAAATCAATCATCTCCAGGTAGTGAGGCCGATACTAGAAATATTTGGTCTGCCATGCCTAATAATCCATATTTAGAAAATTGGGACAATTTTAACGTTAGTAAATCTGATGCTATTAAAAGTTTGTTTGATAAATTAGGCTATCAAATTCCTGATTACCACAATGCGTCATCTGACTGTTCAGATGTCGGTTCAGACTCGGTTCTAGGTGATGAAGTGATTGGCTTAATTAATTTTATGAAAGGTAATGATTATTTTGATTATGATGCTGATTGTGATGTAAGAGAAGTAAGAGATCATGTTATGGGAGACATCTACCATTCTCAATTAGTAGAGGTTGGCCCTCCAAACTCAAGTATAGCGTTCTCAGGACCTAATGAAGAATCTTATCACAGAGCCACAAATGGCTATCAAAACTTTATGAATAGATACGCAACAAGAGAAAATATAATTTATGCAGGTGCCAACAGTGGAATGCTGCATGCAATAAATGCAAAAACTGGAAAAGAGGAATGGGCATTTATTCCACCTTTTATCGGCTCACTATTACCTCAAATTATCAATCCAGGGTTAGATGGAGATGTAGAAGGAGGTGGTGGAACTAATCCTATTTTTGGAGTTGATGGATCCCCAGTGGTCCATGATTTGTTTATTCGAGGTTATAGTCAAGCGGGTGATCTAGAAGGCTCTAAGAGTTGGCGAACTATTTTATTCGTTCCTTACGGAAGAGGGGGAGCAGGTTTTTCAGCAATTGATGTTACTACTCCGTTACCACTTGGAGGCAAAGGTCCAATACATATGTTTTCAGTTTTTAATGATAGAATAAATTCAAGAGTATTAGTTGCAGACGTAAATGGTGATGTTGAATATTATGAATATAACAAATCATCAACTAATTTAGGAGAGTCTGCTGAGGGAGAAGTGGCTATTGATAATTATCAAGAAGCAAGAGAGAAAGATGATGAGGAAAATAAAAAAACTGATCCACCAGGAGAATCTACTGCAGAACAAGATGCGATAGCTCAATGTGTTTCTTCTACAACTTTTAAAGATGATGGAACTAATTCATGTTATACGGGTAAAACTTATCACTTCCCAACTCTTCAATTAGATTATGATAAAGATGAGTCGATACCAGACGGTATCTTAAGTGCTACTGAACTTGTTAATAACGTTACAGTTCCAATTAAAATATCATCAGCTAAAATTACTGATGATGGCGCAGGTGGCAGCATGTTACAGATAACATTCGAAAATGATAAGGTTTATAATGCTGCACAGTCGACAGTTACAACAACCACTCAGGATGCCCAAGGAAACGATATAACAGTTGACACTCTTCAGTCTGCCTCAAATTTGGTGAATGTAACAGCTTGTCTAGGAGCTTCGAACATCGATGAAGCTTATGATTATTCAAGATTAGGCGAGACTTGGTCAACGCCAAGAATAATTAGGATGCCTACCTCTGCTGATGGTCGTATTGAAACAGATAGATATGTTGCAGTACTAGGTGGTGGTAATGCAAGAAATGACTTATGTGGGGGCTCAGCACTCTTTTTAGTCGATCTCGAAGGTCATGCTGACGATAAACCTGGAAGTATATTTGCAGCAAATGTTAATGGTGGACCAATAACTATAGTTGATACTTCTCCTAGTGGTATATCAATAGGTTCAGAAGTAATATCAACACCTAATGGAAGCGATATACCAAATGCTATTGTAGGAGCTCCAGTTGTTATTACTCCTGATACAGCTCCAAATATTCCTTGGAGAGGAGCTCTTGTTTATGTAAATGATCTTGAAGGTAAAATTACAAAAATAAATTTATCCAATAATACTAAAGGATATGAGAATGGTGTACTTACGTCTGGTATAACCGAACTTTATGATCAAACAACTTTATTCAGGCTTGATGCCACAAAAAGAAATGGAAGATATTCATATTTTGGAATGGATGCAGGTATTGGATTTGACGATGGAGCTTTTTATTTGTTTGGTTCTACTGGTAACTTTACAGATTTAGGAAATAGGGGTGATGGACTTGATAATATTTTATATGGTGTAAAAGATAAGCATTATCCATATTTCAATCATTTAAATGGTGTTACAATTCCAAAAGCAGTTCAAGATCCGAGTGCAACACCTTTAAAAATTAATCAAAATTTTATTAAGAATGCGCATAAAGGTGCAAATGATGCTACCTTAAGCGTTGGCGCTGCAAGTGTTTGTCAAAACGTAACAGGAAACGATGATGAAGACCAAAATTGTCCATTGGATACTGGTAGAGAGGCTTGGGTGGTACATCTCGAAAAAACACAAGACGGATCTTATAATAATCAAAGAACTTATAGAAAAGCATCAGCATCACCTACGTTGTTTAAAGGAAAAGTTTATTTTCCAGTTTATCAACCACCGATAGGCCTTAATAGATGTAATCAAGGTCATGCATTTATCTGTGCAACAGATGATGAATGCGGAACTAATAATGCAGATGCTCTAAATTTAGCTATACCTGATGATTTGACTGATGAAGTAGCTAATCCAAACAATAATCGATGTGCATATGTAAGAGAAGGTATTTTATCAGAACTAGTTATTTTCTCTGATAAATTATTTGCTAACGTCGCAGGTCCATCTGATGATGCAAGTACTTTATTTTCAATTTTATCTATTCCAGGAGATGTTATTTCAAACAGAGGTGGCTGGAGAGATAGTAGTTTCTAAATAAATTCTAATTAATTAATTTTTTAAGTTTATTTTTAAATTTATCTTTAACTTTATTTTCAATCTCATTTGTATTGAAATTTTCAAGATTTTCCAAAACGTCTTCGATTGAAAATTTTTCTTTTATTTTATTAAGGATATCATTGAAAACTTTCTTTAAAGTATTTTTATAATCATT
>CACIZB010000021.1 GCA_902591025.1 uncultured Pelagibacteraceae bacterium
TTTTTTCGAAAACTGTATATAAACCATCTAAATTTTAATTCCATATGAAATTGATAAAAATTTTGTTTTTATTTTAAATATGACAAATAATATATGTTTAATTCCAGCTAGAGCTGGCAGTAAAAGAATAAAAAATAAAAATATTAAAACATTTTTAGGAAAAACCTTTTTACGACGGGTGATTGAAACTGCAAAAAAAAGTAAAATTTTCGACAAAATATACGTTAGTACAGACTCTATTATAATAAAAAATTTAGCTGAAAAATATGGTGCAGAAGTCCCATATCTAAGGTCACAAAAATTATCAAATGATCATGCGATTTTAAAATCTGTAATTGATGATTTTTTTAAAAAAATGATGTTAATAAAAAAAAAAGAAAATCTAAATATCTTTATGATATATCCAACTTCAATTTTTGTTAATAAAAAATTAATAGAAAAATGTAAAAAAATTTTAAAAAATACTGAATACGTTACAACAGTAAAAAAATTTCCTCACCCAATTCAGAGAGCCTTGAAGTATCATAAAAATAAACTCAAGCCAGTTAACCTTAAACATAAATTAATGAGAACGCAGGACCTAAAGGAACACTATTATAATACCGGCCAAATTGACTGCTTTAAATCGAAAGCTTGGATTAAAAAAAAAATGTTTCATAAAATGTTTTCTAAATTTATTATTTTAAATGAGTTTGAGTCAGTAGATATCGATACACCCAATGATCTTAAAATGGCATACAAATTATTTAAGATAAAAAAAAAATTAAGTAAGTTTTAAGGTCATTATTATATTTTTTTTTTTATGAATAAAGTATCTTCGACGTAAATATAATTTGCTAATGTTTCTTTGTTGGAAATTAACTCTTTTATCAAATCAGTTGGTTGGCAAATAATAGGTTTATCATGAACATTCAGTGATGTATTCAATAAAGCCCCTATGCCAGTCAATTTTTTAAATTCTGAGATCAGAGAATAATAATGATAACAAGTTTTTTTGTTAACAATTTGAGGTCTAATAGTGTGATCATAAGGATGAATTGCTGCTTTGAGATGTTTTTTTCCTAATTGAGTCGTATCAAAACTCATCGTCATAAAATCACAATTAATTTTTTTTGAGTTTATAAAATATTTATTTTTGTGACTATCTAAAACAGAGGGGGTAAATGGCATCCAAAAATCTCTTTTTTTAATAGCTGAATTAATTTTAAATACAGACTCAACATTTGATGGATCTGTTAAAATTGACCTATGCCCTAATGCTCTTTGTCCAAATTCCATTCTACCTTTACAAAAAAACACAATCTCCCCTTTAGATAAGTAATAACTTGTATGTTTAAATTTCTTATCTTTAATTTGTTTATAATTTTTTTTAATTATTGAATTATTTTTAAATTTAATTAGGTCATTTTTATCTATTGGTACACCCCAATATGCATTACTAGGAAATTTTGCGATTAAACTTGTTTTTTTAAAACCTACTTTTTCAACCATAGCCGCAAATGCAGCTCCAATAGAAATACTTTCGTCTCCTGGACCTGGTGGCACATAAAGTTGATCAATAAATTTTTTTTCAAATAGATACTTGTTAGCTTTAACATTATTGGCTACACCTCCAGAAAAAACAAAATTTTTTACATTATATTTTTTTGAAATATTTTGAAACCACTCTGCAAGTCTAATTTCAACAAAATCTTGAATGCCTCCTGAAATTCCATCAAATCTATAGTTGTTTAATTTTTTTTTGAAGTATGTGTAATAATCCTTCATTTTTTTACTTCTAGAAAAATTAATTCCTCGAAGTTTAAATGAATCTAAAAAAATTTTTCTAGGTCCAGATTTGTGGTATTCGCTCGCATAAGGTGCTAAACCCATTATTTTATATGAATGTTTTGCTGGGTTCATGCCCAAAAGTAAGGTTATTGACTCATACATTGGGCCTATAAGACTTTTACTTTTATTTTTTATTGATCTAAAGTTTAAATTTTTTATTAAATGAATACTATTATATCTATTGTCACCTCCACCATCCATACTAACTAAGGCAATATTTTTTTTTTTTTTTAAATGATTAGAAAATACAAAATATCCATATAAGCTATGACAAAGATGATGATCATAAAAATTAATTTTATGCTCATCAATTTTAAGAAATTTCGAAATATATTTTTTTCTAAAATTTTGTAATTTAATTGAATGATTGTTATTAGAAGTTGAGTTTAGTTCAAGTTTTACATTGCCCTTAAGTGGATAACTAAGTTTAACACTCGGCTTAAAATCTTTAAAAACATCTTTAAATTTTATCTTTTTTTTTTTATAGATTATATTGTAAAAGAGCTCTTCTTGTAGTTTTTTCCAATCTCTAATTTTAAAATCTGCTACTGTGTTCCATAAAAGAGCCCCATTTAAAAATTTTGTCCCTACAGCAACAAAATCAATATCTTTTGAAGTATAACCGGTAAATTTGAAAATATTTTCAATGGATTTTCTTGGAAAGCTACTAATTTTTTTAACTCTCCGAAATCTCTCTTCTTCGATTGCGATTAAAAGCTTACCATCTTTGATCAAACAAGCTGATGCGTCATGAGTATCATTTATTCCAAGTATTATCATTGTTGACTCAGGTAACTTTATATTTTTTTAATATTTCAATTCCTTTTTTAAAGGAACTAAAGTCGACGATATCATCTGTATCTAAAGAAATATTAAAACCCTCCTCGAGTCCTGACATTAATGTCATGTGAGCAATAGAGTCCCACTCGGGGATTTCATTATACTTCAATTTTTCATTGAATTTTTTTTTATCTATAGATAATGATGTGATAAAAATATCTATGTATTTACTCTTATTTTTCATTTATTATTTTGAATATTAGAAGCAATTGTCTCTATAATTTTTTCAGTAGATAGTCCATAGATATTTTTTAAATACTCATAGCTTCCTCCTGACGAGTAAAAGTCATTAATGCCTATTCTCTTTAAAATACAATTATGTTTCTCACTTGATAACACCTCTGCAACAGAGCTTCCTAACCCCCCAATCACATTATGTTCTTCGACAGTAACTATTAATTTATTTTTCTTGCTTATTTCAACAATTTTGTCTTTGTCAATTGGTTTGATTGTATGCATATTAATTACTGAACAATTGATATTTTTATTTTTTAAAATATTTGCTGCCTCTAGACAGTTGCCTAAAATATTTCCACAACCAATTATACTAACATCCTGGCCTGATAATAATTCTACAGATTTTCCAACTGTAAAGTTATAATCAGACTTATTTATTATTTTTGAGTTTGATCCGCCAGTTAGTCTTATATAAAAAGATCCTTTTAAATTAAAAACTTCATTTAAAACTTTATACAATTCAAGAGTATCAGATGGAGAAACAATTGTAATGTTAGGGATTGATCTTAAGACCCCTACTTCTTCTATACTGCAATGAGTAAAACCTAAATTTCCTAAAACTAACCCACTAGCAAGACCAACCATGCAAACTTTATGTTTCATATAACCTAAATTTACTTTTATTTGCTCACAACATCTTAAAGTTTGAAAAGGTGCAAATGTAGTTGAAATAACATCATATCCCTCACTTGCTAATCCAGCAGAAACTCCTATGAGATTTTGTTCAGCAATACCAACATCAATATATTTTTCTGAAAATTTATTTTTAAATCTATCTAAACCTGCTGAAGTAGAAACATCAGAGGTTGTTATTATCAGGTTTGGATTTTTATTTGCAAGTTCAATTGCAATAAGTCCAAATGTTGCTCTCATTCCCAGGCTAGACCAAAGCTTTATGTTAGATTGTGAGATCATTTATGAATTATAATTCTTTATTAATATTTTTATAAATTGCTTTTGTAATTATTGAATGATGCCAATTATTATCATTTTCAAATATCTTAATCCCTTTGCCTTTGATGGTATTAGCTATAATTGCGAGTGGTTTATTTTTATGAATTTTTTTTAAAGATTTATAAATTTGATTAATGTTATGACCATTTATTTCAATTGATTCACAACCAAAACTTTTAAATTTTGATTTTAAATTTTTCAAGTCCATAATTTTTGAATTTTTTCCAGTTTGTTGAAAGTTATTCCTATCAACAATTATAATAATATTATCTAGCTTGAAATGGCTTGCACATAAAACTGACTCCCAAACTGATCCTTCATTACATTCTCCATCTCCTAATACAACAAATGTTTTATAACTTTTATTTTTCTTTTTCGCGGCCAAAGCAATGCCCACCCCAAGAGCAAGTCCCATTCCTAAACTTCCAGTTGAAAATTCAATGCCTGATATTTTGTTAATAATTGGGTGGCCTAATAGATTACTGCCATCTCCCTCAAAGGTTTCTAAATCTTTTTTTTTTAATATTTTTTTTTCAACAAGAGCAGAATATAAAGCTAAACAAGCGTGTCCTTTGCTTAAAATAAATCTGTCTCTATTAACATCAATTATATTTTTCTTTTTAAATCGAAGTATGTCCGAATACAAAACAGCCATTATATCAGCACAAGATAGTGCCCCTCCAATATGTGCGCTCTTTGCACCCGCTTTATACGCTGTAAAAATAATATTTTTTCTTATGTTTTTTGCAAAAGATTTTATTTTGTTTAACTTCACAAATATCCACCATCAATAACTATGTTTTGACCATTTATATAAGAAGATTTTTCAGATGCTAAAAAAATTATGACATTTGCGATTTCATCAGTTCTCGCAATTCGTTTAAGGGGAATTTTTTCTACTTCAGTTTTAATAATATCTTTATTTGTATTTTCTAACATTAAATCAGTTTTAGTTAATCCTGGAGATATGGAGTTCACTCTGATATTATAATTAGAAAGTTCTTTAGATAAAGTTTTAGTGGTATTAATAATTGCCGCTTTAGTGCTTGAATAAGCAAATCTACCTTCATCCCCATTTAATCCAGAAGTAGAAGAAACAAATATGATATTGCCCTTTTTATTCTTTGCCATTCCTCTTGATATAATTTGAGTTAAATAAATTTGGGAAAAGAAGTTTATTTGAAATATTTCTTTAAGTTTTTTCTCGGATGTCATTTGAAATAAAGCGTTAAATAATATACCAGCATTATTTACTAAAATATGTATATCTTTGGTGGTTTTATAAATTTCATTCATACAGCTAGAAATAGATTTAGTATCTAACAAATCTAGATGAATGATTTGTATGTTTACTTTATATTTTTTTTTTAAATAATTAACATATTTTTTAAATTCTACGTTTATGGTTCTTACACAAGCAAAAATGGAAGCGCCATTTTTAGAGAACTCTTCTAGCGTGGCTCTTCCTATTCCTTTATTACAACCTGTAATAACAACATTTTTATTTTTTAAGGAACTTAAATACATCTGATTATATATTATTTAATCAACAAAATCTTCTTTTGAAAAAATTTCTTCAGCATTTACAGGATTAAAAATTGTTTTTCCTGGTGTAGAATTAAATTTTTTAATAAAATTTAAATCTTCACCTGCTAAACATTTTTCACTGTAATTTCTAAAGTGCTTTATTCTAAAACCATATTCTGAAATTTCTTTTAAACTATTCTTAAAAACATTTCCTATTTTTATATGAACATAAGGACAGGCTAAAACATCGCCTAATGCTGTAATATACATTCTGTTAACTGTAGTGCACCCCATAATTTTTTCGAGTTTTGGATCGAAAGGATTCCATAAGTTTCTATTTAAATTTTTATACTCTTTTCTTAATTGTCTGATATGTTCAATATCTTCGTCATCACAAACAACATCATGCACCTGGTTCCACATACCTGTCGGGCAAGCGACATTTACAAGAGTTCTGTATCTTTTCTTTTTTGAATAATCTAACAATAATCTAAGGTCCTGGCTTTTAGCATTATAATGACCAACAGTTACATTTAGATAAGGGTCCATTCCAGCCTCCTGTATATATTCAAGTGCTTGCATGGCTCTTCTCCAAGAATCTTTTCTACCTCTCATTTCATCATGAAATTCTGGATCCATGCTATCTAAGCTTACAGACATTCTACTTACACCATGCTTGCCTAGTTCTTTGATCATTTTTCTATCTACTTTAAAACCATTAGTGGTTACATATAAGTAAAATCTATCTGGTTTTATCGCATCCAGTGCTTCAAATAGTCGATCTGGTCTGAGTAATAATTCTCCTCCTTGAAGGTCCCACTCTAAAAATCCTAATTCATCTGCTTCATCTGCTATTTCTTTTAATTTCGGAATTGGTAAAAAATCTTTTACATGGTCTCCTTTTGGTGAATTTGTAAAACAATACTTACATCTTAAATTACATGCATTATTATAATTTAATTCAATTCCTCTATGGTAAGTACCTATTTTGCCATCATTTTTTCTTAAATGGTCATGGAATTTTTTAACTTTTTCAACTAATCGAGGTTTGTTAAACCAAAGAGATTTTACAGTCATTTATTTTTTTATCCTCAAATTATATACACCGATAATAAGCATTATGAAATAATATTTTTATTATTCTTGATTTGGCCTGTTTGGATTTATGTTCAAAAAGTTGGGAAGAATTAGAGTAAAACTTGCTTTACATGCAATTTTCTTTTTTATATATCCCTGAGCCTCGAATTTATACAAACCTCTAGAACTGGATACCAATTTAGAAACAATCTTCAACTTATCTCCTGGGACTATTTTTTTAAAAAATTTGATATTATTTGAGTCAGCAAGATACAGAGTTTTACCGCTCATTTTGGGTAACGTAAAAATAATTAGAGACGACATTTGAACTAGGGCCTCTACTTGCAACATTCCAGGCATATTAGGATCCCCTGGCCAGTGTACTTTAAAAAACCATTCATTTTTTTTTAATATTTTAAATCCTTCGACTGATTTTCCTGGTACAACTTTAGTAGCATAATCAATTAAAAGATAAGGATCCCTATTTTTTTGAATTTTAATAATTTCTTTTTTACTTAATTTCATAAATTATCTAATATCAATTTCACGTGATAAGGTTTTAATAATATCATATCCATCCCATATAAGATTAATATTTAAGGCTTGTCCAATTGGAACTACCCTATCAATTCCGTTGAAGTTATTCTTGCTAAAAAAGGATTTTAAAAAATTTTTTGAAAATCCAAAGTAAGTTATAGTTTGTAAACTTCTATTTGTGATATATTTTAAGTCTATCAAATTATTCATATGCAATTCGTAAAAATAACCCCACTTTGTTTTGCTAATAAAATTTTCTTTGTTAATTTTTTTTAAAGAAATAACATACAAAGATTTATTATACTTGCTAAAAGAAGATACGTCCTTTTTTGACAACGTATCTTCAACAAATTTTGAATAATTATCTACTGAAGAAATAAGTGGTGGATTATATTTTTTAACAACTAAACTATTTAATAAAGACCAGAATTTTTTCTTTGCGTTTAAAATTGTTTTTCCAGACCATAAAATTAAATGTGGAGAGGAGCAGGCATTTTGATCAGCCTCGTATGTATCGTTATAAAATTTACTAATTAGTATATTAGAATTAAATTTATTTAATTTTAAAAACTTCTCTGAATTAATTAAACAAATTGAATATCTGTCAGAAAATGGAATATCAATATTTTTTACCTTTGTTGAAAATTTTTTTAAATTTCTAACGGTTTCATCTCCTCCCCAAATTAATCTACCATCACATATTTGAGAGAATTTTTTTGTAAGTTCATCATTTTGAGTGTACTTTACTATCATTATCATATCCCTTAATTGGATAAATTTTTTTTTTTTTAAAACTACATTGATCGATTTACAAATTATTTTCATTTCTTGGAAATCATTGGATGGTACTTTTATAATATTAGAGTTTCCACCGAGTAATCCGAAAATTAATGAATAGGCAAAATTTGTTGGCATATTTGATGGGGTAATATGAAATAATTTACCCAATCCAAATCGTATTACTTTTGAATTAAAATAATTATTTTTCAACTTCTCTATATTGTTTTTTCTACAAAAGAATGAGAGTGCTTCAATATCAGAGTGTTTTTTTTTATTTATAATTTTAAGCGTCTTTGAAAGATCATCTAAAAAAAATACAATAATTTGACTAAATGGAGTTAAAATCTTGTTCAACTTCGCATTTTTTCCAACAAGATAGTTTATAGAGTTTTTGTTCATAAATTATACGTTGCTACAGCCTCTTATCTCAGCGCTTTTAAGTCTTCCATGAATGATAAACCTTTTACCATCTCCATAACATCTGCATTTTTCATCATTTACTATTTCTCCTATGTCCTCTGTAAGTATACTATGGCCAGGATAACTAGTTGGTAACAAAGATAATAATTGAACCATGCCCTTTTCACCAGTTTCGCAAACTTTTAAATTTTCATCTCTAATAATAATATCTGAAAAGTTAGATGGTATAAAGTACCCACATTTACACTCAAAAAATATCGATCCGATTTGCTCTACTAATCCATAGTAATTTATAACTCTTTGAATACCGATATTTTTACTTAGTAACGAATTTAAATCATTGTGATTTAATTTTCTATCTAATATTTTTTTCCATCCTCCTCCATGAATTAAAATAGAATTTTCAAATTTTTTTTTGTCAATTTTATTTTTGTCAATTTTTTCTATAAGGTTCAGATATATATTAGATGTAAGTCCAAATATTATAAATTTATTGTTAATTTTTGATAAAAACTTATTAAGTTCTTGATAATCTATATTATTATTTTGATCTAACAAATAAACTATATCATTAGCAAAAATAGAAAATCCTCTTACTGCTGCCATGCTTGCATTGTAACTATTTTGATCAAAGTCGTTTTTTTTATCGATAATTATCATTGGTAATTTATTTTCAACAACTGTTGTAAAAAATATTTTTTTCAATACATGAATTTGGTTAAGCGCATTAGCTTTATCTAAATATATTTTAGAAAGTAAGTTAGATGTTGTGCCTGAAGAATACAGTATTTTATAAATATCTCTTTTATTTACACTTAATAAATCAAATTGCTTAAATGATCTTACAGGTAAAAATGGTAATTCATGAACTTGATAATCATTATTTGGTTTATATTTTAATGAATTTAAAAATTTTTTATAAAGATTTGATCTCTTGTAATGATAAACGGTAAGTTGATTTATATATCTTTGGAAACTAGTTTTATTG
>CACIZB010000022.1 GCA_902591025.1 uncultured Pelagibacteraceae bacterium
GTATTTTACTTTTTCATTAAATTTAATATTAATATTGTATTTTTTGGAAATTTGATTCTTTATTTCTGTTTGTATAAGATCTTTATTGTACAGTGTGGGTAATAGATAATAGGAAATTACTAAAAAAGTAATTGCTATTAATATTAAAAAAGCTTTACTATTCTTAGAAAATTTTGATCTTCTTAAATTTTTAATAAAAAATTTTAATTCATTAAAATAACTTTCTAATGTGTTATTTATTGATACAAATTGGCTCTTAATATTTTTAATTAATTGATTATGTTTAGGCATTGTTTTAAACAACTTATATTAAAATTTTTTAAATGGTAAACTCTGATTTTTTTAAAAATCTTAATAAAGCCCAAAAAGAGGCTGTAAAACATCTTGATGGACCCTTATTGATTGTAGCTGGCGCAGGTTCAGGAAAAACTAAAGTTTTAACAAGCAGAATTGCTAATATAATTAAAGAAAAAAAGGCATTTCCAAATCAAATTTTAGCTGTAACTTTTACAAATAAAGCGGCAAGTGAGATGCAAAGCAGAGTGAGCAATATTCTTGGGGCATCAGCGGTGGGTTTGTCCTGGCTTGGTACTTTTCATTCAATTTGTGCCAAACTTTTACGAAAGCATGCCTCAGCTATAAATCTTAATTCAAATTTTACAATTATAGACACAGATGATCAAATAAGACTCATCAAAAATATTTGTAAAGCTGAGAATATTGATGTTAAGCAACTTGCACCAAAATATATTTTAACAATTATAGATAAATGGAAAAATAATGGATTTTATCCTAATGAAGTAAAAATAAATTACAAAGACATTTACGAAAAAATGATCTTACCAATTTATAAAATTTATCAACAAAAATTAATTGATCTCAATTCATGTGATTTTGGTGATTTAATATTACACGTAGTTAAAATTTTTGAAAAAAACAATGAGATAAGAAACCTATACTCAAAAAACTTTAAGTATATTCTTGTAGATGAGTATCAAGATACAAATTTTATACAGAGCAGATGGCTTAATTTATTGGCTGAAAAAAATAAAAATATTTGTTGCGTAGGAGATGATGATCAATCAATTTATAGTTGGCGGGGTGCAGAAATTAAAAATTTTTTAGAATTTGATAAAATTTACGATAATACAAAAATTATAAGACTTGAACAAAATTATCGATCAACCCAAAATATTTTGTCAGTCGCCTCGAATTTAATATCTAATAATCAAAATAGACTTGGCAAAACTTTAAAGACCACAATGGAAGATGGTGAACTTATCAAACTGAATTGTTTTAAAAATGGAAAAGATGAAGCAACTGGTCTTTCAGATGAAATAGAAAAAATTAAAAAAGAATATTCTTATAACAAAATAGCTATTCTTGTAAGGGCTATATTCCAAACTAGAGAATTTGAGGAAAGATTTCTTAAAATTGGAATTCCATATAGAATACTAGGAGGCATAAAATTTTATGAAAGAGCAGAAGTTAAAGATTGTGTAGCTTATTTAAGATTGATTCATCAAGAAAAGGACGATTTGGCATTTGAAAGAATCGTAAATAACCCAAAAAGATCTATTGGGGACAGCACAATAAAAACGATTCATGAGTATCAAAAAAAATATTCTCTAAGTTTAGAGGCTTGCTCAAAGAAAATGTTGCAGGAAAATTTAATAAAACCAAAAGCAAAAATAGGTTTATTATCATTTATAAATCTTTTAACGAAATGGAGAAATCAAAGCAAAATTGAAAAAATCAACCACGTAAAGTTATTACAAATTGTGCTAGATGAGTCTGGTTATTCTTCTATGTTAAAAAACAAAAAAGATTTAGAAAATGAAAACCGATTAGAAAATATAAAAGAGCTTTTAAGCGCAATGAAAGAATTTGATAATCTAGAAAGTTTCTTAGAACATGTGGCTTTAGCAACATCAATAGATCAAGAATGGGAGGGAGAAAAAGTTAATATGATGACTATGCATGCCTCCAAAGGATTAGAGTTTGATGTAATATTTTTGCCAGGTTGGGAAGAAGGTCTTTTTCCAAATCAAAAATCAATCGAAGAGAAAGGTCAAAAAGGTTTAGAGGAAGAGAGAAGATTGGCTTACGTCGGGATTACAAGAGCAAAGAAAAAAGCTATAATATCATTTTCAATGAATAGATTTTATCAAGGAGATTGGATCGATAGCATGGCTTCTAGATTTATTGATGAACTCCCAGAAAAATTTTTAGAAAAAAATTCATATTTTGATGAAAATAAAGATCATGGTGAAGATTTTGAATTTAATCAAGATTTTGAGGTAGAAGATAATGTAAGAAGTCCTGGCTGGATAAGATACCAAAAAAGAATTAAATAAATGATCGAAGCCAGGATTAGAAAACTTAGAGATCAATTTCAAAAGCTAAAAATTGATGGTTATGTGATACCTAAAAATGATGAATTTTTTTCTGAATACTCAAAAATAGATCGTCTTAAAATAATAAGTAATTTTAGTGGTTCAGCTGGTTATGCTATAATATTAAAGCGGAAAAACTACTTGTTTGTAGATGGAAGATATTCTCTTCAGGCGAAAATAGAATCAGGAAAAAATTTTTCAATAATCGATTATCATAAAATCATTAATTGTAATTTGTTCAAAAATTTAATACTTGGAATAAGTCCAAAATTCTTTACATCAAACCAAATTAAAAATTTTTTTCTAAAAAATAATAAAATCGAATTGATTAATGAAGACTTGGTAGGGTCAAGTTATAAAAAACAAGTTAATTTTAATAAACCATTTTTTTCATTAAATGAAAATACTGTTGGTGAAAATTATACTAATAAAATTAATAAAGTTTTAAAAATTATCAAAAAAAATAAATGTGATTCTATTTTTGTCAGTGCACCAGAGAATGTAGCTTGGCTGTTAAATATTAGAGGACATGATAATCCTAACAGTCCAATACCTGATTGTCATTTATTTCTGAACAAAAACGGAAAATATTATTTAATTGCAGATAAAAAAAAAGTTAAGAATTTAATCAAAGATAAAAAAATTAGTTCTAATCGAATAATTAACCCAAATGATTTTAAGTTATTTATAGAAAAACAAAAAAAAGGTAAAATCTTAATTGACCCAAAAACATGTTCTTTATTTTTTGAGCATATCATTAAAACAAAATTCAAAATTTCAATGAACGGAGATCCAATTTATCAGATGAAGTCAATTAAAAATAAAATGGAAATAAAAAATATGGTACATTCTCATATATTTGACGGACTAGCTTTAACAAAATTTATCTATTGGATTAAAGAAATAAATAAAAAAAGAATAACAGAATTTGAGGCTCAAAATAAACTTGAAGAATTTAGAAAAAAAAATTCAAATTATTTGTATCCAAGTTTTAATACAATAGCTGGAACTGGGTGTAATGGAGCTATAATTCACTATCGGGCTACAAAAAAAAATACAAAAATTATTAAAAAAAATGATATATTTTTATGCGATTCTGGTGGTCAGTATAAGTATGGAACTACTGATGTAACGAGAACAATCTGTTTTTCAAAACCTAAAAATAAGATTAAAGATATTTTTACTAGAGTCTTAAAAGGTCATATTGCAGTTGTTCAAGTAGATTTAAAAAAATTTAATACTGGTAAACTGATAGATAAAAAAGCCAGAAAATATTTAAAGAATAAAAATTTAGATTACGAGCATGGTACAGGGCATGGTGTTGGTTTCTTTTCTAACGTTCACGAAGGACCACAATCAATATCAAAATACAATAATATTAAAATTCAAGAGGGAATGATTTTAAGTAATGAACCTGGTTATTATAAGAAAGACCAATTTGGTATTAGAATTGAAAATTTGATTTATGTAAAAAAAAAGAATGATAAATTATTTTTTGATAATCTTACTTTAGCACCTATTGATAAAGATTTAATTAATTTTGACAAATTAACAAAAAATGAAAAAAATTATCTTTTTAATTACAATCTTCTAATCTACTGTAAATTATATAAGTTTCTTAATAAGGATGAAAGAAAGTGGTTATTAAGTTTTTTTTAATAATTTGTTCCATTCCTCTTGACTTAAAACTTTTACATTTAACGCTAAAGCCATATCCACTTTTCTTTTCGTTGGTTTTTGCCCAGCAATCAGAAAATCAAGTTTTTTTGAAATATTGCTAACAATTGAACCTGAATTAAGCTCTATCAGTGATTTTGCCTCCGCTCTGCTCATTCCATCTAGTTTGCCTGTTAACATGAAAGTCTTATTAGACAGCAAACCTGTTTTCTTTGTTTCAATTTGATTTCTAATAGTAAGAATCTTCCCTAATTCGTCTAAAACCGTAAGATTTGTGTCATTTGAAAAAAAATTTTTTATTGAATTTATTTGTGTTTCTCCAATTCCATCAACATTCAACAATTCTTGAAAATTATTTTTTTTTGATAAATTAATTAGATTTGATAACTTTTTTAAATGTTTTGAAATTAATTTGGCATTTTCTAGACCAATGTGTCTTATACCTAGAGAATAGATAAATTTTTCAAGCGGTATAATTTTTTTTTCATTTATTGAATATCTTAAATTAGCGACAGATAATTTTCCCCATCCATCTAATTTTTCAATTTTACTATAATCTAAAGAAAAAATATCTTGTGGCAGCTTTATCAATTTTAACTCCCAAAATTGTTCAACAATCTTTTTTCCTAATCCATCAATATTAAAAGCCTCTTTTGAAACAAAATGCTTTAATTTTTCTATAGCCATTTTATCACAATCAAAACCTCTATCAGGACATCTCCTTACTGCATCAAATTTCTTTGTGATTTTATTAAATTCCTTTACTGTTTTAAATCCACAAGGACACTTGGTTGGAAAAACAAATTTTTTTATGTCTTTAGCTCTTTTATCTTTATCTACTGAAACAACATGAGGGATTACATCACCAGCTCTCTCTATTGTTACAGTATCTCCAACTCTTATATCTTTTCTAACAATTTCATCCTCATTATGTAAAGTTGCATTTGAGACAACTACACCACCTATTTTAACTGGTTTAATTTTTGCAACTGGAGTTAAGGCTCCTGTTCTGCCCACTTGAATATCTATATTCAGTATTTTAGAGATTGATTTATTAGCAGAAAATTTATGAGCGATGGCCCACCTTGGAGCATTTGCAACATTACCTAATCTTTTTTGCACGCTCAGATTATTAATTTTGTAAACTATTCCATCAATATCAAAATCTAATTCCTCTCTCTTGTTTTCAATATCTTTATAATTCGACATTAAATCTTTAATTCCTGAAATAACTTTGTTTTGAGGATTTATTTTAAAACCCCATTTTTTTAATTTTCCTAAAAATTCAGATTGAGTGCTCACTTCAAGGCCTTTTTCATAACCGTAAGTATAAGCTATAAATTTTAGAGGAATTTTTTTTGTATCAGAAGGATTTTTCTGTCTCAAAGAACCAGATGCAGCATTTCTAGGATTAGCAAAATTATCTTTAATTTTTTTAAAATCACTATTTTTTATAAATACTTCACCTCTAATATCTATTTCTTTTGGAAAATCTTTGCTTGTAATAAATTTTGGAATATCTTTAATTGTCAAAAGATTAGATGTAATGTCCTCTCCTTGTTTTCCATCACCTCTAGATAATCCCTGAATAAATTTTCCTTTTTTATAAGTTAAAGATGCAGATATTCCATCTATTTTTGGTTCGGCACTATATTCTAAAATTTTATCTTGTTTTTGATCAAGGAAATTAAAAATTTTTTTTTCAAAGTTTTTTAAATCTTCCTCGCTAAATGCATTAGCTAAAGATAACATTGGAACTTTATGCAATACCTTTTTAAAGTTCTTTGAAGGTTTAAAACCTACATTTTTTGATGGCGAGTCCTTATGTTTCAAAAAAGCATAGTCTTTTTCTAATTTTAATATTTCTTTTTTGAGAGCATCAAACTCCGCATCACTTATTTCTTGTGTACTTTTTTCAAAATACAAAAAATTATTATAAGTATATCTTTTTATTTTTTCTTTATATAGTTTGATTATTTCCTCTTTTTCCATTATTAAAAAAAAGACTTTATCTTATCTAAAAGTTTTTTATCAGTTTCTTTATTTTTCTTTTTTATATTAAAACTATAATCTTTATTAAAAATTTTATATGACTGTTTGTACCAATCACCGGATTGGTAATTATAACCTAAAGTTTTTGCGTATTTTCTAGCTTCGCTCTCTAATCCTAAGATATAGTAAATTTCTACTAAACGATGCAAAGCCTCCTCGACAAAAATCGTAGTGCCGTAATTATTGACGATAAATTTTAATCTATTTACAGCAGCAATCCACTTTTCTTTTTTGATATAATACCTTGCTATATATATTTCTTTAGCAGCTAAAATATCATCAATTAATTCTAGCTTATACTTTCCATCTAAAGCATAATCCGTATCTGGATATTCTTTTATTATAAAATTAAAATATTTTTTTGCCTCTTTAAGGGGTTTTAAATCTTTTTTTTCATCAACTATACTTTCATAATAATTCATAGCTAATAAATAATATGCATAATCTAAATTTTTATTTTTAGGATACAAATTAATAAATCTTTCTAATTCATCTACTGAATTACTATAATATCCAAATTGAAAATATGCATATGATGCCATTAAGGAAGATCTTGGAGCCCAGTCAGATTGCGGATAAAGTAATTCTGCCTCATTAAATTTTTTTGCAGCATACAATGCATCACCCATGTCTAAAGCCTCTACGCCAGCATTATAAGCCTTGATCATTTGTGTTTCTAAACTGTCACCCTCAACTTTAGTCTGAATTTCCTCTGACTTCTGGGAACAAGAATATAGTAAAATGAAAAAGAGTATTAAGAAATAGTTTTTCATAGTAATGGGAAATATTTATCAGTTTTTTTATTAAAACTAAACTATTAAGCTATAGACCTTAAATGTCTTCTATTGAGTATTGTATTGGAAACTGCTTTTTTACTTACTTCAATTATTGAAAAGTTTTCGTCCACTGAGAAAACCTTTCTAAGAAGTTGATTAGTAAGTTTATGACCACCTTGAGAACATTTTATACTTCCTACAATTCTGTAACCTGATAAAAACAAATCGCCCATACAATCTAAAATCTTGTGATTAACAAATTCTTTTTCATTTCTTAACTTTTCCTCATTTAGAATTTGATTATCTTTAACCACTATTGCATTGTCTAAAGAACCACCTAAACCTAAATTTAATGATCTTAATTTTTCAATATCTTCATAAAGGCAAAATGTTCTGGAGTTAAATATATTGCTTAAATCATCTTTGTAGACATCTATGCTATTTCTCTGATTGCTAATTAACGGATTCTTATATTTAATTTCAAAATCAATATCTAAACTAAGCTTACTTGGTTTGATTGATATTGTTTTATTATCAGATGAAAATTTAATATCTTTTTCAATTTTAATTATCTTTATTGGTGTGTCGCTAGTCTGTATCCCAGCTTTTATAATTTCTTCAACAAATATTTTTGCAGAACCATCTAGAATTGGTACTTCTTGATTATTAATTTCAATTAAAGCGTTATCTATGCCAATCCCATAAAAAGCACCCATTAAATGTTCAATTGTCGAAACTGAGACTCCATTTTCATTCGTAATGGTTGTACAGAACGACGCGTTACTTACATTGAATATGTTTGGTAAAATTATATTATTATTTTTAATGTCAACTCTTTTAAAAATAATTCCTGTATTTGGGTTTGCAGGATAGATATCAAGGGCTACTTTTTTTCCACAGTGTAATCCAATTCCTTCAATGTGGATTTTCTTTTTAATTGTTTTTTGATTTAATACAGACATTAAGGATGTTTATTACGGAATTTCAGAAGATCAAAAACAAGAAATATTACTAGAAAATACGATTTTAACTGAAAAAATTAAAAAATTTCTCAAAAAAACCCTGATTTTTTCTAGTTTTTTGCACTAACAAAATTTCATTATTGTTATGACCATCAATAATTTTCTGACACATAGAAAAAATATCCATTTTTTTATCTTTTTCATTTTCATTATTACCAAAATATTCCCTCATATAACTTGCGCTTAGAATTTGCTTAATCTCTATATGATAATTGCCCAATTTCTTTTTAAGTTCGTTAAATAAATCTTTTGAATAACACACAAAATTTATTTCTAACGATAAATTGTCAAATTTTATATTACCAGGTAAGTATGTGAAGGAATTTCCATCTACTAAATATTTATCTATTATCATATGAGCAATGACATTATCGTTATAATTTTCTTTTATCTGACTTCTGGCATC
>CACIZB010000023.1 GCA_902591025.1 uncultured Pelagibacteraceae bacterium
TAATTGAAACTGAATGGGTTAATAACAATTTTAAAATTTCTGAACAACAGGTAGATAAAATTGTAAATAATTAAATATATTTGACATCTTTTATCTCAAAATTCTTAGTTCCAGCAGGAGTTTTGATTTCAACTAAATCACTTTTATTTTTTCCAATTAAACCTTTGCTAATCGGTGACTGAAAATAAATTAATTTTTTTTTTAGATCAGCCTCATCTTTTCCTACAATCTTGTAGCTAATTTTATCTCCATTATCTAAATCTTCCAAAAATACTGTAGAACCAAAAATTACTTTACCATCATTGTTTAACTTTGTAACATCTATTACATTTGCTCTACCGATTATATCATTAATTTCATTTATACGTCCCTCGTTATGAGATTGTTCTTCTTTTGCAGCATGATATTCAGCGTTTTCTTTTAAATCTCCGTGTGATCTAGCCTCAGCTATTGCAGATACAATCTGGGGTCTTTTTTTTTCTTTTAAAAAAGTTAATTCCTCTTTAAGTTTTTTTAATCCATTTAAAGTAATCGGTTCTTTATCCATATTATTTCCATTTAGCTATTGGTGGTAATGACATCAATATTCCTTCAACATTTCCACCTGTTTGCAAACCGAATTTTGTTCCTCTGTCATACAATAAATTAAATTCCGTATATCTTCCACGTTTAATATACTGCATTTCTTTATCTTTTAGTGTCCATTTTTTTTTTATTTTTTTTCTAATAATCTTATTAAAAATTAATTGAAATGTAATACCGACGTCCCTAACAAATTTAAAATCATCCTCAAAGTTATTTTTTTTGTAATCAAAGAAGATACCTCCAATTCCTCTTGGCTCATTTCGATGAGGTAGATAAAAATATTTATCACACCATTTTTTGTATTTTTGGTAATAACTTTTATTATGTCGATCACACATTTTTTTTAAAATTTTATGAAATTCTTTTTTTTCATTAATATCATTCTTTGCAGGCGTGACATCCATTCCTCCTCCAAACCAATCATGAGATGTACAAATGTATCTGGTGTTAAAATGCATTGCTGGTATTAATGGATTTTTTAAGTGCATCACCACTGATATACCAGATGCCCAAAATTTTGGATCTTTTTGAGCTCCTGGTATATTTTTTTGTAATTTTTTTGGAAATTTCCCATGAACTTTTGAGAAGTTTACACCAACTTTCTCAAATACTTTGCCACCTCTAAGTATTCTATATTCACCACCGCCCTCATCTTTTTTTTCATTTTTTTTCCAGACAGTTGATTTAAAGTCAACTTTATATTTTTCTAGTTTTTTAATGTCTTCACAAAATATGTTTTGTAATGTTTTGAACCAATTGGTTGTTAAATTTTTTTTTATTTCTAAGTCCATCTAGATTAAATTAACTTGTTTTAGACTTTCTGCCAAAACAATAGATACTGATGAAACTATATTTAACGAACGTTTACTATTTTTCATCGGAATTTTAAGTTTATATTTGACATACTTGTGCACCTTATCTGGGACTCCTGCACTTTCCCTTCCAAATAAAATAGTATCATTTTTTTTGAATCTAAAAGAAGTATAAGACTCTGATGCTTTAGTTGTCATTAATATTATCCTCTGATTCCCTTTTAATCTAAAAAACTGATCTGAGCTCTCGTAAAATTTTATTTCTTTTTTATCCATATAATCCATCACCACCCTTTTAAATCTTTTATCACTTAAAACAAAACCACAAGGCTCAATAATCTCCAATTTGGCTCCTAGACAAGCACAAATCCTTATAATTGCCGCTGTATTTTGAGGAATATCAGGTTCAAATAATGCTATTTTCGGGCCGAGATTAGTTGAATTCTGTGTCATTCTTTCAGTAGTAAATTTAGTAATTTATATTATATGAGACCATATATTTAAGTAGAAAAAATCAATATTGAGTATATTAAATTATTTTAATTAATGTCAGAAAATAAGATTAAAAGAAGAGATTTTTTGTTCACTGCTACATATGCAGTTGGAGCTGTAGGCGTTGGTGCCACAGTTTGGCCTATGATTGATCAAATGAATCCTGATGCATCAGTTAAAGCATTAGCTAGCACCGAAGTAGATGTAAGTTCAGTTAGTCCTGGAAAGACAATTACGGTTCTTTGGAGAGGCAAACCTGTTTTTATAAGAAGAAGAACTCAAGAGGAAATTCAAGAAGCAAAGGCTGTTAAAATGGAGGAATTAAAACATCCTGAGAAGGATGAGGATAGAGCAAAAAATCCAGAATGGTTAGTTATGTTAGGTGTCTGCACACATTTAGGGTGTGTTCCCTTAGATCAGAAGGGAGATTATAATGGCTGGTTTTGTCCTTGTCATGGATCTCATTATGATATTTCGGGCAGGATTAGAAAAGGTCCGGCTCCAACTAATATGGAGATACCAGAATATAATTTTGTTAATTCGAATACTATAAAAATTGGATAAAATTTATGAGTGAGCACGAATACATCCCTAAATCAAAATTTGGAAAATGGTTTAATGATAGATTGCCTCTACTTACATTGGCAAATCATCTGACAGACTATCCAACACCAAAAAATTTAAATTATTGGTGGACATTTGGTGGGATACTTACTTTCTGTCTAATTACACAAATTGTGACAGGGTTAGTTTTGGCAATGCATTACATTGCGCACGCCGATATGGCTTTTGATAGTGTTGAACATATAATGAGAGATGTTAATTATGGATGGTTAATTAGATATATTCATGCAAACGGTGCATCAATGTTTTTCTTAGCTGTTTACATTCACATTTTTCGATCTTTGTTTTATGGATCTTATAAAGCACCTCGAGAAATAATTTGGATTATAGGTATTATTATTTATCTTTTAATGATGGCTGCAGCCTTTCTAGGCTATGTTCTTCCATGGGGACAAATGAGTTTTTGGGGAGCAACAGTTATAACAAACCTTTTTAGTGCAATCCCTCTAGTTGGTGAGGGAATTGTAACATGGCTCTGGGGAGGTTACTCTGTAGACAATCCAACACTTACAAGATTTTTTACGCTTCACTATTTGATCCCTTTTTTAATTTTAGGCTTAGTTGTTTTGCATATTTGGGCGCTTCATGTCCCTGGAAATAATAATCCAGTTGGGATTGATATACAAAAACCCTCAAAAGATACTGTACCATTTCATCCTTATATCGTTATTAAAGATGGTTTTGCTCTTTTGATGTTTATGATCGTTTTTGCATTTTTTGTTTTCTATACACCAAATATTTTAGGACATGCAGATAATTATATTGAGGCAAATCCATTAGTTACTCCCGCTCATATTGTTCCAGAGTGGTATCTTTTACCATTTTATGCAATTTTAAGGTCCGTGCCTGATAAACTTTTAGGAGTTGTTGCAATGTTGTCAGCAATTTTGATTTTAGCAGCTTTACCATGGCTTGATACTTCAAAAATAAGATCAGCAGTTTTTAGACCGCTTTATAGACAATTCTATTGGATATTGGTTGCGGATGTTTTAATCTTAGGTTATGTAGGCGCTATGCCTGCCGAAGGTTTGTACTTGTTAATAGCAAGGGTGGCTACAGCATACTATTTCATACACTTCTTAGTAATTTTACCAATATTGGGATTTAAAGAAAAAACTATTCCTGTCCCCTTAAGCATAACCGATCCAGTATTAGGTGGATCACCAAATTTAGCTTTAGCAAAAAAAAATAAATTTGAAAATTAGTGAAAAACTTTTTAAGAATTTTACCAATAATAATTTTAATAATTGGATTTTCCACAAAATTAAATTCTGCCGAAAAAGTGGAGTATTTGAAGACAAATTGGAGTTTTAAAGGTCCTTTTGGAAAATTTGACCGTGGAGCCTTACAAAGAGGTTATCAAGTTTATACAGAGGTGTGTGCTTCCTGTCATTCGATGAAATATCTGAGTTATAGAAACTTAGCTGAAAAAGGTGGTCCAGAGTTTTCTGAAGCGCAAGCAAAAGCAATTGCGGCATCCTTTGAGGTTAAAGATGGACCAAATGCTGATGGTGAAATGTTTACACGACCAGGAAAATTATCTGATAAATTTGTGATGCCTTACGATAATGTTAAAGCTGCACAAGCAGCCAATGGAGGTGCATATCCTCCTGATATGTCCGTACTGGTGAAAGCAAGAGGCGGAGGAGTAGATTATATCTACTCTTTACTTCAGGGTTATGAGGATCCTCCTTCAGGAGTTACATTAGATGATGGTGTTTATTATAACAAATATATGTACGGAAATAAGATTAAAATGCCAAATCAATTATCTGATGGACTGGTAGAATATGCAGATGGGACTAAGGCAACAGTGGAACAGATGTCTAAAGATGTTACAACTTTTTTAATGTGGTCGGCTGAACCTCATTTAGAAAGCAGACATCAAATGGGGTTTAAAGCAATCGTATACTTAATCATTCTTACTATTTTAGTTTATTTTAGTATGAAAAGGATATGGTCACGTATTGAAACGGAAGTTTAACACATCGCCATCTTTAACAATATAATCTTTACCTTCGAGTCTCATTTTACCATTTGTTTTTGAATTGACCCATCCATCATTTTTTAAAAAATCATCATAACTTACAGCTTCAGCTTTGATAAATCCTTTTTCGAAATCACTATGTATTTCGCCAGCAGCTTTTGGTGCAGTACAATTTTTTCTAATTGTCCAAGCTCTTGTTTCCTCCGGCCCGGAGGTAAAATAAGTATCTAACTCAAGAATTTCATAACCCTTTTTTATTAATAAATTTAGTCCAGTCTCTTTTAAACCGATCATCTCCATGTACTTTTTTTTCTCATTAACATCTAAATTATTTATTTCATTTTCAATATCAGCAGAAATAATTAGTGTATTTTCCTCCCCAAATTTTTCTATAAATTTATTAGTATAATTATTGCCTTTTTTAACACTTTGTTCATCAACATTACAAACAAATATTTTTTGTTTTAGAGATAATAAGCCACTTTGAAGAATTTTTTTTTTATCAAAATCTTTTTTTATTTCTAAAATATTCTTATCATTGTTTATTAAATCTTGAGAAATTTTAAGAATTTTAAGCTGCTCTTCTTCAATATTTTTTTTATTATTTTTTTCAAGTCTTTTTTGGATAGACTCAAGATCTGCAAGTTTCATCTCAGTTTCAATGATTTCTATATCTCTGATTGGATCCACAGTTGGATTTACATTTTGAATATCGTCAGAGTCGAAACATCTTATCATATGTATAATTGCATCTACCTCTCTTATATGTGAAAGAAATTTATTTCCCAAACCTTCACCTTTCGATGCACCTTTTACTAAACCCGCAATGTCAACAAATGAAATAGTTGTATTAATAATTTTTTTTGATTTTGATACTTTGGCTAAGTTATTTAATCTTTCATCAGGTACTGGCACAACACCAATGTTGGGATCAATTGTACAAAATGGAAAATTTGCCGCTTGAGCCTTACTGGAATTCGTTAAAGCATTAAATAAAGTCGACTTACCAACATTTGGTAACCCAACAATTCCACATTTAAAACTCATTATTTGTTATTCACTGTACTTGAGAATAAATCTAATTTTTTTTCAACTAGAATAGATAATGACTCAGTAATATCTTTTGAAATTTTTTCAATTTCAACAGTTTCATCCTCATTAAAGTTTTGTAATACATAGTCAGCAACCTCAATACTGTTTTTGGGTTTTCCTATGCCTATTCTTACCCTTGAATAATCCTTACCTATAAATTTATCAATAGAGGCGATCCCATTGTGACCTGCATTTGAACCGCCAAATTTGGTTTTGATTTTACCCAATTCAACATCTAGATCATCATGAAAAACAATTACATCCGCAGCATCAATTTTAAAATATTCAATTAATTCTCTTATACAAATTCCAGAATTATTCATAAATGTAAGTGGTTTTATTGCATAGACTTTTTCGTCTCCAATATTACCGGTTGTTAAAAGTCCTTTGAATTTTGGTTTTTGCTTTGAAAGACTAAACTTTTTATTTATTGAGTCTATTATTTTAAAACCAACATTATGTCTATTGTTTTCACTATCAGGAGTTGGATTTCCTAATCCCACGAATAAAAGCATAAATTAATGAATTAAAATTTTCAATTTTAGATAATTATTTTTTTTCTTCAGTCTGTTTCTTTTCAGCAGGTTTTTTATCATCACCCTCTTTTTTTGCGGCTTTGTCACCTTCAACTGCTGGTTTTTCACTTCCATCTGCTGATGCTTCAGTTCCCTCTGCTCCTGCCTCTCCTTCAGCTGCTTCAGCTTCTGCTGGTTTTTCAGGCTCTTTCATAACTGTAGGAGCTGCTAATGTAGCTATCACAAAGTCCCTACCTTGAATTGTAGGAATAACTTCTGGTTCTAACTTGACAGACGAGATTTTAAAACTTTCACCTATGTCAATACCATCAAGATCAAGTGTTAAACTTTCTGGAATTTTTTCACTTGGACATTTTAATTCTACTTTTCTTCTTACTATATTTAAAACTCCACCTCTTTTTAAACCTGGGGATTTCTCATGATTTATGAAATTGACTGGAACCTCAATCTTAATTTTTACACCAGGTAGTACTCTCAAAAAATCTACATGTGTAGGTTCGTCACTTAATATGTCATGTTTTATTTCTCTTGGTAATACATCTTGAGATTTTCCGTCAATTTTTAAAGTAATAATGTTTGATAAAAAATTATCTTTTTCTATTAATAACTTAAGTAACTTTTTAGATACAGAAATTTTTTGATTTTTATCTTTTCCGCCATAAACTATTGCAGGAACATCGCCATTTTCTCTTATAGCATTTAACTGTCCCTTTGTTGAATTATCTCTTATGTTTGCTTCAAGTGAATTCATAAAACAGAGTTTTTTAACCCATGTTTACAAATAATCAAGGTAATTATTTAAATAAATCTGAAACTGATGTTGAATTAGATATTCTTTTGATTGCTTCAGCCATCAGGCCAGAAATTGGTAAAACTTCGATATTTTTAACGTTTTTAGTTTTTGAGATGTTGTCTATTGTGTCTGTTATGACTAAATTTTTTATAACAGAAGCTTTTATCTTTTTTACAGCATCTCCACTTAAAACTCCATGTGTAATATAAACGTAAACATCCTTCGCTCCTCTTTCTTTGAGCGCTTTAGCGGCGTTAACAATAGTTCCTCCTGAGTCAATTATATCATCCACAAGAATACATGTTTGATTTTTAACATCACCGATTACATTCATAACTTGAGATTGACCAGGTTTAGGCCGTCTTTTATCAACAATAGCCAATCCTACATTTAAAAGTTTTCCAAGTGCTCTTGCTCTTTCTGTGCCACCCACATCTGGAGCAACACAAATTATCTTTTTATTCTTTATTTTCTTTCTTACATGTCTAGCAAATATCGGTGTTGCAAAAAGATTATCCACCGGTATATCAAAAAAACCTTGTATCTGACCCGCGTGCAAGTCAACCGTCACAATTCTATCAGCTCCAGCTTTAGTAATTAAATTTGAAACAAGTTTAGCCGAAATAGATGTTCTTGGTACAACTTTTCTGTCTTGTCTAGCATAACCAAAATAAGGAATGACAGCTGTAATATTTTTGGCTGAGGA
>CACIZB010000024.1 GCA_902591025.1 uncultured Pelagibacteraceae bacterium
ACCCTGTTACAAACTACAGACGTGAGTAGTAGTGGTGTTGTTCCAGGTGGTATTCATTTTAATCCTGATGGAACAAAAATGTTCATTGTATCTCAATCTAAAGACGGTGATTTTTCGCAAGTGGATGAGTATGATTTAACCACACCATTCGATATCTCTACTCAAAGTTATGCAGGTGATAGTGAGAGATGTAATTTAGATAATAGTAGTGGTGGCGACAGCTTTGGCCCCAATATGAATACTACTTTTGGTTTGGAATTCTCCAATGATGGAATGAAATTATTTGTAGGTACTGGTGGTATAGCTAATGATGTAAAAAGAGATAGAGTATTTAGGTTTGATTTGACTTCACCTTATGATGTTTCAACATGTTCATTTGCAAACCAAACTCCAGGTCTTGACACTGATGCCTTACAGGATGGGAGTAATGCAGGTGACAGGGAAAAATTTGATAATGGAAACACACATGCTTTACAGAGATTCCGACTTCAAGGTATTGAAATCAGCAATGATGGAAAAAAATTATTTGTAATTATGCATGGTCATAATACAGGTGGAACTGTACGTAATACCAGGCTACTAGAATACTCACTCACAACACCATTTGATTTAAGTAGTCTGTCGCTTATTTCAAACGCAGGAATAGAATTAGAAGATGAAGTAATGAACCCAAAAGACATGAGATTTAGTCCAGATGGAAAAAGACTTTGGTTGGTGGATCATCAAACTTCTCAAAGAAATGTTACTCAAATTTCTCTTGACGTTGCATTTTCTACATCTACATTTACAATTGATGGTTCTGTTACACTAGATCAAGAACAGCCTGCTGGAATTGCATTTAGCACAAATGGTTTAAAGATGTATGTTGGTGGGGATACAACTCAAATTGTTGAGGAATATAATCTCGTCTGTCCTTTCAATCTTTTTGCAGGCAAATGTCCTCCAATTACAGATAACAGTGATCGAACTGGAATGGCATTAGCTCAAATAGAAATTGCCAAAAGAACTATTGATCATGCAACTGATAGTGCGCTTAATCGTTTAAAGTGGATAAGAAGAAATAAAGACAAACAAAATTTAACAAATTTAAATATTGATATTAATTTTACCAATCAAAGATTAGCATCTTTAACTGAAGTAGTTAAAGCCTCTGCTTCAAAAATGAAGAAAAAAAATAAAGATGAAGATGTATTTTATTGGAGTGAAGGCAGTTTTGCGATTGGAAAAATTGGAGATACTAGTATTTCATCAACCAAAAAAATTGATACAGATGCAATTACCTTTGGTGCGGATAAATTTACTGAAGAAAATGGAATACAAGGATTAGCATTTAGAGTTGGTAGAAATAATGTTGATGTTGGAACTGCTGGAAGCAATTTAGATACAGATACATTTAATATCACTTATTATTCTACTACCCCAATAGAAGATAATACTCAATTTCTTGATACTTTTATTGGGATTGGAAAATTAAAGTCTGACTTATTAACTGTTATTGATGGTAGAAATTTGACTGCTAATAGAACAGGAAAACAGATATATGGAACTATAAGAGTAAAAGATGAAATTAAAAAAGATAATTTGACTTTTATTCCCTCTGGAAGATTTGATATTGGTCACACTATTTTAGGGTCCTATAAAGAAGTTGGTTCAGGTGGTATAGATGTAGAAAAACAACATCTTCGAACAAAAAAAATTAGAGCAGGATTTGCTGCAGTTCAAGATTTGTCTGATGATGAATATACTTTAAAAAGACATGGTAAAATTGAATACGTTATCGATATAGATCGTTCCTCAAATTTCAAATACACTTATACAGGTGATAACAGCGTAAGTTTTAGCGACACCTTACACTCTGGTGCGCTGCACAATATTAATGGAGAAATTGGTTTAGATATAGTGCTGCAAGATAATTTTAGTCTCTTTTTAATTTATGAGCGTAATCAAGCTCTAGGCTCAGGTCATACCGATAAAGTTCATATTGCAATAGGATATTTGCCCAATAAAGAAACGAATTATGCTTTTTCAATAACTGGTGAAGATAATTTAAAATCAAATTATGTTTTAAGTAAAAAAATAAACGATTATTTGATTGATTTTAAATTAACTAACAATGCTATGAGACCTGAAGAATTTGATGAGGCATCTATTAATTTATTGAGAAAATTCTAACTAGAAAAAAATATAATAAATCACCCAACCAATTAAAGTATACTCAAAAAATGATTTAAACATTGAAAGATTTTTTTCACTAAATTTTGAAGTAAGTAATTTTTTAAGAAAATAAAAACCAAGATGAACAAGAATTATTCCACTTGCAATTCCAATAATTGTGTATTGCATTGAAAAGTTTTTATAACCAAAATAACAAGCTGCAATCAAGGTTAGCCAAGAAACTTTAGATATAAATAATTTAAAAATTAAACCAGCTTTTTTACTAAAAATTGACTGAGTTCTTATTATTGAGTAAGACCAAATAATTCCTATTAGAAAAGTAATATATTTAATTATCAATTAAAAACCTCAATTTCATTGATAATACTGACAATTTTTTTTCCTTTTAGCACGGCATTTACTTGTGCACATTCATAATAAGCATTCGAACTTTCTTCAGCAATCTTTTTTAATTCTAAACATTTAGATCTACTCTCAGTAAATAAATGCTCTTTTAGCACAAGTGGATCACCTAGGTACATCATCAAACCAATAACTTCACCTTCCCTTTCAAATTCAGCCTTCTCTTCAATTTCAGCTACGCGATCTCCAACACCTACTTCAAAGTCTTTTATGGCCACAAAGGCTTTGTAAACAACAAATATCAAGATTAAATAAAAAATTATTTTTATCTTACTCACTTTAGTTAATATTAGATATATTTATAAATAACCCGTAGTCTGGGTCCTCTTTAAAAAAATCATAATGGCTATCAATATTCATTTTAAAGTTATCAAATTTATTTTCATTTGAAAATTTTGCTGAACTGTCTTGAAAAGACATAGCATAATTAGATCTTTGAGAGCCTCTATAATCTAAAGCAATTATAAAACTATCATTTTTGTTATTTCGGGATTGGTCCCTGTTGTATTTGGTCATTAAAGTTAGTCCATTATCTGAGATAAAATCAAATCCGATACCGCTCATAAAATTATGAGTAGAACTTTGAATATTTTCTAAAGTAAAACTCTCACCATTAGAATCATAAGAGAATCTTTGTTTTGAGGCCGGACTCATATCCGCATAATATTCAAAATCAAAATATGGAACAAAAGATCCAGCTTCAAAATCATAAGTATTATCTAAACTTGTTCCTAATGAAGATGTAAAATTTCCAATATATTGATCCTTATATTCTAAATTTAATCCAGAAGATCCAGTTTCGGTGTAAGCTCCAAGATGAGTTATGCCGTAATTAATTTTTAATTTAGGGGTAAAATTTAATCGGTTTCTTGAAAACGTATCTCTTAAACTTAAGGACCCATATAACTGTTCACCATATCTTTCACCATCTGTTGAAACAGAACCACTATTATTAATTAAATTAGAATTAATAAAACTCATACCTAATAAGTTATCTGTAAATCTTTGGTCTCCCTTTGGTTTACTTGAATAAAAAGTTAAACTAAAAGAGTTCATATTAAGCGCACTTCCTAAAGTACCCACATCAATATCATCAGTACCAAATCTTAATGCAATACCTCTCATGATATTATCTTCACCTTTTTTATCTGCACCAAGTGTGATTGCGGATGTATTGATGTCCTTTGCCGAGGAAGCTGAGTCATCACCAACTTTACCAATACTAATAGTACCTTCGCTCCAAAAAGACCAACTTGAATTTTGATCAGTTAAATCATTTGAATTATCATTTGAGAGATAAAGAGGAATTAAACTATGTGACAAGGAATTTAAAATTTCATTATTAAATTGAAACTTTATATTTTGATTTGTTAGGTTTACTCGTCCGCTGTTTCGTCTTAACCACTCCATACGGTTCAATACCGGAAACGTGGTGTGTTGTATAAGTTTTTTTGTAGTTTCAGACTGTGTTTCTATAGAGGCAACATCATCTTTATTTGCTGTTGGATCGATACAATTGATCACTCCAAAACCACAAGTTAAGTTATATTCACTAACAGTTTTATTGCCTGTTTTAAAATCTAAAACAAACATTTTTAAACCATCTGAACTGAATGCTATACCTGAAACTTGCTCAACTCCATCATCTGAAACATCGTAACCCCCTTTTTTTGTTACATTAGATAAATCGAATGGTGTACTTAAATTGAATTCTTGAACTTTATCTTTTCCATGTCCTGTTATATACATTTTAGAACCATCAGAACTGAATGCTAATCCCTGTGGATTACCTTCAAGTTGTGAAAAGGTTTTACTACTAGTTCCGGTAGATTGTTGTTCAAAAGTAGCGTTTGAAATATTAAAAGGACTAGTAAGTGAATATTTTTTAATAAAGTCATTCCCAGTTCCATCATAGATAAATAATTTTGTTCCACTATTGTTAAATGCAATATCTCTTATATTCATCTCTCCCTCAAAGTGTGTAGTCACAAAGGCACAAGATGAGACATCATAAGCAGTATCTAATTTATACTCTTCTATTCCTTCTGCTCCAGAATCTGAACCGATTAAAAACATTTTAGTTCCATCTGAACTTAATTTTAAACCAATTACATCTTCATCTTGGTCTGAATGAGTACATTCGTTAGAATTTTTCGTAGCTGTTGAGACGTCAAAACCTACTGTTAAATCAAATTCCAAAACTTTATTTTGGCTTGAGCCAGAGATGAACATTTTGGTTCCATTTGCGTTAAATGCTATCCCATGGGCAATTCTTTGAGCAATATCTTTGTTGTCAACAAATCCACTTACAGCTCCAAAAGCATTAATTTTAGGAAAGATTAAAAATAATACAGCCGCAATTTTTAGAGATTTTAAAATTAAGTTTATGTGCAAAGATCTCATTTCAAAATACCGATATAACAAACATTCTTTTTATTTTAAATGAATTTATGCCTTTTATTTTGGTTTAAAAACTAAACAAATTCCGTTATTGCAATATCTTTTTCCAGTGGGATTTGGACCATCATCAAAAATATGTCCATGATGGGCATTACAATTTTTACAATGATATTCTGTTCTGGCATAACCAATTAAATGATCTGTTTTGGTCTCAAAAACATTGGGTAGCGACTCATAAAAAGACGGCCAACCTGAACCACTTTCATATTTAGTTTTAGCATCAAATAATCTAATTCCACAATTAGCACAATGATAAGATCCATCTCTTTTTTCATTATTTAATTCACTAGATCCAGGAGGTTCTGTGCCATCCTCAAACATTACTAATTTTTGCTCAGCTGTAAGATCTGGATTTTTCTTGCTCATTATTAAATTAATTTAGCACAAGATTGATGTAAAAAAGAATGTAATTCAACTAGTTTGTTTAAATCTTTATTATAACCACCGCCTAGAACTCCACATAAAGGAATGCCTTTTGTAAAAAAATTTTCTGTTACGATTTCATCTCTTTTTCTTATTCCTTCATCTGAGATTTTTAATCTCCCCAAACGATCATTAAAATGAATATCAACACCTGCAATATAAAAAACAAAATCAAATTTTTCTTTGTTAAATTGATTGAGGTTATCTTTAAGAATTTGTAAATATTGAACATCCTCCATATTATCCTCAAGCTCAACATCAAGATCACTTTTAGATTTTTTTGCAGGATAATTCGATTTTGAGTGCATACTAAAAGTGAAAACATTTTTGTTATTTTTAAATATATCTGAATTTCCATTACCTTGATGAACGTCAAGATCAACAATCAAAATTTTACCAGCATAATTACGTTCTAATAAATATTGTGCTGCAACTGCGACATCATTAAAGACACAATAACCTGCGCCCTCATTAAAATTTGCATGATGACTACCCCCAGCGGTATTGCACGCAATGCGATTTTTAATTGCTAATTTTGAGGCGAGAACAGTGCCACCCGTAGCAACCAATGATCTTTGCACTACACTATCCACTAAAGGAAAACCTATTTTCTTTACTCCATTCTCATCTAAAGTTTTATTCTTTATATGATTGATATAAGTTTCTGAATGAGCTCTTTTAAGTGTTTCTAAAGAGCAGGCGTAAGGTTTATAAAAATCTTTTACAATTTTTTTTTCTTTTAAATATGCAGCTAAATTACCAAATTTTTTAATTGGAAATTTATGATCATCACCAATTTTTGCAAAATAATCTTCGTGATTGACAACCGACAAGTCCATTTTATTCAATTACACGGATTGGTTTTCCATTCACACAAGCTTCAAGAGCTTCGATCATTTGATTATAAAAGATATTATAATTCTCTGCTGTAACATATCCAATATGTGGTGTGAGTAATGCATTTGGTAAAAACCTTAATTTATTATTTTCAGGTAAGGGTTCTTTTTCGTAAACATCTAGTCCCGCTCCAGCTATAATATTAGTTGATAAGGCAATTATCAAATCATCTTCATTCACAATAGGGCCTCGTGAAGTATTAATTAAAAAAGCTGTTTTTTTCATTTTATCAAATTCTTTTATCGTAATACAATTCTTATACCTTTCTCCACCTCGAACATGTATGGATAGAAAATCAGAATTCTTTAATAGATCTTCTTTGGTACATGGAAGGACATCTAATTCTTTACATTTGTTTAAGTTAAGATTTTCACTCCAAGCCATAACTTGCATACCAAAAGCTTTACCAATTTTAGCTACTTGCGAACCAACTTCACCAAGTCCAATCAAACCTAAAATTTTACCTTTCAACTCAACTCCAACTGTCGTTTGCCAGTACCCTTGATACATATTATCTATTTCCTCTTTTAAATTCTTTGCTAATCCCAATAATAAACACCAAGTTAGCTCAGGAGTTGGATTTGTATTCATCTCAGTTCCACAAACTATTATTTTTCTTTTTTTCGCAGCTTCTAGATCAATTGAACTATTTTTTGTACCACTGGTAATAATAAATTTTAATTTGGATAAATTATCTATTAAATCTTTTGTAATTGGGGTTCTCTCTCTCATAATTAATAATGCTTCAAAGTCTGATAATTTATCTAAAGTATCTGCATCATTTTCAAATGGTTCACTAAAAATTTTAATTTCGTATTTGCCTGATAATTTCTCAAGATCAACAAATTGTTGAGAGACATTTTGATAATCATCTAATATTGCTACTTTAAGCATTTTTTATTTCTTTATTTGATAAGAATAGACCTAATATAATTAAAACTGCTCCGATCAAGTGAAAAAGTTTAAATTGTTCGCCATAAAAAGATATTGCCATTATTGTGCTAAATAAAGGTATTAAAGATAAGAAAATTCCTGCTCGATTAGCGCCAATAATTGAAACCGCTCCTGCCCAACAATAATAAGATCCTATACTTGGAAACAATGCTAAAAAAAATAGGATGTAAATTAAATCAATATTGATATCTACTTTTTGTCCCTGTGAAAATTCATACATAAATTGTGGGAATATAAAAATTAATCCAAAAGTACACAAAACATGAAC
>CACIZB010000025.1 GCA_902591025.1 uncultured Pelagibacteraceae bacterium
GAAAAAAAATAAAATTATAATTACTGGGGGTGCAGGATTTGTTGGCTCAAATCTTATAAGTTTTTTTCTAAAAAAAACAAATTTCAAAATAATAAGTTTAGATAATTACTCATCTGGTAATCGTAAAAACCATATTAAAGATTCTCGAGTTAAATATATTAAAGCAGACACTAAAGATATTGAGAAATATTTAAACAATCCCAAAACTATAAATGCAATTTTTCATTTTGGTGAATTTGCTAGAATTTATCAAAGTTTTTTGAATATGGCTGAGTGTTTAAATTCAAATTCGATAGGAACAAATGCTGTCTTCAAATTTTGCTTAAAAAATAAGATTAAATTAATCTACTCTGCAACTTCTGCGTCTCTTGGCAATAAGGGTAATGATAAAAATCTATCTCCTTACGCTTTTACAAAATCTAAAAACTTAGAGCTTTTAGAGAATCTTAAAAAATGGTTTGGTTTCAAATATGAGGTAATATATTTTTATAATGTTTACGGTCCAAGGCAAATTACAAAAGGTAAAATGGCAACTGTCATTGGAATTTTTGAGGATGCATACAAAAATAAGAAGCCTTTATCAGTAGTTAAACCTGGTACACAATCAAGAAGATTTACTCATATAGATGATACAATTAAAATTTGTTTTCTAGCATGGAAAAAAAATCTTTGTAGACATTATAGTATTTCCCATAGGAAAAGTTATTCAATTTTATCTGTTGCTAAGATGTTTAAAACTAGAATTAAATTTTTACCAAAACGACCAGGAGAAAGATACGCTTCAGCTCTCTCAAATATGAATTTATCTAATAGAGTATATAAATATTTTGGAAAAATAAATCTGGAAGATTATATTTATAATATTATAAAAAAATCTAATTAAGTATTTTCTCTATTTCTTTTTTAATTTTATTAGACATAGGATTTGTGAATGATGCAAAAGTATCTTGAATTTTGCCATTTTTATCAATCAAAATTTTATGAAAATTCCATTTAGGTATAGCTGAATTACCATATGACTCTTTAGCCCACAAATAAACTGGGTGAGCTTTATCTCCTTTCACATCATATTTGCTAGTCATTGGAAAAGTAATATTAAAATTAGCTTCACAAAAATTTTTGATTTCCTTTTCACTACCTGGTTCTTGATTTCCAAATTGATTTGATGGTACGCCTAATACAATTAAACCATTTGATTTATATAGCTCATATAATTTTTGAAGATCTTCATATTGTTTTGTGAAACCGCAATTACTTGCAACATTTACTAAAAGAATTGATTTTTCTTTAAAATTAGAAAATTTAATTTCATCTCCGTCAATCGAATTTATACTTAAATCATAAAAGCTTTTGCTATCTGCTTTGCTGTTATTGAGAAATGAAAACATAATAAAAAATATTAGTATATTTATCTTTAATTTACACATTTATTTTCTTGATGAAATTAAAAGTAACAAATAACCAAACACAGTAGATAATAAAGATCCTGTTAAAACACCTATCTTAACACCATCCATATATTGAACATTGTCAACAAAAGCTAAATTACCTACAAATAAACTCATTGTAAATCCTATCCCTGTCAGTATTGAAACGCCGTATATACTTAACCAAGTAGATTTATTCGGTGGTTCAGCTAACTTTAGTTTTATTGAAATATAAGAAAACAATAGGACACCTATTTGTTTTCCAAAAAATAATCCACATAGTATACCCAAAGGAACTGGTGCCAATAAGCTACTCAAAGATAAGCCCTCTAAACTGACTCCAGCATTTGCAAAAGCAAATAAGGGCATTATTGTAAATGCAACATATGGTGATATTGCATGTTCGATCGTGACTAATGGAGAAAAATCTTTTTCTTTAGTTCTATGAGGAATGGTAGAGGCTAATAAAACTCCAGCAATTGTTGCATGTATTCCAGATTTATAAGTAAAAAACCACATAAATAATCCAATTAATAAATATGGAAAAAATTTTTTTACTGAAAATTTATTTAAAGTTAATAATAAGATATAGCTTAACAAGATAAGCGTTAAATAAGGTATGCTTAAGTCTCCTGAATAAAAAAAAGCTATAATTAGTATTGCACCAAGATCATCAATAATAGCAAGAGCGGTTAGGAAAACTTTTAAAGAAATCGGAACTCTTGAACCTAATAACGATAAAATTCCTAAAGAAAAAGCAATATCTGTAGCTGATGGTATTGCCCACCCATTCATTGTTTCATTATTACCCCAATTTATTACGATGTAAAATAAGGCTGGTATCACCATTCCACCAACAGCAGCAATTATAGGTAACATTGCCTGCTTTATATTTGAAAGCTCACCTTGAATAAACTCTCTTTTAATTTCTAACGTTACAAAGAAAAAAAATATTGCCATTAGAGCATCATTAATCCAGTGATGAACAGAGAGCTTTAATCCAAATTCATTAATTCCAATAAATAAATATTTTTCTAAAGAGCTAAAATAGAATTCACTGTAATTACTATTGCTTATCATTAAAGCAAGTATAGCTGCGATAAGTAATATTAAACCACTCGCTGCTTCCAACTTAAAAAACCATCTAAAAGGTTTAGATAAATAATTAATCATAATTTGACCAAGTCTCTAAAGAAAAGCTCAATATCTTTTAAGGTTTCATAAAAATTAAATAAAATAAATTCTAGATTAGGAAAAATTCTGTACAGTGGTGATTTAAAAGTGTCAATTAATATTATTAGTGCAATAAAAGAAATTATTACTACTAAAATATAAGATAAAAATTTTGCAAAAGAAAAAAAGGATTTTTTTGAACTTTTTTGATTTTTTTCTGCCGCTGTTGTTCCGTAATTTATTGTGTCATTAGTCGTTCTTTCATTAATATCTAAATTTTCAGTGATTTTGGGCTTTTTGATTATTACTTCTGTCTTAGATTTTGTCGGTTCTGTTTTTTCTTTTTTAAAAAACCATTCCTTATTACATGAACCACACTGAAGCAGTCTTCCTTCTTCAGGAATTAATTTACCCTCTATCTCAAATTTTTTTTCACCGCAGGGACAAATAATTATCATATCATCCTATATAGCAGATTTTTATTAAAATTCTTTCAAATTTACACTTCTTTATACATTGAAATATTCAACAAGTGCTGTATTAGTACATCATTCGGAGTGTAGCGCAGCCTGGTAGCGCATCTGGTTTGGGACCAGAGGGTCGCAGGTTCAAATCCTGCCACTCCGACCATCTACATTATGAAAAAAGCAAAAATATATATACCTAACAAAAGTGCAATGCAGTCTGGTCTTGGAAAAATTAATAAATGGATACTAGAGTATGAGACTAAAGATCCAACAATTAATCCATTAATGGGGTGGGAGAGTTCTTCCGATACATTGACTGAACTTAAGATGGAGTTTTCCTCAAAAGAATTAGCGATCAATTACGCTAAAAAAATGAAAATTGATTATGAAATAATTGAACCAAAAAAAAGAAAGGTTACTAAAAAATCATATGCTGATAATTTTTTAGGATGATAGATGTTTAAATTTTTTACACAAAAAAAATGGTACTTATGGAGTATTGGTGGGACCTTATTAATTTTAAGTGCAACTTGGTTTCAAGTTCAGTTAGATGTCAGAATTAATGAATGGTTTGGTGAGTTTTATGATACTTTACAAAAAGCTCTAACTGAACCGAATTCAGTCACAGAAAAAGAATTTATTTTTTATCTTTTTACTTTTGCAAAAATAGCAGCTGTCTATATCTTAGTTGTAATTTTCAGTGATTATTTTACAAGTCATTGGACATTTAGATGGAGAACTGCAATGGCGGATTTTTACCATGATAAATGGGATTATGCATCATCTATAGAAGGAGCTTCTCAAAGAGTGCAAGAAGATACTTTAAAATTTGCTAGAATAATGGAAGGTTTAGGTGCTGAACTTTTAAGAAGTCTAATGACATTAATTGCATTTACTCCAATTTTATGGGGCTTATCAAAGAGTATAACTGTTCTTCCATGGATTGGAGAAGTTGAGCACGCGCTAGTATGGGTTGCTATTCTTTCAGCTCTAGGTGGAACAATCTTACTTGCTAGTGTTGGAATTAAACTTCCAGGAATAGAGTATGATATTCAAAAAGAGGAAGCTGCTTATAGAAAAGAACTTGTTTTAGGTGAAGATTTTAAAGAAAGCGCTAAGCCAGAAAAAATAACAGACTTATATGGTGGTGTAAGAAGGATCCATTATAAAATGTATTTTCATTACTTATATTTTAATGCTGTGAAATGGAGCTATCTGCAAGGTATGGTTATAGTACCTTATTTAGCTTTAGCTCCTACAATTGTTACAGGAGCTATCACTCTGGGATTTGTTCAACAAATAATTAGAGCATTTGGTAGAGTAGAAACTTCACTTCAATATCTTGTTAGAAGTTGGCCAATCATTGTTGAATTGATATCAGTTTGGAAAAGACTAAGAGAATTTGAATCAAAACTTGAGTCATCTAAGGAATTTAGTCCAAAAATTTCATGACAATTGATAAAGATTATTTAGACAAATTAATTATTGTTACTTCAAAAGCTGCCATATCATCCTCTTTCTTAGTTGGGAAAAAAGACAAAAATTTAGCAGATAAAGCTGCTGTTGACGCAATGAGGAAAGAATTAAATAAAATTAAAATGACAGGGGAAATTGTTATAGGAGAGGGTTCTTTAGATGAGGCTCCAATGCTTTATACTGGCGAGATATTAGGAAATAAAAGTGGACCAAAATTTGATATAGCTGTAGATCCATTAGAAGGAACAAATTTTGCAGTAAATAACTTGCCTGGAGCACTTTCAGTAATTGCTATTGCAGAAAAGGGAAATTTATTTAAAGCTCCTGAGACTTACATGAATAAGATTGCCACATCGAAAGTTGAAAAAGGTTTAATAGATCTTGATTACTCAATTAAAAAAAATATTACAAATTTAGCTGAATTTAAAAATAGTGAACCATCAAAATTAACAGCTTGTTTGCTAGATCGGCCTAGACATAAAAAAATTATAGATGAATTAAAAGATCTTAATGTAAATTTGTTTTTAATTTCAGACGGTGATGTTTCTGGAGCATTATTAGTTTCAAAGCCTGAGTATAAAGTTGATATTTTTTTAGGCATTGGTGGTGGACCAGAAGGTGTTCTAGCAGCATCTGCATTAGATACTCATAATTGTCATTTTCAGGGAAGGTTTATTTTTGATAGAGATGAAGATATTAAGACTGCGAAAAAAATAGGAATAAGTGACTTAAATAAAAAATATGAACTAAATGAGATTGTAAAAGGTGATTCAATATTTTGTGCAACAGCTATAACAGATTGTATGCCAAACAATTCTATTAAAGGTGTAATTAAAAAAAGTAAAAGTTCATTTTTTACAGAAACAATTTTTACTCACAAAAGTGCAGATAATAAAGGTGTAATTAAGAAAGAAATTATTTTTGATGACACTAAAGAGTAAATAATGAAATCGGTTTCTGGTAGAAATTGGAAAGAAAGCATAGTTAATAAAAACTTAATTGAAAAGTTGCATCAAGAAAATAACTTTTCTCATATTCTTTCTAAAATAATAATTTCAAGAAAATTTGATCATGACGAAATTTTTTCTTTAGAAAATGATGTAGAATTTTCAAATATATTTAAAAAAGATCTAGATTTTACAAATTCAATTAATTTTTTGAAGGAATCAATAGATAAAGAGGAAAAAATATGTATTTTAGGAGATTATGATGTTGATGGATCTGTGGCAACATCTCTTTTTGTTAAATTTTTAAAATATCTTGGTCATCCTTTTTTTTATTATATTCCAGATAGAGAAAAAGATGGTTATGGAGCTAGCAAAAAGTTATTTGAAAAATTAATTCACAAAAAACCAAATTTAGTAATAATGGTAGATTGTGGATCATCTGCAAATGAGGCTATAGATTATCTAAATAAAAAAAAGATAAAATCAATAATAATCGACCATCATGAAATAGACAAACCATACCCTAAAGCTAATGTTATTATAAATCCAAAAAAAAATATTGATTATATAAAACACGATTATTTTTGTGCAACAGCACTTACATATTTTTTTTTAGATCTTTTTGTAAAAAAATTTAAATATAAGTTTAATCTAAGAAAAGATTTAATTTTTGTACTTTTGGCAATAGTTTGTGATGTAATGCCGTTAAGAAAAATTAATCGTTTGATAGCCAAAAGTGCTCTAAGAGAATTTAATATTAAAAATAACTACATAATTAAAGAAATATATAATCAATTAAATAAAAAGAATCAGCTAAATTTAAATGATTTAGGTTTTTTAGTTGGACCAATACTTAATTCGGGTGGAAGACTCGGAAAATCAAGTTACTCCACTGAACTCTTGACATCAGATGATACAAAAAAAATTAAACTTAGATCATCACAACTTATCAAATTAAATGAACATCGTAAAAAAATTGAAAAAATCATATTAAATCAAATTGATTTAGATAAAATAAACAAAAGCGATGAAAAAATTATCATTTATTACGATCCTTTAATAAATGAAGGTCTAATCGGAATTATAGCTGCCAGATTGAAAGATCTTTTTAACAAACCTTCTTTTGTTATAACTAATTCAACTAACATACTTAAAAGTTCTGCTAGGTCAGTTAAAGGTTATAATGTTGGTGCTGCAATCAAAAGAGCAATACATAAGCGTTTAATAACAAAAGGCGGTGGACATTCAATGGCTGCTGGTTTTGTTTTAGATAAAAATAATCTTTCTCTTTTAAAAAAATTTTTGATAAATGATTTCTCAAAATATAACACTTCTAAAGATTTTACATTTAAATATGATGCTGAAGTTTCATCTTCTGTATTAAATAAAAATTTTTTAAATGAAATAAAAAAAATTGAACCATTTGGTCATGAAAATGAGGCACCGATTTTTTTATTTAAGCAGCTGAAAGTAATTAAACCTAAATTATTGAATAACAATCATATATCTAGTATTCTAAAATCAAGAAGAGGTTTTTCAATCAAATCAATATGTTTTAATTCTAGGAATACAAAAATTGAAAAATATTTATTCAATTACAAAAATGAATTGAATGTAGTGGGACAAATTAGCGAAAATTTTTGGGATAATAAAAAAATACTTCAATTAATTATTAAAGATTTAATTTTGTGATTTATTAGACTTGATAAATAAAGACTTTTCAAATAAAAGACCTCAAAAAGGTCCCTTCGTCTATCGGTTAGGACACGTGGTTTTCATCCTCGAAAGAGGGGTTCGATTCCCCTAGGGACCGCCATAATTAATGAGTTATCATGTCTATCTAATCATAACTACTAGCTCTAAAATTAAGAAATCTTATGTAGGGTATACAAAAAACCTGAAAAAAAGACTTATTCTTCATAATTCTGGAAAAGGGGCCA
>CACIZB010000026.1 GCA_902591025.1 uncultured Pelagibacteraceae bacterium
TCATTTTCTAAAATTTCTAGTTTTGCATTAACTGGATTTTTGACTTGGTCGCTTTTATCCTCATCACTTTTCTCTGTTTTTATAATTTCAGTTTTATTCCTTATCTCTGCAAAGACATATTTTAATTGTGAAAAATCACTATAGAACTCCACATTATACTCATTAGTAACACTCTGATCAAAAGACTGTATTTTTCCAATAGGAATTCCACTTTTAAAGATAGCGCCAGTTCCAGATGTATAAACTATACTATCTTGCATTAAATCTTCAGCGAGACCAGATTTTATATATTTAATTTGACCATATTCATTTCCAGTACCCGTAACTATAGCTTGAATGTTTTGAGGAGCAATTGTGACGGGAACGTTTGAATTTAAGTCTGATAATAATAAAACTCTTGATGTTTTATAATTGACCTCAATTACTCTTCCGACTAAATAAGAACGGTCATAAATATTTGTTCCAATTTTGATATTATCTTTGCTGCCTTTATTTATTATAATACTTTTTAAAAAGGGACTGTCGTGATCCACTATTATCTTAGCTAGTAATTTGTTAGAGCTGGATGCATAATCATTGATTAATTCCTTAAGCTCTATATTTTCATATTCTATAATTTCATTAGATACATAATTTGATTTAAGTTCCGCCAATTCAATTTTTTTTTTTTGATAATCATTAAAGAAAGTTGTGTAGTCACTAATTTGAAAAAAAGCATTTTTTATAAAATTTTCTGGGATTGAAACGATAAATGATGATCTATAGACTATTTCATTTATTCCTACTTTTGTGTATCTGATGATTTTAAAATCTAAAACTGATAAGGAAATTACAAATATGGATATAAATGCTAATGTGAGTAATGAAAACTTTTGTTTTGTGCTTTTTTTTAAAAAAGCAGATCTAATTGCAATTATAAAATCATCTCTGCCTGATACCATTGGTATTAATATTCAGTCAACATAGTCGAGAACGTTTGCTCTTGATCCAACGCTCTTCCAGTACCAATCGCCACACATGATAGAGGGTCATCAGCAATATGAACAGGTAATCCAGTCTCTTTAGAAAATCTTTTGTCAATATTTTTTAAAAGCGCTCCTCCACCTGTTAAAGTTAAACCCATATCAACTAGGTCAGCTGATAATTCTGGTGGTGTGCTTTCCAATGCATTTTTTATACCTTCGACCATTTCTCTTAAAATATCATTTAAAGCCTCAGCGGTATCCTCTTCTGTTATATTGACTTCTTTTGGTGTACCGGATCTTAAATCTCTTCCTTTTACGGCATAGGTATTATTGTTGGTAGGGATAGCAGTGCCAATTTCTTTTTTAATTTTCTCAGCAGTGCTGTCTCCGATCATCAAGTTATATTCTTTCCTCATATAATTGACCATTGCATGGTCCATTGCATCTCCAGCTACTCTCAATGATTTAGAGTAAACTAATCCGCCTAAAGACATAACAGCTATTTCGCTTGTACCACCCCCTATATCAACAACCATTGAACCTGTTGCCTCTGAAATTGGAAGATTTGCTCCAATTGCAGCCGCTATAGGCTCTTCAATTAATTGAACTCGTCTAGCACCAGCAGCAAGAGCACTATCTTGAATAGCTTTTCTTTCAACAGGTGTTGAACCAGTTGGAACACAAATTAAAATTCTTGGGTTAGCAAAAGTACTTCTTTTATGAACTTTTTTGATGAAATGTTTAATCATCTCCTCTGTAACTATAAAATCTGCAATTACACCATCTCTTAAAGGCCTTATTGCTTGAATATTTCCTGGTGTCCTTCCAAGCATAGTCTTTGCTTCATCGCCAACGGCTAAAACTTGCTTTTTACCTCCTTGATCAACTATCGCTACAACTGAAGGCTCATTAAGCACCACTCCTTGACCTTTAACAACTACTAAAGTGTTAGCTGTTCCAAGATCAATAGCCATGTCTTGACTCCAAACTTTTTTAATACGATCAAATACTCCCATTATACTCCTCCTTTTATTTTCTGATGTTCAATATTTTTATATAAAGATTTTTTCTCTCTTTTAATTAACATTTTATTTAATGCATTAAGATATGCGTTTGCTGAAGCAACCAAAGTGTCTGTATCCGCTGACTGACCAACTGTAGTTCTGTCATTCTCCTCTATCTTAACACTCACAGTTGCTTGTGCGTCTGTTCCTTCAGTTACAGCATGTACTTGATAAAGTGATAACTTAACTTCATGTGGATAAAGATCTTTAATGCACTTAAATATTGCATCGACTGGACCATCACCTGTTTGAGATGTTTTCTTTATATCTCCAAAAACATCCAAAGTCATATCTGCTCTTTGAGGTTCACCTGTACCAGCAAAAACTTTTAAGGATTTAAGATTAATTGCATTAATTTTGTTATCAATAATCAAACTATCATCTACCAAAGCTACAATATCTTCATCATATATATGTTTCTTTTTATCAGCTAAAATTTTAAATTTTCCAAACGCTGCTTGAACCACATCATCAGTTACATCCGTATAACCAAGATCATTTAATTTATCTTTAAAAGCATGTCGTCCTGAATGTTTTCCCATTACTAAAGATGTTTTTTTTACGCCAACGCTTTCTGGAGTCATTATTTCATAGGTTTCTCTATTTTTAAGCATCCCATCTTGATGAATGCCTGACTCATGCGCAAATGCGTTTTTTCCTACAATTGCTTTATTAAATTGTACTGGAAATCCTGTAGCATTAGATACAATCTTTGATGCTTTGCTTATTAACTCTGTTTTAATTCCTGTTTCATAGGGTAATAAGTCATCTCTAGTTTTAATCGCCATTACAATTTCTTCTAAAGCTGCATTACCAGCTCTTTCTCCAATTCCATTAATTGTACATTCGATTTGTCTTACCCCCGCAGATAATCCTGACAAAGCATTTGCAACTGCTAAACCTAAATCGTTGTGACAATGAGCAGAGATAATCGCTTTATCAATATTAGGAACATTGTTCTTTATTAATTTAATTGTTTTTGCAAACTCTTCGGGTATAGAATAACCAACCGTATCTGGAATATTTATAGTTTTTGCACCACAATTAATAGCAAGTTCAATTGTTTTGTACATAAAGTCTAAATCAGTTCTTGTTCCATCTTCACATGACCATTCCACATCATCAGTAAATTTTCTTGCATATGTTACACTTTCTTTTATGGCACCTAATACTTGCTCGTCAGTCATGTTTAATTTATGCTTCATATGGACAGGGCTTGTTGAAATAAAAGTATGAATACGAAATCTTTTTGCAAATTTTAATGACTCGTGACAAGCATCTATATCTTTTTTTGTTGCTCTAGCTAATCCACAAGGTATTGAGTTCTTAACACTTTTACTAATAGCGCTAACTGCTTCAAAGTCACCAGGAGAAGATATTGGGAAACCTGCCTCAATAATATCGATCCCCATTTCATCGAAAACTCTAGAAATTTGAATTTTTTCTTCAACACTCATTGAAGCGCCTGGTGACTGTTCACCATCACGCATCGTAGTATCAAAAATATATACTTTATCTTTTTCAGCCATAAAAATTAATGCGAATATACAACCTCTCGTCCAGATTGCAAAATAAAATGATCTATTTAACCCATATTGGGCCAAACTTACTTCTTGTCGCTATCAACTAATTTCTTTTTACCAATCCAAGGCATCATGGCTCTTAGTTTTGTACCAACAGTTTCAATAGAATGTTTTGCAAGTTCGTCTCTAGTCTTAAGAAAATTCTTTTGACCATTTTTACATTCTTCCATCCATTGCTTTGTAAATTTTCCAGATTGAATGTCCTCTAATACTTCTTTCATTCTTTTCTTGGTTTCTTCTTTATTTATAATCCTAGGACCTGAAACATACTCTCCATATTCTGCGGTATTTGAAATCGAATAATTCATGTTAGCAATCCCACCCTCATAGATTAAATCAACAATCAATTTTACTTCATGTAAACATTCGAAATATGCCATTTCCGGCTCATAACCTGCCTCTACTAAAGTTTCATATCCATTTTTAATTAACTCCACAAGTCCACCACAAAGAACTGTTTGCTCACCAAATAAATCAGTTTCACACTCATCCTTAAAAGTAGTTTCAATGATACCAGATCTTCCTCCGCCAATAGCTGAAGCATATGATAATGCTAAATCTCTAGCTTTACCTGTACCATCTTGATGAACTGCCATTAAGCATGGTACTCCTCCTCCTTTTTCAAATTCACTTCTTACAAGATGTCCAGGCCCCTTAGGAGCTACCATAAAGACATCTAAGTCTTTTCTAGCTTTAATTAAATCGTAATGAATATTTAAACCATGTGCAAAAGCCAAACTTGTTCCCTCTTTAATTCTTTGCTCGATATGATTTTTATAAATTGTAGCCTGAAGTTCATCAGGTGTTAAAATCATACAAACATCTGCCCATTCAGCGGCATCAGATAAATTCATCACTTTCAAACCTTTTGACTCTGCTTTTGCTTTACTTGCAGAACCATCCCTCAAAGCAACCACTACATCTTTCACACCACTATCTTTTAAGTTTAACGCGTGTGCATGCCCCTGACTTCCATAACCAAAAATAGCAACTTTTTTTTCTTTAATTAAATTTACATCAGCATCTTTTTCATAAAACATTTTCATTTTTTTTCTTCTCCTTTATCAATTTATTTGAATGTATCTGCACCTCTAGTCATAGCTATTGCCCCGGTTCTTGAAGTGCTTGTAAGACCATAGGGTTTTAATTTCTTACTCATTTTATCAATTTCTCTTCTTAAAGCGGTTATCTGTACTACGATTGATTTACTTGTTTTATCTAAAATTACAGGATTAAATTTCTTACACTCTTTAAGACACTTTTCTATCTTTTTTTTCTGGGCAACAATCTTAAGTAATGCCATCTCTTTAAAGATAACTTTTTTATCCTCCCTTTTAAAATCTGCAACTTTGTGCACTGGCACAAGTTTTTTTAATTGAAGTTTTATTTGATCAATCACTTGTGGTGTACCCGTAGTCACAATAGTAATTCTAGAAATATTTTTTGCTGCATCAACTTCAGCAACTGCCAAAGATTCAATATTGTAACCTCTTCCAGAAAATAGACCAACTACTCGTGCTAAAACACCAGCTTCGTTATCAACCCAAACAACAAATATATGAGTATCTAATTTGCCTTTTTTAGTAGGTGTACTGTATGCTGATTTTGGAGATGACATTAAACTAAAGATTTTCCTTTTCCAGTAATCTTATTTTCGTCTTTATCATTTGGACCTAAAATCATCTGATTATGTGGCTTTCCAGATGGTATCATTGGAAAACAATTCTCATTAGGATCTACATGACAGTCAAATATCACAGGACCCTTATAATCAATCATCTCTTTTATTTTATCATCTAATTCATCAGGATTATCAGCTTTAATACCTTTACATCCGTAAGCTTCAGCTAATTTTACAAAATCAGGTAAGGCTTCGGAGTAACTTTCTGAATAATTTTTTTCGTGAAGAAGCTCTTGCCATTGTCTTACCATTCCCATGTATTGATTATTTAAAATAAATATCTTTATTGGTAAGTTATATTGAACTGCTGTAGACATTTCTTGCATTGTCATTAACACTGATGCTTCACCAGCAATATCTATAACCAGTTTATCTGGATGAGCAATTTGAACACCAACAGCTGCTGGAAGTCCATATCCCATCGTTCCTAATCCCCCTGACGTCATCCATCTATTTGGTTTATTAAATTTGTAATGTTGAGCAGCCCACATTTGGTGTTGACCTACCTCTGTGGTGATAAACGTATCTTGATTTTTTGTTAACTCATACAACCTTTTTACAGCATGTTGAGGTTTAATCTCTTTATCACTATTGATAAATCCTAAAGAGTCTTTTGTTCTCCACTTTTGGATTTGTTCCCACCACTTTGAAATTCTTTGTTTATTTGAGTCTTTCAAACCGTTTTGTTTTTTCTTTATTTTTTTAATGGTAGATTTAATTACTTCATTAACATCTCCAACTATTGCAAGATCTACTTTAATAATTTTATTAATTGATGAAGGATCAATATCAATATGAACCTTTTTTGACTTTGGTGAAAATTCATCAATCTTGCCTGTAATTCTGTCGTCAAATCTTGCACCTATATTAATTAATAAGTCACAATCATGCATTGCATTATTTGCTTCATAAGTTCCGTGCATTCCTAACATGCCAATAAATTGATTGTCATCTCCAGGGAACGCCCCTAGACCTTGTAAAGTTGAAGTTATTGGAAAACCAATTAATCTTACAAATTCTTTTAAAGACTCACTAGCCTCTGGACCTGAATTTATTACTCCACCACCAGTGTATACAACTGGTTTTTTTGCTTTTAAAAGTAAATTAATAAATTGATCAATTTCTTTGTCAGAAAATTTATTTTTTAATTTTCCATTTAATTTTTTTTCTTTTTTAATTTTTGTATAATTTGCTTTGGCAAATTGTATATCCTTAGGTATATCAATTAATACAGGTCCAGGCCTTCCAGTTGTTGCAACTTTAAAAGCTTCGTTCATTACTTTTGATAAATCCTTTATATCTTTGACCAACCAGTTATGTTTAGTACACGGTCTAGTAATCCCAGTCGTATCACATTCTTGAAATGCATCTGTTCCTATTAGATGGGTTGGTACTTGGCCAGAAATACAGACTAAAGGAACTGAGTCCATATACGCGTCTGTTAATGCTGTAACCACATTAGTGGCACCAGGACCAGATGTAACTAACACAACACCAGGTTTACCCGATGATCTTGCGTATCCCTCTGCTGCATGACCTGCTCCCTGTTCATGTCTTACAAGTATATGTTTGATTGTTGAGTGATTTTTTAGTTCATCATAAATCGGTAAAACAGCTCCACCTGGATAACCAAATATGTATTCAACGTCTTGATCTTCAAGACATTTAAATACAATTTCTGCACCAGTATATAATTTAGACATTCAAGCAATCTAGCTGAAGTTGTGCTTATTGGTCAAGGCTAAGTAACAAATAACTAAATTTTTTTTAAAAATCTATTTAGGCTATTTGAGTCAAATTTCATCCAATTTTGCATATTACCTCGAGCCCATGTGCTTTGCCTCTTTGCATATTGCCTAGTCTTTATTGATATTTTTTCAATAAGCTCGCTTAATTCGATTTTTTTTAGAATGTAGTCGTTAACTTCTTTAATCCCAATCGCTTTGCTAACGCTCTTATCT
>CACIZB010000027.1 GCA_902591025.1 uncultured Pelagibacteraceae bacterium
ACAATTCGGTTGTTAATGATGTGAATGAAATCACTTTGATTTTTTTCTTATTTAATTTCAAATCTGAAAATAATGCTTTTTTAACAATCTCCATTCTTTCAGAGGAGTCAAAAAGATAATTCTTATTTTCTACGTTAGATACAGCAACTACAATTTTATCAAAAATTTTCAAACCTTTTTTTATAACATCTACGTGACCGAAAGTGATTGGATCAAACGTTCCTGGGTAAATTGCAATCTTAATCATTAAACTAAATTATCATCAATTTTGTCTGCTGAAACAACTTTTTCTTCACCTGATAACTTGATTATTCTAACACCTTGAGTATTCCTTCCAGCAGTTCTAATTTCTTTAACAGCAACTCTAATTACTCTACCTTTGTTTGTTGATATCAAAATTTCATCACCATCAAATACTGGAAATGAGGAAGAAATGTTACCATTCCTAGGAGAATTGACAATTCCTATTATACCCTTTCCACCACGGTTCGTTACTCTATACTCAGTATGTAAAGTTTTTTTACCATAACCATTTTCTGTTATTGATAAAATAAATTTTTCTTTTGCCTTTAACTCCGATTTACTATCTATGTTTTTTTTTCCATTTTTTAAATTTTTGTCATTATCTATGATTGATAAAGATACAATTTGATCATTAGGAGCTAAAACTATTCCTTTTATACCTTTGGATGATCTTCCTTTAAAAATTCTAAGCTTTTTGGACTCAAATCTTATACATTTTCCAAGTTTGGTACTCAATATGATATCTTCATCGTCTTTACAGATTTTGACACCTACAATCTTGTCATTATTGTCTAGTTTCATAGCTATTTTACCAGCTGAATTAATTGATGAAAAATCTTCAAGGCTATTCTTTCTAATTTTACCATGTGATGTTGCAAACACGATTTGGTAATTTTTTAACTCTGAATCATCATCTGGAAAAGGCATAATTGAGCTGATAGATTGATGATTTTTTAAAGGCAGTATATTGAATAATGATTTGCCTTTAGAAGTAGCTGATCCCTCTGGAATTTTCCAAGCTTTAATTCTATAAACTAAACCTTCTGTAGAAAAGAACAATACTGAAGTATGCGTGTTTACCGATAAAGTTTGAACTACAGAGTCTTCATTTCTAGTAGTTATACCAGTTTTTCCTTTTCCACCTCTTTTTTGAGTTTTAACACTATTTAGAGATCCTCTTTTTATGTAACCCTGTAAGGTAACTGTGATTAGAACAGATTGTTTTTGAATAGTTTCCTCAATATCATAATTGAGTACTGCATCAATTATTTTTGTTCTTCGTGGCTCAGAATATTTTTCTTTAATACTTTTTAATTCTTCACTAATTACTTTTTGTAGTTCTTTTTTAGATGAAATTATTTTTTTATATTTATTAATTAGTCCAGCTAATTTTTTAATTTCAACTTCTATTTCATTAATACCTAGCGCTGTTAATTTTTGAAGTCTTAATTCTAAAATTGCATTTACCTGAGGTTCAGAAAGTGAGTATAACCCTTTAGATTTTTTAGTTTCAACTAAAGAAATAATTTTTTGAGACTTGTTAATTTTCCATTTAATTTTTAAAATAGATTTTTTTGCGTCGTCAGGATTTTTTGAGTTTCTTATAATCTTTATGACTTTATCAAGATTTTCCACTGATACTGAAAGTCCAATTAATATGTGGGCTCTTTCTTCTGCTTTTTGTAATTCAAATTTAGTTTTTTTTATTACTACGTCTTCTCTAAATGTTAAAAAATTTGTTAAGAAATCTTTTAAACTGCAAGTTTCAGGTTTTCCATCAACTATTGCTAAGGTATTAAAACCAAATGAACTTTCTATTTGCGTATTTTTATATAATTGTCTCTTCACAGTCTCTGGTTCAACACCATTTCTTAAATCGATCGATACTCTAATTCCTTCTCTATTAGACTCGTCTCTTATATCTTTTATTCCCTCAATTTTTTTCTCTCTAACCAATTGTGCAATTCTTTCATTAAGCACTGATTTGTTAACTTGATATGGTATTGATGTAATTACGAGTCTTTCTCTTCCATTTTTTAAATTTTCAATTGAAATTTCACCTCTTATCTTAAATGAACCTCTCCCTTTATTATAACCTTGTTTAATCATATCTTTACCGATTATAACACCGCCTGTTGGAAAATCAGGTCCGGGTATATGCTTCATCAAATCTTTGATCTTAATATCTTTATTTTCTATTAAAGCTAAAGCACCATTTATAACTTCACCAAGGTTATGAGGCGGAATACTGGTTGCCATGCCAACTGCAATACCTCCAGCGCCATTAACTAATAAATTGGGGAATTGGGCTGGTAAAACTGTTGGTTCTTTTTCTGTTTCATCATAATTGCTTTTAAAAGAAATTGTATTTTTTTCTATATCATCAATCAAAAATTGACTTACTTTTGATAATCTAGTTTCAGTATATCTCATAGCGGCTGCAGGGTCTCCATCTATAGATCCAAAATTTCCTTGTCCATCAACAAGTGGTAAACTCATTGAAAAGTCTTGAACCATTCTAACAAGAGCATCATATACGGATTGATCACCATGTGGATGATATTTACCAATTACATCACCAACAATTCTAGCTGATTTTCTAAATTGTTTTGACCAATCATAACCTCCTTTATACATTGCATATAAAATTCTTCTATGCACTGGTTTTAATCCATCTCTTACATCTGGAAGAGCCCTGCTAACTATCACACTCATTGCATAAGAAAGATAAGATGAACTCATCTCATCATGCATAGATATTAATTTTACATTTTTATCCGGAGGTAATTCAGTTTTTTGCATTAATGTTAAAATGGAATTTCATCGTCCATGTCATTCGCTATTTGTGACATGTCATCTGATTTTGTCGTTATTTGAGAATTATCATTTGAAATTCCTCCTCCGGAATTTCCACCACCTAACATTGTTAAAGACGAATTATAACCTTGAATAATTACCTCAGTTGAATACTTATCTTGACCAGATTGTTCATCTTTCCACTTTCTTGTTGTTAGTTGTCCCTCTACATAAATTTGTGCACCTTTTTTCAAATATTGTTGCACAACATTTACCAAACCTTCATTAAATACAACTATACGGTGCCACTCAGTTTTTTCTTTTTTTTCACCTGTATTTTTATCCTTCCAAGATTGACTTGTAGCCAAACTAAGCCTAGCTACGCTTTTACCATTAACCATTTGTTTAATTTCAGGATCTGCGCCCAAACGACCAATTAAAAGTACTTTATTTAAACTTCCAGCCATAATATTTTAATATTTGTTTTTTTAATTAATAAGAATTATATCACAATTTAATCTGAATATTAATTTTATTAAGTCAAAGCAACTAAAATTATGATCAAAAAGATAGTTATTAAAGGAGCAAAAGAACATAATTTAAAGAATATATCTTTAGAAATACCAAAGGATAAATTTGTTGTAATAACTGGGCTATCTGGATCAGGAAAATCATCACTGGCCTTTGATACAGTGTACGCTGAGGGACAAAGAAGATATGTGGAAAGTTTGTCTGCATATGCTAGACAGTTTTTAGATAAGATGAAGAAACCTAATGTAGATTTAATTGAAGGTTTAAGTCCAGCGATTTCAATTGAACAAAAAAATACATCAAAAAATCCAAGATCAACAGTCGCAACTGTAACAGAAATATATGATTATATGAGAGTTTTGTATGCTAGGGCAGGAATACCTTATTCACCATTTACTGGTAAACCAATCGAGTCTCAAACAGTTTCACAAATAGTTGATAAAATTAAAAATTTACCAAAAAAGTCAACAATCTATTTATACGCTCCCGTTGTTAGAGGGCGGAAAGGTGAATATAAAAAAGAAATTTTAGCTTACAAAAAAAGAGGTTTTAGAAAAATTAAGATTGATGAAGTATTATATGATATAGATAAGATTCCAGAATTAAATAAGAAAGTAAAGCATGATATATCAATTCTGGTTGATAGAATTATAATAAATTCATCTTTAGGAAATAGATTGGCTGAAGGAATTGAGACTTCTATAAATTTAGCGGGAGGATTATTGTTTGTTGAATATGAGGATGAAACTTTACCAAAAAAATTTAGAAAATTAGAAAAACTAATTTTTTCAACAAAATTCGCTTGTCCTGAAAGTGGCTTTACTATTGAGGAAATAGAACCAAGATTATTTTCTTTTAATAGTCCATTTGGTGCCTGTGAGGAATGTGAGGGTATAGGCATTAAGCTGAATGTAGATCCTAATTTAGTGATACCAAATGAGAAAAAAAGTATTGCTGAAGGTGCTATAGAACCTTGGGCTAAAACAACAACTTTGTATTATGCTCAAACATTAGCTTCTTTGGCAAAACATTATGAATTTTCGATGGATGATAGATGGTCAAAACTTCCAAAAAAAATTAAAAATATAATTCTTTACGGTTCTGATGATGAGGAAATTAAATTTTCATATGACGACGGGTATGAAAAATATTCTCACAAAAAAACCTTTGAGGGAGTGATAAATAATTTAGAAAGACGTTATCTTGAAACAGATAGTGACTGGAAAAGAGAGGAAATTGCTCAATATCAATCTGATACCAAATGTGAAAGGTGTAATGGATATAGACTTAAAGATGAAGCTCTATGTGTTAAAATTGATGGATTACATATCAGTGAAGTCGCTCAAAAATCAATATTGGATGCTTCTAAATGGTTTAAAGACCTTAATGATACTCTAGATAAAAGACAATTAAAAATTGCAGAACATATTTTAAAGGAAATAAATGAAAGACTCAACTTTTTATTAAATGTTGGTCTTGACTACCTGACACTTTCAAGAGAGTCCGGAACACTTTCTGGTGGAGAAGCTCAGAGAATAAGGTTAGCCTCACAAATAGGATCAGGCTTGACTGGAGTTTTATATGTTTTAGATGAACCTTCAATAGGTCTACATCAAAAAGACAATGTTAAGTTAATTAATGCTCTTAAAAGATTAAGAGACTTAGGTAACACTGTTATAGTTGTAGAGCATGATACAGAGACAATGGAAAACGCTGATCATATAATTGATCTTGGACCCCAGGCAGGTAATAATGGAGGTGAGATTGTTGCCCAAGGATCATTCAATGACATAAGTCAAAATCAAAATAGTATAACCGGTAAGTACCTTTCTAAAAAATTTAAAATAAATGTACCTCCAAAAAGAAGATTAGCAAAAAATGGTAGGTTTTTAGAAATCACTGGTGCTACTGGTAACAACTTAGATAACGTTAATTTGAAAATACCTCTTGGAAGTTTAACCTGTGTAACAGGTGTATCCGGAAGTGGTAAGTCTACCTTAGTGTTACAAACTTTATATAACGCTCTCAACTTAACTTTAAACAATAATAAATCTAGAAAAATCCCAAAACCTTTTAAAGGATTTAAAGGAACAGAATTAATAGATAAAATTATAGATATTGATCAATCTCCTATAGGAAGAACTCCAAGATCAAATCCTGCAACATATACTGGAGCGTTTGGACCGATTAGAGATTGGTTTACAAATTTACCAGAGTCAAAAACACGTGGATATAAACCTGGAAGATTTTCTTTTAATGTAAAAGGTGGTAGGTGCGAAGCATGTGAAGGAGATGGTGTTATTACATATGAAATGCATTTTCTCCCAGATGTATACATTCAATGTGATGAGTGTAAAGGGACAAGATATAATCGTGAGACTTTAGAAATAAAATTTAAAGATAAAAGTATTGCAGATGTATTAAATATGACGGTTGATGAAGGATGTGAATATTTTGAAAATATATCAAATATCAAAACGAAACTTTTAACATTAAAAAAAGTTGGTTTGGGATATATAAAAATTGGTCAACAAGCTACTACTCTTTCTGGTGGAGAGGCTCAACGGATAAAATTAGCGAAAGAATTATCAAAAAGATCAACCGGTAGAACAATGTATATTTTAGATGAACCAACAACTGGTCTTCATCAACACGATATTAAAAAATTACTTGAAATTCTGCATACTTTTGTTGCCTTAGGAAATACAGTTGTTGTGATTGAGCATAATTTAGATGTCATTAAAACAGCTGATTATATCGTTGATATGGGACCTGAAGGAGGTGTAAAAGGAGGAAAAATAATAGCTGAAGGAAAACCAGAGGAAATTTGTAAAATTGACAAAAGTTATACTGGAAAATTTTTGAGACCATTATTGATAAATTGAAAAAAAAATTATTAAATCTTTTAACTAATAGTAAAATTGGTAAATATCTTGTAGTTGGCAGTTTTACTTTTTTTTTAATAAAAGGATTAATATGGTTATTAATTTTTTTCTTAGCAGGATTAAGTTTGATAAACTTCAATTAATTAAATATAGTATATATATGAGTGAAAATTTAAGCCAAGATGTTAGTGAATTTAAAATTTTTGGAATGTCTATGGAAAGTTTGTCTATAGGATATGGATTATTTCTAATAATTTGGGGAATAATAATTAGTTTTATCAGTGGTAGCGATTCCTTTACATCTTATATTCCATCTTTCTTAGGTATACCAATTTTGATTTTTTCTTACATGTCAATAAAAATTCCTACCAAAAAGAAAATGTTTATGCATATAGTTGTTTTAGTAGGATTAATTGTTTTAATTGGTGGTTTAGATGTAATAAGATCAATTATGTCTGCAAATCTTTTTGATAACATATGGGCAGATACTTCAAAGTTAATGATGCTGTTGACAGGATTTTTCTTTACGTATCAGTGTATAAGATCTTTTATCCACGCAAGAAAAAATAAACTATAAGTTTAGCTAGTCTAGTAAAGACTCAACATATTCCCAATTAATTAAATTTTCAATAAATTTATCAAGATATTCTGGTCTTCGATTTCTATAATCAATATAATAAGAATGCTCCCAGACATCACATCCTAAAATGGGTTTCATGTTGTCAATTATAGGATTTTGTGCATTGGAAGTTTTTGTCACAACAAGTTTATCATTAGAAATTGAAAGCCAGCACCACCCGGAACCAAATTGAGT
>CACIZB010000028.1 GCA_902591025.1 uncultured Pelagibacteraceae bacterium
AATTTAAAAGGATCGATAACTATCGATCAAAGAAAAAAATTGCTTAATATTTGTCATAAAATATATTTTGTGAGTTCTTGGGTTGAAGAAAAATTTTTTAATGGATTAGATAAAAATTTTTATAGTAATTACAAAACAATTTATCCCAGTATTAACAAGATTAATAAATTTCCCAAAAAAGAAAAAATTATTATTTTTTCCGGCAAATTAAATAATGCTAAAGGTTTTGATAAATTTGGGTTAGCTATTTCAAAAATTTTGAACAAATATCCCTCTTGGAAGGCTATTGCAATAGGAGATGAACCCAGAGAAAATTATAATTTTTCACATAAAAATTTAACTTACACAGGTTGGATATCACAAGATAAAGTTTTAAATCTTTACAACAAATCATCAATAACAGTAGCTCCATCTTTATGGGAAGAACCTTTCGGTCGTTCTTCTTTAGAGGCAGGCTCAAGAGGAAATGCTGTAATAATTTCAAAAAGAGGTGGTTTACCAGAAACTATCCGTGAACCAATATTTCTAAAAAAAGTAGAAACAAAGGAAATATTTTTGGAAATAGAAAAATTGATTTTAGATAAAACTTTATTAAAAAAAACACAGATAAGTAATTTTAAAAATCCTCTTCATTTAATATCAAATAACATCAAAATTATGGATATCCATAGAGGTGAAATTATAAACAAGAAAAAAAATATAAATATAAATTTAAATAAGAAATTAAAGATATTACATATCTATAATAGGGCTGAAAAAATCGGAGGGAGGATTTATTTCATTTCTACAGGAAAAAAAATTGAAAATGGTTTAATCAGATTAGGACACGATGTAGAAGGAATAAGTGACAGAGATATATTAAGTTATTCATCAAAAATTAAGGGTAAAAACTTATTAAATAAAATTTTTTTAGAAAAAACACTCTATTATCGTCCAGATCTTGTTTTGATGGGTCATGTAAATACTATTGAAGATGAAACTTTTGATATAATTAAAAATACATGTAAAAATATTACATTTTCTCAATGGTATGAAGATAACTTAACTATAAATGGACCAGATTTTCAAAAAAATTTTAATAACCTAAAAACAAATTTTAAGTATATAGACAATTTTTTTATATCAACTCATCCAGATGATGTAAGTAAAAAAAAAAATCGTATTAGGTATCATTTTCTTCCTACACCTGTTGACCGTAATATTGAGAAATTAAGTATATATAATTCTAATGATTTTACTTATGATGTTTTTTTTGCGATGAGTCACGGTGTTAATCGAGGAATAATAAAGTCAGGAAAAAAAGATGAAAGAGAGAGCTTCATTAAGGAGCTAATTGATTTAAATAAAGACATTAAATTTGACATTTATGGTTATAAAGATCGAAATCCAGTTTGGTCAGAAAGTTTTTATTCAGCAATATCAAGATCCTCAATGGCAGTTAATTTAAATAGAGGAAAACCAAAAAAATACTCCTCAAGCAATAGAATTGGATCATTGATTGGTAATGGTCTATTAACATTTATTGATTATAAAAAAAAATTTAACCATTTTTTTAATTCAAATGAAATTATTTTCTATCATGATAAATATGATCTTTCAGATAAAATTAATTTTTATAAACGTAATAGCAATTTAGCAAAAAAAATAGCTCAAAAGGGACAAGAAAAATATTTTAGATTGTTTAATGAAATCGAGGTAGCTAAATATATAATTAATGAATCAATTAGTGGTATAAGTAAACCAATTTGGGGGAAATATATTAAATAAGATGATTAAATTTTTAGATATCTATAATCAGGACAAAAATTTACATCCATTAATGATTAAAGATATTAGAAATATTTTTAAAAAGGGTGATTTTATTTTAGGAGAACATGTAAAGAAATTCGAGAATAAATTTTCAAATTTTTGTGGCTCAAAGTTTGCTCTAGGTTGTGCAAATGGAACTGATGCATTGACTATAGCTTTAAAAGCCTTAAATCTTAAAAAGAATTCAGAAGTTATTATACCATCAATGACTTATTGCTCGACAGCTTTCTCTATTATAAATGCTAACCTGAAACCTGTATTAGTTGATGTGGATTTTATGAAACCTACTATCAATATTGATCAAATAATGCAAAAGATAAATAAAAAAACAAAAGTCATTATGCCAGTTCATTTATATGGTTCTGTTGTAGATATAAAAAAGATTAGAAATATAATCCAAAAAAAAAAAATTTATATAATTGATGATTGTGCCCAAGCTCATGGTGCAAAAGATAATAAAGGAAAAAAGGTTGGCTCTTTAGCTGATATCTCAACATTTAGTTTGTACCCTGGAAAAAATTTAGGTGCTTATGGTGATGCAGGTATTATTACAACTAATAATAAAAAATTATATTTAATAATGAGAAAATTAAGGAATTTAGGTTCTGAGATTAAATTTAAGCATGAATTAGTTGGAATGAACAGTAGGCTTGATACATTGCAGGCAGTAATATTAAATCATAAATTAAGCAAATTGTCGAAACTAAATTTAAAGAGAAAAAAAATTGCAGATGATTATGATAAAAAAATAAATAACAAAAAAATTTTGAAATTAACTTATTCAAAAAATAGCGTCTATCATCAATATGTAATTCTAGTTAAAAAAAGAAATGAATTGATTAAGTATTTAAAAAAATCAAATATTCAATATGGTTTCCATTATCCTTATGCTATCCATGAATTACAAGTATTTAAAGGATATTTTAAAAGTGAGAAATTTCCAAATTCAGAAATGTTATCGAAATATGGAATTAGTATACCTATAGATCCAAATTTGACAAAAAAACAAATATCGTATGTCATTAATAAACTGAATAGTTTTTAATGGATATTTATATAAAGATATTTGAAGTAATATTTCCTGTTTTTTTTGTTATAGGTGTTGGATATTACTTAGGAAAGAAAAATCCTAAAATTGACACAAACTTTATTACTGATTTTGCAGGAAACATAGGTACTCCTGCAATGATATTTTATACAGTTACAACAACTGGTATAACTCTAAGTATTTTTATACATTATTTTTTCTATGCTATAATAATGATAGGGGGTTTTGCTGTTTTAGGACTTCTAATATTACTACTTCTTAAAAAAGACCTAAGTATGGAATTACCACCACTTATTTTACCAAATACTGGTAATATGGGCGTACCAATTTGTCTTTTTGCCTATGGGACAGCAGGTTTAGGAGTTGCATCTGCTGTAGCATCGGTGATTATTTTATTCCATTTTACATTAGGTGTTTTTTTAGCAAAAAAAAGTTTTTCGATGGATGTAGTTATCAAAAGTCCACCTGTATATGCAATAATAATTTCTGTTTTATTTCTGTATTATCAAATAGAAACACCTTTATTCCTTGAGAACACTACTTTTCTTTTAACTTATGCAACAATCTTTTTGGTTTTAATGTCTTTGGGCATTGCTTTAACTAGACTAAAGTTTTCCTTAAAAGACTCTATTATACTTTCTATTTGTAGAGTTATACTGGGACCTCTGATAGCGTTCCTTGTTATTTATTATTTTGATCTATCAGGATACGCAGCTGGTGTTCTTTTGATACAAGGTGCTATGCCGAGTGCAATATTGAATTATCTTGTAGGAGCAATATATTCACCAAAAAAAATTGTAGATAGCATTGCTAGCACTATAGTTGTTTCTACGTTGATGTCATTTATAACAATACCAATTGTTGTATTCTTTGCTTTAAAATACTTTAATTAATCTATATCCTTCAAGTTCATGAAGGCTATAACTTTCAATCTTTTAGCATGGGTAATGCTACCAATTATGGATGGATTTGCAAAATATTTGAGTGCAGATCTTCCTGTTTTGCAAATTACATGGGCAAGGTATTTTTTCACAGTTGCGTTTACTCTTCCAATTATGTTTTTCTTTTTTAGGGAAAATCTTGTTTGGACAGATAAACCAAAATTACAATTTATAAGAGGTTTAATTCTTTTAACTGCTAATATTTGTTTTTTTTATTCAATTTCAGTAATACCTTTAGCAAATGCATTAACTCTAGCTTTTGTTGCACCTTTAATTGTTACAGCTTTTTCTCCAATTTTTTTAGGAGAAAGGGTTGGTTATCGAAGATGGTCTGCTGTAATTATCGGATTTATAGGTTCATTAGTGGTTATAAGACCTGGATTTGTAGAAATTAACTTAGCAAGTTTAGCGGCTCTCGGAACTGGTATAATGTATGGGTTTTATTTAATAATTACTCGTAAATTAAGTACTTCTGACAGCCCTTTATTAACTCTATTATTAACTGGTGTAGTAGGGGCCATAATTATTTCTATAATAATGCCATTTGTTTGGGTTAAGCCTACTTTTAATCAGTGGTCTATGATGGCTGCCATAGGGATATTTGCCAGTATAGGCCATTTATTTATAATATTATCTCTTAAATATGCCGATGCATCTAAATTAGCTCCATTTAGTTATTTTGAGATCGTTACAAACATCATTATAGGTTACTATTTTTTTGGTGATTTCCCTGATAATTGGACATTCCTAGGATTATTTATTATTGTGTTTAGTGGTATCTACATCTCAAGAAGAGAAAACTTAATTAAAAAAGTTAAATAATAGTACATATTTATTTACTAATATTAAAAGTATTACTTAAAGTATAAGATGTAAACTATTGTAATTATTACATTTTATTATATAATAAACTTTGTTTAAATTGCCCTTAATACCTTCAAAGAATGTTGAATTCTAGTTATCGAGCTAAATATCTGAGCAATTTTTAAAAAATACTAAATTATTGTTATAAATCAATGATTTTTAACATTAGAGAAATCAAAATTATGAATAATTGAGGCTCTCTAAAAGTGTTGATATAGTTAAATAATAAAGCGATGCACTATTTGAATATAGCATTTAAACGACCAAATAGGGGTCTGTTTTGAGTGTATGTTCATATATGGTACAACTAAAGGGCGAATTGTCCTTTTTTAATGAAAATTAATAAAAATGATCAAAAAATGTTGATTTTACTATCTTTTTTAATGGTAAAAAGCCATAAAAAACGTTCTAAATTCTTACTTTTTCAGATTTTAGCAATCTAAGCTTTTGCTTAATTCCACCTAATCCAGAGTAGCCCCCAAGTCCACCATCTGATCTAATTACTCTATGACAAGGTATTTTTGGAGCATATGGGTTTTTAGCACAAGCATTAGCCACAGCTCGAGCCGATTTAGGGCTTTTTATAGCAATAGCGACCTGTTTGTAAGTTTTAACATTACCTTTTTTTATAGTTTTTAGATAATTCCAAACTTTTAACTGAAATTTAGTACCTTTGAGGATCATATTTGAGAAAACCCCTGTTTCCTCGCACTTTTAAGGGTGCAAAGAACAGTTGTTTTGGCACGTCGTTGATGCGCTACCGCCATGCCTCCCGCTTCACATGTTCAGCGATGCTTTGTGAAGCTTTCTGCCCCCTGGAATTGTACCTCTCGGCTTTTGTCCAATTGGCCAGTTAAGAGTTGCCCCTTAATTCATTTATAATTTAACAAATAGTATTCATAAAATGTATCACTTTTTAGGTGATTCTCTTATTTTCCTAATTTTTTTGTGAATAGTGGGGATAAATCAAGTTTTAAAAAGCAATATAAAATAGCTTAATAAAAACAAAATGGCCATTACGCTTAAAAAAATTGTGTTAATGCTTTTACCTGTATTTCTATATTGAATTAAACTCAATATAATAAAACCAATTGAGCTTATTAAGAACCATACAGTTGGAATTTCTCCATCAATTGAACCCATAATTTTATAATTTAAACTATTGACATTAAAAATCACTTATTATATAACTTCCGATAATTAATGGTTATCGGAAATAAATATGAGTGAATTAATAACTGACGTAAAAAGCTTAGAAATTGAAACTTTAAAAAATTTAAAGAACTCAAAAGCCAATAATACTTTAAGAGCATATCAATCTGATTATAGAGATTTTAGCTTATTTTGTTCAAAGAATGGTTTATCATCAATGCCAACTCAACCTAAAATTGTCGCTTTATACATTACTCACTTATCTAAATTCTCAAAATTTAGTACTTTAAAAAGAAGAATAGCCTCTATAAGTGTAATCCATAAGTTAAAAGGACATTATCTTGATACAAAACATCCTATTATCATGGAAAATTTACATGGAATAAAAAGAACTCTCGGCTCAAGACAAAAAGCTAAAAAACCATTATTAATCAATAATTTAAAGAAAATAATTAAAGCTATAGATCAAGAAAAAAAAGAGAGAGATAGAGATAGAGCACTTATATTAATTGGCTTTGCTGGAGGATTTAGAAGATCTGAGCTAGTGAGTATACTCAAAGAAGATGTAGAATTAGTAGATGAAGGTGTAAAAATATTAATCAAGAAATCTAAAACAGACCAATCAGGAGAAGGTAGTATTAAAGCCATCCCCTACTTTCAAAATCAAGAATTTTGTCCAGTTATTGCTTTAAAAAAATATATGACTTTAAAAAAATTTAACTCAAATTCCGAAAAAATATTTAAACTTTCTGATAAATCAGTTGCTTTAATCATAAAAAAATATGCTCAGATAGCAGGATTAGACCCAACAAAATATGCCGGTCATAGTTTGAGATCAGGATTTGCAACTACTGCTGCTGAGTTTGGCGCAGAGGAAAGAAACATAATGACTATGACAGGTCATAAAACAACACAAATGGTAAGAAGATATATTCAAGAAGCAAATTTATTTAAAAATAATGCGTTAAATAAAATTAAAATTTAGAAAAAA
>CACIZB010000029.1 GCA_902591025.1 uncultured Pelagibacteraceae bacterium
AAAGAAAATTTAAATAGTCTTGGAATTAAACACGATAATTTTGTAAGTGAAAAAAAATTAGTCGAAAACAAAGAAGTTGAAAAGACCGTAAGTTTTTTAAAAAATAATAAATTTGTTTATAAAGGCAAAATAAAAGCTCCTAGTGGTGAAAAAAATAATGATTGGGTTGAAAGAGAACAATTACTTTTCAAATCGACAGATTTTGGCGACGATAAAGATAGAGCATTACAAAAATCAAATAATACATGGACTTATTTTGCGAATGATATGGCTTATCATAAGAATAAATTAGATCGTAATTTTGATTATCTCATCAATATTTTAGGTGCTGATCATGCAGGATACATAAGTAGAATTACAGCTTCTGTGGATGCAATTTCAAATTCCAAAAATAAATTGATTTGTAAAGTTAGTCAATTAGTTAAACTTATAAAAGATAATAAACCTTTTAAAATGTCAAAACGAAAAGGAGATTACATAACAGTAGATGATTTGATTAATGAGGTTGGAAAAGATGCTACTCGATTTATCATGTTAAATAGAAGTAGTGATGTTGAGCTTGATTTCGATTTTGACCAAGTAGTTGAAAAATCAAAAGATAATCCACTTTATTATGTTCAATATTGTTATGCTAGAATTGCTTCAATTTTTAGACTCACTGGAATAAAATTGGAATCGGAAATCAATATAGAAAATTATGACTTCGAGTATTCATTGGATGAAATAAATATTCTCAAAAAGCTTTCTGAATGGCCTAAATGTATAGATATTTCTTGTAGAAATCTTGAACCTCATCGAATACCCACATATTTATATGAATTAGCTTCATTATTTCATTCATACTGGAATTTAGGGAAAGATAATCCACAAAAAAGATTTATTGATAATCAAGGAAAAATTTCGAATGACAAATTAATTCTTCTAAAGGTTATTTCAAATGTTATTAAATCTGGAATGAAAATAATGAATGTTTCTATACCGGAAAAAATGTAATGGCTAAAAAAATAAGATATTTTTTATTTTTATTATTTATTTGTTTATTTTTTTTTCTATCAGCAAAGCATTACATCTCTGATGAAAATAAAAAAAAATCTTATAGAACTCTAAGCTCTATTGATCAAAAGATTGAGAATTACACAAAAAAACTACCGGTTCTAGAGGACGATACAAACAATATTATTGAATATGTTGAACAATCAAATAACAAAAAAAGAAAAAAATTTAATTTTTGGAAATTATTAGAATTCAATGAATAATCGTAGGTCATTCATTGTGGGTATTAAGGCAACTAAACTATCTGCAAAAGAAGTTGTATTTCTAAGAAAATATAAACCGTGGGGTGTTATATTGTTTACTAGAAATATTAAATCAATTAACCAAGCACAGAAATTAACTTTATCAATACGAAGAATTTTTATGGATAAGAAGTATCCAATATTGATTGATCAGGAAGGTGGGAGAATTAATAGATTAAAAAGTATTATAACTTTTGATAATCTTACCTCAGAATATTTTGGTGACATATATAGAAAAAGAAATGATAAATTTAAATTTTTTTATAAATTATTTATTGATAAAACATCTTATTTACTTAAATTAATTGGAGTAAATATTAATACAGTTCCTGTTTTAGATTTAAGAACTAAGAATTCATCAAATATAATTGGTGATAGAGCATTTTCTAACGATCCGAAAATTGTTTCTAAAATCGGAGATTATTGTATTAAATTCTATAAAGAAAATAGAATTGGAACTGTAATTAAGCATATACCAGGACATGGTTTAGCAAAAGTAGATAGTCATCATTTTACACCTGTCGTTAATAAGTCACTCAAATATTTGTTAAAAAAAGATTTTTTATCATTTAAGAAGAAAAAAACCTTTTTTGCTATGACTGCACATATTGTCTTTAGTAAAATTGACAAAATCAACACTGTAACTCATTCAAAAAAAGCAATTAAACTAATAAGAAGTAAGATTGGTTTTAAGAATATTTTAATTTCTGATGATTTATCAATGAAAAGCTTAAAGGAATCCATAAAAAATAATACAATTAAAACGTTTAAAGCAGGTTGTAATTTGGCATTACACTGTAATGGGAATTTAAAAGAGATGGAAATAGTAGGAAAAAACTCACCATATTTAGATAAATTCTTACAAAAAAAAACATCACAATTTTACAAATTTTTAAGTTAATATTTAATAATGATAGAAAACGATTCTGCACTCTTTAAAGTTGATGTAGAAAATTATGCAGGATCACTTGAAGTTCTTCTTGATTTAGCAAAAGCTCAAAAGGTAAATCTTGAAGATATATCAATTACAAAACTTGCTGATCAGTTTCATGATTTTATAACAAAAGAAAAAAATTTGAATTTAGAAGTTGCTTCTGAATATTTATTAATGGCTACGTGGTTAGCATATTTAAAATCTAAATTATTGTTACCAGGTACACCTGAAGAAGAATTTAAAGTTCAAGAAGTCGCTGAAAAACTTAAACTTCAATTAAAAAAATTAGAATTAATTAGATTATTATCTGACCAAATGCTTAAAAGAAAAAGATTAGGCAGAGAAATTAGAACTCGAGGTAGCAAATCAGGTATCAGATCAATCTATAATAGCGAATATAAAATTAATTTATTCGAGTTATTAAAAACATATTCATCTATAATAATGACTAAAGATTTTCAAAAAATTAATATACCTAAGCTACCAGTTTTCACCTCCGAGGATGGAATTAAGACAATAACTAATTTTTTTGGAAAACTTTTAAGTTGGAAAAAACTAGATGAATTAATTCCTAAAAATTTTAAAAATGGCTCTGGCTATGAAAAAACTGGTAAAGCTGGAATATTTGCAGGTTCTTTAGAACTTGTAAAAGACGGTAAATTAATAATTAAACAAAATAATCTTTTTGATGATTTATACGTTAAAGAAAAAAATGATTAAAAAAAAGATAAAAAAAAAAGATAATGTAATTTCATTTCCGTCTAAACTTTCACAAGTTGAAAAGGAGATAGAGGCAATAATTTTTGCTGCAGCTGAACCATTAGATCTTGAAACTATTGAGAATAAAATTTCTAAAAAAGTAAATATTGAAAAAATTTTATTAAAAATACAGGCTGAATATTCTCAGCGAGGTATTAATTTGGTATGTATTTCAAAAAAATGGTCTTTTAGAACCTCTCCAAATTTATCTAATCTTATGTCTCAAGAAAAAACTGTAGAAAAGAAATTATCTAAAGCCGCAATAGAAACCTTAGCAATTATTGTCTATCATCAACCAGTAACAAGAGCTGAAATTGAGGAAATACGTGGTGTTGCTTTTGGAACAAATACTATTGAGATTTTGATGGAATTAAATTGGGTAAAACCAGGAGGGAGAAAAGATGTCCCTGGTAAGCCTATTCAATATGTTACTACTGATGATTTCTTAAGTCATTTTAATTTGCAAAAATTGTCTGATTTACCCACTGTAGACGAACTAGGAGCAGCAGGTCTAATTGATAATACAAATATTGATAATGCTATATTTGGTACTGGAAAATTTTATAAAGAAAATCAGGAAAATAAAAATGAAGACATATATTCAAATATCGATGAAATGTTAAGCAGCACCCTGAAGCCAGATGATAATAAATAAATGAATTCTTTATTTCTTTAAAAAGTCACTTTTAAATCATCAATAAAAAGGTTATAACTATATTTATGAGCATTGGAATTTGGCAAATAGCAATAGTAGTAATACTAGTAGTATTATTGTTTGGTAGGGGTAAAATATCAAGCTTAATGGGGGACGTAGCAAAGGGAATTAAAAGTTTCAAAAAAGGAATGGCTTCAGATTCAACTGAAGATAATGAACCAAAAAATATTTCCGACGAAAATCAAGACTCAAATAAAAAAGAATAAATCACATGCCTACTATTGGTTGGTTTGAGATTCTCATTGTTGTAGCAATAGCAATAATTGTTTTGGGTCCTAAAGATTTTCCAATAATGTTAAAAAAATTTGGCTCATGGATAGGAACGGCAAAAAAATACATCAATAATATTCAAACCGAAGTATCAAATATAGATATTGAGGAAAAAATTGATGACAAAAAAGATGAAAAAAAAGATGAGTCATGATGATAAAGATACAGGTTTTGTAAGTCATCTAACAGAATTAAGAAAAAGATTAATTCATAGTTTTATATTTCTCATTATATTTTTTATTATTTGTTATTTTTTTGCTGAATATTTGTATGGTTTTTTAGTTGAACCTTATGCTCAAGCAGTAAGGGAAGATGGAACAAACCGGAGATTAATTTTTACAGCACTACAAGAAACTTTCTTAACTTATTTGAAAGTTTCTTTTTTTACAGCTTTTTTTGTTACATGTCCTTTTATCTTAATGCAAATATGGAAATTTATAGCACCAGGTCTCTATAAACATGAAAAGACTGCTATTTTACCTTATCTTGTTTTAACGCCGGTATTATTTCTATTGGGTGGAATGTTAGTTTATTATTTGATAATGCCTTTAGCGATTAAATTTTTTCTATCTTTCGAGACTACAGGCATATCTACTAATTTACCTATTCAATTGGAGGCAAAAGTTAATGAGTACCTTTCATTGGTTATGAAACTTATTTTTGCTTTTGGTATTAGTTTTCAACTACCTGTTATTCTAAGTTTGTTGGCAAGAGTAGGAATAGTAAACTCAAATTTTTTAAAAGAAAGAAGAAAGTATTTTATAGTGATAATATTTGCAGCCGCAGCATTATTAACTCCACCTGATCCTATTACTCAAATTGGTTTAGCTGTTCCTCTACTTATTTTATATGAATTATCTATATTTTCAGTAAAAATTATAGAAAATAAAAAATTAAGAGATTCTGATGCATAATTTGAAAGAGATCCGAAAAAATTTTGAATTTTTTAAAAAAGCTCTAGAAAAAAGGTCTATTGATATAGATTTTGATAAATTAAAAGATTTAGATCAAAAGAACAGAGAGTTTATTCAAAAAAAAGAGCTTTTAGAACAAAAAAAGAAAGAAATATCAAAAACCAAAGACAAATCCCTTTTTGCAAAATCAAAAGAAATTTCAAGTGAAATTGAAAAAATAGATACTCAACAAAAATCTATCAAGTTAGATTTAGATAAGCTTTTATCAAATATTCCAAACATTCCGCATAAAGATGTTCCTCTTGGAAAAAATGAAAATGATAATATGGAATTAAGTAAAGCTGGAAAAATACCTGAATTTAGTTTTAATCCTAAATCACACTATGAATTAGGAGAAAAATTAAACATGCTTGACTTTGATCTTGCTACAAAAACTACTGGATCTAGATTTGTATTCGTAAAAGATAAATTAGCCTTATTAGAAAGAGCTCTCTCAAATTTTATGTTAGATATACATGTTGTGAAAAACGGCTATGAAGAAATATCACCACCATTACTAGCATCAGAAAACACAATGTTTGGTACTGGCCAGCTTCCAAAGTTTGAAAATGATCAATTTGAAGTAAAACTTGATGAAAACAATAATAGAAAATTTTTAATTCCCACAGCTGAAGTAATTTTAACTAACATTGTTAAAGATAAGATTGTAGATCAAAAACATCTCCCCTTAAGATATGTTGCTTCAACACCTTGTTTTAGAAAAGAAGCTGGAAGTTACGGAAAAGACACTAAAGGGATGATCAGGCAACATCAATTTTATAAAGTAGAAATGGTCAGTATTGTGGAACAGGAAAAATGCTTAGATGAGTTGGAGAGAATGACAAATTGTGCTACCGGTATCTTAGATTTGTTAGAATTGCCATATAGAAAAGTTATCTTATGCAGTGGTGATATGGGTTTTAGTGCTGAGAAAACATATGATATAGAGGTATGGCTACCATCTGAAAAAAGATATAGAGAAATTTCGTCTTGCTCATCTTGTTCTACATTTCAGGCTATAAGGATGAAAGCTAGGTACAAAAATCAGAAAAATGAAACTCTTTTTTTAGGGACTTTAAATGGCAGTGGTCTAGCCGTAGGTAGAACTTTAATTGCAATATTAGAAAATTATCAGCAAAAAGATGGATCTATAACCATACCAAAAATTTTAAGACCATATATGAACAATTTGGAAAAGATTTCAATCAATTAAAGTTGTGTTAATCTTTCAGATAGTATAAAAATTCATTTTTAAAAAGGAGTTTTATGGATAGCGCTGGAATAGGACAATTTATACCTTTAATTTTGATTTTTGTTATCTTCTATTTTTTCTTAATCAGACCACAACAAAAAAAAGTTAAAGAGCATAGAGCGATGGTTGAAAATTTAAAAAAAGGTGACAAAGTTGTTACATCAGGAGGTATTACAGGAACAATTACTAGAGTCGTTGATAACGATAAAGTAGAAGTTGAAATTGCTGATAATATTACTGTAGAAGTGATCAGAGGAACAGGAATTCAAAGTTTAATGAATTCTCAAGAAATCAAAAAATAAATTTAGCTGTAAAAGTGTTATACTTTTCTAAATTAAGAATAATTCTTGTTACTTTAGTTTCATTATTTTTTGTTTTATTAACAATATCTAATTTTGTAAAATTTGAGAGTAATTATCTTAATAAAAGAATTAATCTTGGTCTAGATTTACAGGGTGGATCT
>CACIZB010000030.1 GCA_902591025.1 uncultured Pelagibacteraceae bacterium
AATCTGGGACAATATCTTTAGAAATTTGCAATCAAAATATTCCATCAATAATTATTTATAAAATTAATTTTATAAATTATTTGATTATGAAATCGTTAGTTAAAGTCAAATTTGCAAATATTATTAATATAATTAATAACAAAGAAATTATTCCGGAACTTTTACAGAATGAGTGTAATGCAAAAGAAATTTTTAATTCAGTCGTTTATTTTTTAAAAAATCCTAAATTGATGAAAGATCAAGTTGATGCATGTTACAAAACCTTAAATGAGATCAAATCAAAATCATCTTCTGTAGAAGAGGCTTCTAAAATACTAGATAAGTATATTATTTCCTAACCTTTTAATTACTTCTTCTTTACCTAATGAAATTATTATATCGTAGATACCTGGTCCGAACTTTGATCCCGTGAGAGCTATTCTTAGTGGCTGGCCAACCCCTTTAAAATTTGTATTGTGAGACTTTATTAGTCCGTTTACTATTGGTTCTAAAATTTCTCTAGTCGGCAGATCTACTTTATTGAATTGTTTATTGAAATCAGAAATTACTTTTTTTGCTCTATCATCAATTAATTTAAAGTCATCTTGATTAAAATTAACTTTGTCTAATAATATATATTGACCATTATTGTATATATCTTCAAGAGTTTTAGCTTTATTTTTTAGAAAGGTTAAAGACTTTTTAATTTTATCTTTTTTTTCTGATTTAATTTCACTTTTATGTAATCTGCAGTATTCTACTAGATGGTCAAATAAATCATCTTCATCTATATTTTTAATATAGTATTCATTCATAGATAGAATTCTACTTATATCTAGTTTAGATGGAGACTTACCTATTCCTTCTAAATTAAAAAGTTTGATGCTTTCATCTAAAGTGAATATTTCCTTATCTTTATAAGACCATCCTAATCTAAGAAGATAATTTCTTAAAGCATCTGGCATAATCCCAATTTTAAAATAATCTTCTAAAGTGGAGGCCTTATCTCTTTTTGAAAGCTTTTTTCCCTCAATGGTATGTATCAAAGGTATGTGAGCAAATGAAGGTAACTCCCATTTCATTGCCTCATAAATTTGAATTTGTTTAAAAGTGTTAATTTTGTGGTCATCACCTCTAATTATATGTGTCATGTTCATTAGGTGATCATCAACAGATGCGGATAAATTATATGTTGGTGTCCCATCATTTCTTAAAATTATAAAATCCTCAATTGTATTATTATCAATTTCAATATTACCTTGAACTAAATCTTTTAAAATAGATGTTCCATCTATTTTACTTTTGAATCTAATTACAGGTTTAACGTTTTTAGGTGCATCAGATTCTTTTTTATCTCTCCATTTTCTATTATAAATATAAGGTGTTTTTTTTTGCTTTGCTCTTTTTTTTTGTTCTTCTATTTCCTCATTCGAACAATAACATTTATATGCATAACCATTTTTTAATAATTCATTTGCAATTTTTATATGATCATTAATTTTTTTAGATTGAATATATTCATCTCCATCATAGTTGATACCTATCCATTCTAGAGATTTTATTATTTGATTTTTATATTCATCTTTTGATCTTTCTTTGTCAGTATCTTCAACTCGTAAATAAAATTTTCCATTATGGTTTTTGGAAAATAACCAATTAAATAATGCCGTTCTGACCCCACCTATATGCAAAGGTCCTGTAGGTGATGGAGCAAATCTAGTTGCTACTTTTTTCATTAAAATTATTTAGACTATTTTACTAGAAGTTTCTATATAAAGATACCAAAACACCTTGAACTTTAACTCTATCAGGACCAAAAATTTTGGTTTCGTAGTTTTTATTAGCACTTTCGAGTGCTACAACTTTACCTTTTTTTCTTATTCTTTTAAGCATGGCTTCATGATCATCAATTAATGCAACGACTATTTTTCCATTATCAGCACTATCAGTTCGTTTAATAATAACTGTATCTCCTTCATTAATACCTGCTTCAATCATAGAGTCTCCTTGAACTTTTAGGCCAAAGTAGTCTCCATTTTTTTCTAAATTATTTGGTAATGGTATTCTTGATACTTCATTTTGAATAGCTTCTACTGGAGTTCCAGCCGCTATTTTTCCTAAGACAGGTACTTCCACATCATCAGACATTGGCTTTTCATCATCTAAGCCACCCTTGATAACACTAGGAGAAAAACTGTTGTAAATATCGTTTGCTGAAGCCGTTTCTGGTAATTTAATTACCTCTAAAGCTCTTGCTTTATGAGCAAGTCTTTTAATAAATCCTCTTTCCTCTAATGCACTGATTAATCTATGAATTCCAGATTTAGACTTTAAATTTAGCGACTCTTTCATTTCCTCGTAAGAAGGAGATACACCAGAACTTCTCAACTTCTTGTTGATAAATAAAAGCAGGTTTTTTTGTTTTTTTGTTAGCATAAGAACAAATATCGTACAAATTCTGTTCTACAAAAGTTCTCTACAATTCACAATAGTAAAAAAAGCTAATAAAATAGTGGATTATTTGATTAAAGAACTGAAAAAATAGAATTATTATCTAGATCCTTCAAAAGTGATTCACCAATTAAAAAAGTTTTTATAGAAGTTTTGTTTGAAAGTTCCAACAGTTCATCTTTTGTTTTAATACCACTCTCAGAGATTAATGGACCAGGGTGATCAACTAAAACATCATGAATATCAAAAGTTGTATTTATGTCAGTTTTTAAAGTTTTTAAATTTCTATTATTTATTCCAATTAAAGAATCTTTAAATCTTAAGGCGCTCTTTGCTTCTTCAACTGTATGAACTTCAACAATTACTGACATGTTTAATTTAAGTGCTTCGTTATACAAATCATCAGCAAGTTTGTCACTGACTCCGGCTAATATAATTAATATTGCATCAGCTCCATAACTTTTTGCCAAAGGCACTTGAAATTTATCTATAAAAAAGTCTTTACATAAAATTGGTAAATTAACTTTTTGTTTAATCTTACTAATATGTATCAGGTTGCCTAAAAAAAAATCTTCCTCAGTTAAAACTGATAAACAAGTAGCTTTATTATCATTATATATATTGGCAATATTGACTGGATCGTAATCTTTTATAATTATACCCGCAGAAGGGCTAGCTTTTTTTATCTCAGCAATTATTGAAAATTTACTTTCTTTTAAATTATTTTGAATTTTTTCTTTAAAATCAATAAATGTTTTATTTGTATTAATTAATTCATCCAATGACTCTAAAGAAATAGTTTTTTTTAAATTTACTATTTTTTCGGTTTTCTTTTCAATTATTTTTTCAAGAACATTTTCAGCCATTTTGAATTTTTTCTAAATGTTTTATAACTTTATTTGATAGAATGTGTTCTCTTGCATTATTATATGCATCAGCGAAATTTTGGTGAGTTTCATTTACTATTAGTCCTGCCGCAGCGTTTAAGCAAACAGCCTTAGAAAAATCGTTGTCCTCACCTTTGAATATATTAATCATTTTGTCTGCATTAAATTTTGCATCCTTACCGACAAGATTTTCAAATTTATCTGCATCTACATTTAATTCTTTAGGGTCAATAGTAATTTCAGAAATCTTATTATCTTTTAATTGAATAACATTCGTTTTAGCATAAGGTGAAATTTCATCTAAACCATCTTCACTATTTACAATCCATGCAAATTTAATATTCAAATTATTCAAGGCATTCGCGAATATTTTTAATAGTTTTTGATCAAAGACACCAACTACTTGTCTCTTTACTAAAGCAGGGCTGCTTAATGGTCCGATCATATTAAATATTGTTCTTTTTCCAATTTTTTTTCTAGTTGGACCAACAAACCTCATTGCACTATGATAATTAGGTGCAAACATAAAACCAAAATTATTCTTATTAATTTGAGTTTCTATATCACTTGGTTCTAAATCAATTTTTATATTTAAAGCCTCCAATACATCACCAGATCCACATTTAGATGAAACAGCTTTATTACCATGTTTGGCTACTTTAACACTCATACTAGCAAGTAACAATGCAGAGGCTGTTGATATATTAAGCGTATTCATACCATCTCCACCAGTACCACATGTATCAACACAGTTTTCTACGTTTACTCTTTTTGACTTATTTCTAAGAACAAAAACTCCCCCAGCAATTTCATCTGAAGCCTCACCCTTAGCTGATAAAAGTGTTAAAAAATCAAATATTTCTTGCTCTTCTGCTTTACCTTCCATTAATAGTTCAAAAGCTGCTTTACTTTCTTCAAAAGATAAATTTTCTTTATTTTTAATTTTTTCTATGAATTGTTTCATTAATCTTAAATTCTAATAAAGTTTTTTAAAATTTTAATACCTATTTTAGTTTTAATACTTTCAGGGTGAAATTGCACTCCATGAACATGGTATTTTTTATGTCTTACACCCATTATTAACCCATCTCTAGTTTCAGCAGTAATTTCAAGATCTTTGGACAGCGATTTCTTATCAATAATTAAGCTATGATAACGTGTTGCTTCAAAAGTTTTTGGGAGATTTCTCAATAAACCTTTTTTTTTGGATAATATTTTACTCGTTTTTCCATGCATTAGTTTTCTTGCCTGAACAATCTTAGATCCAAATGCCTGTCCAATTATTTGATGGCCTAAACAAACACCAAATATAGGTATTTTTTTATGCAAAGATCTTACAATTTTTAGGCAATTCCCGGATTGATTAGGATTTCCTGGTCCAGGTGAAATTACAATCTTATTATATTTTCTCTTTAATATTTCATTAGAAGTAATTTGATCATTTCTAATTACATCAACGTTTACTTTTAATGATGATAGATAATGATAAAGGTTGAATGTAAAGCTATCATAATTATCTATTAAAATTATTTTTCTCATCTTAAAGCATCAATTAAAGCTTTTGCTTTATTTATTGTTTCTTCATATTCTTTTAAAGGTTTACTATCAGCAACAATTCCAGCTCCTGCTTGAACATAAAATTTGTCTTTTTTCGCTACGGCTGTTCTTAGGGCTATACAAGTATCAAATTCTCCATTTGCGGAAAAATATCCAATTCCACCGGCATAAACCTTTCTTTTAGTTGTCTCTAGTTCATCAATTATTTCCATAGCTCTTATTTTAGGGGCACCCGAAACAGTGCCTGCTGGAAAGCTAGCTAAAAGCGATTTAAATTTTGAAAATTTATTATTATATACTCCAACAACATTTGAAACTATATGCATCACATGTGAATATTTTTCAATTATAAATTTTTCGGTTACTTTTACTGAATTTATTTTTGAAACCTTACCAGCATCGTTTCTTCCTAAATCTAACAGCATTAAATGTTCAGAGAGTTCTTTTTTATCTTTCAGAAGATCTTTTTCGTAAAAAAGATCTTCTTTTTTGGTTTTACCTCTTGGTCTTGTTCCAGCAATAGGTCTAACAGTAATTTTATTATCTCGTAGCCTTACTAATATTTCTGGGCTCGCTCCAATAATTTGAAAATCACTGAAATTAAAAAAAAACATGAAAGGAGAGGGGTTAGTTACTCTCAATTTTTTATAAATATCTATTGGTTTTTTTGTTAATTTAGCCTCAAATCTTTGGCTTAGAACAACCTGAAAAATATCTCCTAATTTAATGTATTCTTTTGCTTTTTTTACTTTTGATAAAAAACTATTTTTTGATGTGTTAGATTTTATCTTAATATTATTTGAATTTTTTGTAATTTTTTTATCTACACGTGTAATTGAGGATTGAATTAATAATCTGAAAAGATCAGAATTTATCTCATCGAATTTTTTTTGATAATCATTTATTTTTTCATCTTTGAAAATATTATAAATATAGAATATTTCTTTTTTTAAATTATCGTGAATAACAAGAGTTCTTGGGCGTAAAAGTCTTACATCTGGTAATTTCAGATCATCTTCGCAATTATTAGGAATTTTTTCTATATATCTAATGGCATCATAAGAA
>CACIZB010000031.1 GCA_902591025.1 uncultured Pelagibacteraceae bacterium
TTTTTTATCAATATCATCCATTGAGTATATGATTTCACTTATTCCACTGTTGATAATAGTATCAGTGCATGGTGGTGTTTTTCCATAATGATTACAAGGTTCTAGTGTTACATACATTTTTGCACCATTAAGATTTTCTAGAGAATTTTTTATAGCGTTATCCTCAGCATGCGGTCTACCGTTGAAACCTGTTTGACCGATAGAAATAATTTTGTCATTCTTTACAATTAAACACCCAACCGCTGGATTATCACCTGTTAAGCCTTTTCGAGCACTTGCTAGATTTAAAGCAAGTTCCATATATCTTTTATCCTTAAGTGAGAACTTATCTTTTCTTGTAGACATCTAGTTTGTCCACAAATTGTATAAAATCTTTTTCTTCTCTAAAATTCCTATAAACTGAAGCAAATCTAACATACGCTACTGGATCTAATTCTTTTAAGCCCTCCATAACCATTGTTCCTATGGTGCTGGTTGAAATTTCATTTTGTCCTAACTCCTCTAAAGCTCTAGAAATTTTACTGATAAATTTTTCAATAGTTTCTGTATCTAATGGTCTTTTTTTAAGAGCTATATAAATTGATTTAGAAAGTTTATCTCTATCAAACGCTGATTTTCTTCCATTTTTTTTTACCACCATTAATTCTCTATACTGAATTCTTTCAAAAGTAGTAAATCTTTCACCGCATGCACAAAGTCTTCTTCTTCTAATCGCGGTGCCATCCTCGGTTGGACGGGAGTCTACAACTGAGGTCTCACCTTTCTTTTCACAAGGGCAAATCATTTATTGAGATTTTTATAAATTGGGAAATTGGAGCATAAGTCAACAACTTCATTTCTTACCTCATTCTCAATTTTACTATTATCCTCTGGATTTTTTGATAAACCTTTGATTACTTTTGTAATTAACTCTCCAACTTTTTCAAATTCTTTTAAACCAAAGCCTCTTGTTGTAGCAGCTTGTGATCCCAATCTAATTCCTGAAGTGATCATCGGTTTTTCAGTATCAAATGGTATTCCATTTTTATTACAAGTTATATTTGCTCTACAAAGACTTTCAGATGCTAAATTACCCTTGACACCAAAAGGTCTCAGATCCACTAACATTAAATGCGTATCTGTTCCACCAGAATAAATTTTAAAACCGTTATTTTTTAAAGTTTCAGCTAATATTTTTGCGTTTGCTAAAACATTTTTTATATAAGTTTGAAATTCTGGTTTTAAAGCTTCTAAAAAGCCAGCAGCTTTTGCAGCAATAATATGCATTAATGGTCCACCTTGATAACCTGGAAAAACTGCTGTATCAAATTTTTTTCCAAGATCTAAATCGTTAGATAAAATTATTCCACCTCTCGCACTTCTAAAAACTTTATGAGTTGTTGAAGTAACAACATGTGCATAATCACAAGGATTAGGATAACCTTTTCCTGCAACTAAGCCAGAAAAATGTGCCATGTCTACCATGAAATAAGCTCCTACTTTATCGCAAATTTCTCTAAATCTTTTAAAGTCAATAACTCTTGAATAAGCACTTCCGCCCGCAATAATTAGTTTTGGTTTATGTTCTAAAGCAAGCTTTTCGACTTTATCGTAATCAATTAATTCTGAATTTTTATCAACATCATAACTTATTGCATTAAACCATTTACCTGACATAGAAATTTTTAATCCATGAGTTATGTGACCACCTGAATTTAAACTCATTCCCATAAATGTATCATTTGGTTTTAATAAAGCTAAAAAAACTGCACCATTTGCTTGAGCTCCAGAATGAGGTTGAACATTTGCATACTTGCAATTAAAAAGTTTTTTTATTCTTTCTAGAGCTAACTTTTCAGCAACATCAACGTGATCACAACCATTATAATATCTTTTGCCAGGGTAACCTTCAGCATATTTATTTGTTAAGACTGATCCTTGAGCTTCTAAAACTGCTTGTGAAACTATATTTTCAGATGCAATTAGCTCAATATGATTTTGTTGTCTAATCAATTCATCATTTATAGCTTTAAATAGTTCTGGATCAGATTCTGAGAGGCTTTTCTCAAAGAAATTTTGATAATTTGAATTAATATATTTTTTTTCACTAGACATATCTTTTAAATCTTTCTTATCCTTTTTACGTGTCTTCCACCTTCAAATTTTGTATCAAGAAACACCTCAATACATTTAAACGCAGTTTTTTTTTTTGTCAATCTTGAACCTAATGTAATAATATTTGCATCATTATGCAATCTTGATAATTTTGCGTTTTTTATAGAATAACACACAGCAGCTCTTATTTTTTTGTGCCTGTTTGCAGCCATAGACATTCCTATACCAGAACCACAAACCAAAATTCCAAAATTCTTACTATTACTGCTTACTTTTTTGCAAAGTTTATGTGCATAATCTGGATAATTAACTGAAATTTTAGAATTATTAGTTCCTAGGTCTTGAAATGTATACTTTTTAAAAAATTTTTTTTTAATTTGTTCTTTCAAATTAAAACCGGCGTGATCTGATGAAATAAATATTTTTTTCAAATCAATTAAATTTATAATCTAAAACGCAAGCAACTAAATGAATTCTATTTTCCTCACCACCATTGAAAGCGTTATGATATTTAGTGTTATTCGTAATCCAAACAGATCCGTCTGCTGGCATATGCTTTGCTACATTGTCAACGACCATTATAGCTCCAGGATTTGTAATTATTGGAATATGAAGTCTAGGTTCTGGATCTCTATGCCAACTGAGTGTTGATCTTGGTTCTTTTAATAAAATTCTTACCCGTCCTAACTTATATTTTGATGATAAGATATCATAAACTTCTTTGAAATAAGTCTCCTTGTAATCATCTATAAATTCAGAGTATGCAGCTTCATCTATTTTTTTATCTCTGATAACTTCTTGTCCAGACGAATCTGGTTTTGTCCAAAAAACACCTCTTGCATTGTTTCCTTTTATTGACTCTGGGTCACCTGGTATTTGAGTTAAAGATATTGCTCCAAAATTAGAAACACCATCAACACCACTAAAGTCTTTTATTTTAAGTATTTCTTTATAAGCTCTTTGTAATTTAATTATATCAAATTTAATATCCTGTTTTTGAAAATCATTAAAATTTAAAACCATAAGATTGTTTAATATCTTTTTTAAAATATATGTGTATATAACATTTGTCGCATATTTAAAATATAATAAAATGATTATTACAGGAAAATTTCCAAATCTAAGACTTAGACGTAGCAGAAGAAATAATTGGTCAAGAAGATTAGTAGAGGAAAATAACTTAAGTCCATCGGATTTCATATTACCAATTTTCCTCATTGATGGAAAAAATAAAAAACAACCTATTAAAACAATGCCTGATGTTTTTAGGTATTCGCTAGATAAATTATATCCCCTTATAGATAAAGCTATTAAAAATAAGATACCTATGGTTGCTTTATTTCCTTCCACAGATAAAAGAAAAAAAAATATTTTAGGCTCTGAGGCTTTAAATGAGGATAATTTAGTTTGTAAAGCAATTCAGTTAATTAAAAAGAGATATAAAAATCAAATTGGAATAATGTGTGATGTTGCACTAGATCCCTATACATCTCACGGTCATGACGGCATAATAAAATCTGGATATGTTTTAAACGATGAGACAGTTGAAATATTAATTAATCAATCGATTTTACAAGCACAAATGGGTTGTGATGTACTAGCTCCCTCAGACATGATGGATGGTAGAATAGGTGAAATAAGAAAGTCTCTCGATCGACATGGTTTTAAAATGACACAAATTTTATCATACGCAATTAAATACGCCTCAACTTTTTATGGTCCATTTAGAGATGCTGTAGGTTCAAAAAAAATACTTAAGGGAAATAAAAAAGATTATCAAATGGATTTCAGAAATAGTGAAGAAGCTTTAAGAGAAGTTGCTTTGGATATTAAAGAAGGAGCTGATATGGTTATGGTAAAACCGGGTTTACCTTATTTAGATATTATAAAATTAGTTAAACAAAATTTTAAGATTCCAGTAATAGCTTATCAAGTTTCGGGTGAATATAGCTTGTTGGCAAATGGAATAACCAAAGGATATGTGGACAAAAAAATAATTCTTGAAAGTTTACTAGCTTTCAAAAGATCTGGTGCTAACGCTATAGTAAGTTATTATGCTGATAGGTTGGATAAAATTTTGGACTAACTATTTCAATGTATTAATAAATTGTAATCTTGATAATGGTTGTGATAAATTATTAGGTTTTAGTATCGTTTTATCCAAAAAATCACCGATAAGACTTAAACCACTTAATAAAATTTTAATATCCTCAGGGTTTTGATTTTTTTCAATTAAAAAATTTGGAACTATTTTTTTAGTTGAAGATTTGGAAATGTAGTGAGTTTTATTTTCAATGTTTTTTTTATCAACCAAATTGATTAGCTCTAAATCATATCCGAGTATTTTTAATAACTTTAATTCCCAAAAAATATAATCTTTAATCCAATTTTTATTATTTAGCAAAAAATAAAATTCAATTATCAGCTCATATATATTTTTATTCACTTGAGACTCAGCATTTAAAATCTTTATAAGATTCATTGCAGAAGAGATACAAGATAATTTTTGGTGATTATCAAAATAAATTGGTGATAAAGCTTCTTGAATTTCAATTTTAAAATATCCGATATTATTAATGTTCTTAGAATTATAATTTACATATAATTTATTACCTATTTGAAGATAGCTCTTAATCTTCTTTGAGGTACCACCAAAAATTAATCCAACTATTTTACCGTGATTTTTTGTATATATTTCAACTATAAGTGAATTTTCATTATATCTATTTTTACTTAATAAAAATCCAGTATCATCCCAAGTCATTGAGTTTTAAAATCTTGTAAACATTTAAATGCTGCATTTTGTTCCGCATCTTTTTTTGATTTTCCCTCTGATATATAAAAATTTGTATTTATCAACTTTACTCCAACCTTGAATAAGGGTTTATGTCTCGGACCTGTATTTGATATAATTTTGTATAAAGGTAATTTTTTAAATTTTTTTAATGATAATTCTTGTAATTTTGTTTTTGCATCTATTTGTGTGATGACACTATTCTTTATATGTTTAGACCATAAATCTAATATTAATTTTTCGACCATGGCATAACCTTTATCTAAATAAACTGATCCTATTAAAGCTTCACAACTATCAGCAAGTACCTTATCCTCAATAATATTTTTTCTATTTTTTGGCTTAAGTACAAGGACATATTTTTCTAATTCAATCGTTTTTGAAATTTCTAAACAAGTTTTTTTATTTACTAAAGAGGCAAATTTTTTATCTAAAACCCCCTCTTTCTCCTCTGGATAAATTTCTAAAAGCCTTTTGGCCATAACTAATCC
>CACIZB010000032.1 GCA_902591025.1 uncultured Pelagibacteraceae bacterium
TCCTAATTTAGTATGAAAAGATCTCACTTTATTTCTTAATTTATTAGGAATATCAGGGATGTTAATTAAGCCATTGGTTAAGGCCTTAAAATATAAACCAGTTCCACCAACAAGTATTGGAACTTTTTTTCTTCTTTTGATATTTAAAATTTTTTTGTTAACTAATTGTAGCCAGTCGCCAGTCGAAAAATTTTTATTAACATCCTGAAAACCATAAAGATGATGCTTGATATTTTGATAATCTTTTTTAGATGGTCTCGCTGACAAAATTTTTAATTGCTTATAAACCTGCATACTATCAGCATTAATAATCTCACCGTTTATCTTTTTAGCTAATTTTATTGCAAATTGAGATTTACCAGATGCTGTTGGACCATAAATTAAAATAATTTTGGATTTTAGATCCATCCTTAATCAAGTTTTACACCAATATATCTTCTTTGATTTTGACTATTATAAATTACTAATAAAATAGTTTTTTGACTACTATTAAGAACTTGTTTTACAGATTGATTTAGATCATTCACAGTTCTGATTTTCTTCTTTTGCGCCTCTAAAATAATACTATTTACTTCAATAGAATTTTTTAAAGGACTATTATTCTCAATTTTTGTTATTACTAAGCCGCTCGTTTGGTTTGGAAGATTTCTATTTTTAATATCGTCTTTTGTAATTTGTCTTACCGAAATTTTTAAGTTATCAATACTCAGTTCTTTCTTAGGCTTACTCTTTTCTGCAACTTTAAAGTCCTCTGAAGTTTCAAGTCTTCCAAGTGTAATTTCTTTAGTAATTTCTTTTTTATTTCTCCAAATTTTGACTATTACTTTTTTTCCAACCTCAGTTCTTGCAACGATAATTGGTAATTGTTTCATCTCTGATATCTTTTCTCCATTAAATTCTAAAATTATATCACCAGCTTTTACCCCTGCTTTATCTGAAGGACTATTTTCTGCTACACTTGCAACCAAAGCTCCTCTAGGTTTATCTAGTTTTTCAACTTCAGCAATTTCTTTTGTAACATCTTGAATTCGAACACCCAACCATCCTCTCTTTGTTTCACCAAATTCAATTAACTGATCAATTACAATCTTGGCACTATTTGATGGTATTGAAAAACCAATTCCGATAGATCCGCTTCTTCCTAGAATTGCTGTATTTATACCAATCACATCTCCATTCATGTCAAACAAAGGTCCTCCAGAATTTCCAGAGTTAATTGATGCATCAGTTTGAATAAAATCTTCGTATCTAGACAAACCTATAGACCTATTTCTTGCAGAAATAATTCCAGATGTAACAGTACCACCTAATCCAAAAGGATTTCCAATCGCAATTACCCAATCCCCTATTCTTGCTTTATCTGAGTTACCAAATTTTACAGGAATAAATTTTTCTTTTGTATCGAGTTGAAGTACTGCTATGTCAGATAAAGGATCTGCACCTATTACTTTTGCCGTGAATTCTTTATCACCATTTACTCTTACTATTATATCCTCAGCATCTTGAATTACATGATTATTAGTTACAACTATTCCTTTTGCGTCAATAATAAAACCTGAACCTAGCGCTGTGGATTGTCTCTCTTGAGGTGTGCCAAATTCTTTAAACATATCCTCAAATGGGGAGCCTGGTGGAAATTGAAAAGGAAAAGGATTTGTGTTGGTTACAACTGTTTGTTTTGTTGAAATATTTACAACGGATGGCATCAATTTCTCAGCCAAATCAGCAAAAGAACTTGGTGTATTTTGAGAATAAGCAGCATTTATAAAAAAACTAAATATTATTGTAGTTAAGAATATTTTAAGCTTTTTCATATTAACTCTTTATATAATAAATTATAAAAAACCCAATCACCGCAAAAATCAGGCCACCAGATCTTAGTTGGCTATCTTTTAAAAGATCTAATTTTTTTAGCATATTTTTCATTTTTGATGGAAATAAGGCGTATAAAATTCCTTCAATAAATAGGAAAAGACCAAAAGCAATGATCAATTCCTTCATAAATTCTATTCTGATTGAGGTTTTATATTTCCAAAAAATTTAAAAAATTCACTGTCAGGAGATAAGATTAAGGATGTTTCTCCTCCAATCAATGCTTTCTCATATGCTTGCATTGCTCTATAAAATGCGAAAAATTCTGGGTCTTGGCCGAATGCATCTGCGAATACTTTATTTCTCTGACCATCTCCCTCACCTTTCATTATCTCTGATTTTTTTTGTGCATCTGCTAAAATTACTGTAACTTCTTTATCAGCTGTAGATGTGATGGTTACTGCCATCTCTGCACCCTTTGCTCTAAATTCTTTAGCTTCTCTCTCCCTTTCAGTTTGCATTCTTCTAAAGATCGCGTCACTATTTGCTTGAGGAAGGTCTGCTCTTTTAATTCTTACATCAACAATTTTAATACCAAAGTTTTCTGCCTCATTATTTACACCCTCTTGGATAAGTGCCATTTGTTTGGTTCTGTCTTCAGATAAAAGTGTTTGTAATTCTTGTTGACCTAATACGTTTCTTATTCTTGAATTTATAATTGTTGCTAATCTTGATCTAGCAACTCTTTCATTACCAACTGAAATATAAAACTTTAGTGGATCTATAATTTGGAACCTTGCAAAAGCATCTACGATTAATCTTTTTTGGTCTGAAGCGATAACCTCCTCTGGTGGAGTATCTAAATTAAGAATTCTTTTATCTAAAAATACTACGTTTTGTATAAAAGGTATTTTAAAATTCAATCCAGGTTTTGAAATAATTCTTTTAGGATCACCAAATTGAAGAACTATGGCTTGATTTACCTCTTTGATAATAAAGATTGAGAAAAATATTGTTACGGCTATTGCAATAACTACTCCTGCTATAATTTTGCTAGCATTCATTTTAATTTGTCACTTTCTTTTTTTGTAATTCAGGTAGAGGTAAATAAGGTACTACACCTGAACCAGCATTTTTTTCGATTATTACTTTATCAATATCAGCTAAAACTTTTTCCATTGTTTCTAAGTACATTCTTTCTTGAGTTACAGATTTTGCATTTTTATACTCATTATAAATTGCTAAAAACCTACTAGCCTCACCTTCTGCTTTTGCAACAACTTCTTTTTTATACGCTTCAGCTGCTTGAAGGATCTTTTGTGCTTCCCCTCTTGCTCTTGGTATGACATCATTAGCATAAGCTTCAGCTTCATTTTTAGACCTTTCCATATCAGCTCTAGCCGCCTGTACATCTCTAAATGCATCAATTACCTGGTCTGGTGGGTCAGCTTTTTGAGTTTGAACTTGAGTAATTTGAATACCACTGGTGTATTCATCTAAAATTTTTTGTATAATCTCCTGAGTGTCAGTTTCAATTAGTGATCTACCTTCAGTTAAAATTGGTTGAATATTTGATCTTGCTATAACTTCTCTCATTGCAGTTTCGGCTGCTGCTTTAACCGTGCCTTCTGGATCTTGTATCTTAAATAAGAAATTTCCTGCATCTTTAATAACCCAGAAGACTGAAAAATCGATGTTTACGATGTTTTCGTCACCAGTAAGCATTAAACTTTCTTGAGGAACGTCAGCGACACCTCCGGATGTGGAAAATCCGCTATCTCTCTCTGATCTAAAACCAATATCAATTCTATTAACTTTAGTTACTTTCGGAGTAAGAACTGACTCTACTGGAAAAGGTATGTGATAATTTAATCCTGGCTGAGTAGTTTTAACAAATTTTCCAAACCTTAAAACCACACCTTGTTCATCAGGTAACACTCTATAAAGGCCACTAGCTAACCATACAAAACCTAAAATAATTAATACTAAAATTGCTTGTTTACCACCAGATGAACTTCCACCAGGTAAAAATTTTTTTAATTTTTCTTGAAATTCTTTTATGATTTTATCAACATCAGGGGGTGTTGGACCTCTTCCTGAGCCATTACCACTTCCGCCTCCTCCTGGGGGTTTTCCCCAAGGACTTCCACCACTTTGTCTGAAATCATCTGACATATGGCAATCTATATAATGTCTTTATGCGGAAAAACAAGTTAAGATGTATGAATGCCAAAGGAAAAACCAGAATTAAGTGACGCAATGAGAGCTAAAATGAGGAGAAAAACGCATGAGAAAAATCCAATTAATGGCACTAAGTTTACTATAGCTGTCTCAAGTGCAAAAGGTGGCGTTGGAAAGTCTACTTTCGCAACAAATCTTGCCTTAGCTTTAAAAAAAATTGGCTGTAGGGTTGGAATATTAGATGCAGATATATACGGGCCATCTGTTCCTAAAATGTTAGGAATTAACGAAAAACCAAAAAGTGATGGTCAAAAATTAGAGCCGATAATTAAATATGAACTTCAGTGTATGTCTATTGGTTTTCTCACTGATCAACAGACACCTATGATCTGGCGAGGTCCAATGGTAACCAGTGCAATTAAAACTTTTACCCAAAAAGTAAGTTGGAAAGATTTAGATTTTATTATTGTAGATATGCCCCCAGGAACTGGTGATACTCAATTAACTTTTTCACAAGAAATTAAAATAGATGGTGCAATTATAGTATCAACACCTCAAGAAGTTGCTTTATTAGATGTAGTAAGAGGAATAAAGATGTTTGATAAACTTGGTGTAAAAATTTTAGGATTAGTTGATAATATGAGTTATTTTATTGGAGATGATGACAAAAAATATAAAATTTTTGGTGAGGGAGGTGTTAAGAAAACTGCAGAGGATTTCCAAAAAGAGTTTTTAGGAGAAATTCCTATCAATTCAGAAATTGGGAAGTTGGCTGATCAAGGTAAACCCATCGTTGAAGCTAATCCTGAGCACAAAATTTCAAAAATCTATCTTGATTTTGCTAATAAAGTTAAATCATCTTATCTTTAAGATCGAACGCAAACATCAATTCGTTCCATTCTCTTTTAGAAAGTCCTGAGCTATCTAAATCAACATTTTCACCCTTAATAAGTTTTTGAATGATTGTCTTGCCTTTAGCTGAAACTTCAGTACCCCCAACTCTATAATCCATAAACGCATCGTAAGTAATTGGCACCCACTTCTCTACTGTTTTGAGCATTATATCGGCATAAACTCGTATTTCATACTGCGCATGACTATCTGCTCGTAGTCTTAAAAAATTCATAAGATTCAATAAATCTGTTTTCCAATACCACTGGGTATAGGTATTTAAAGTTAAATTCATTCTTGCAAGTTCTCGCGCTAAACCTTTTTTGTTTTCATCAATAGTCGTTCCATCATATCTTTCATTGAGCATCATCTCATAATTATCATAAGTTCTCTCAGCATCTTTTTTTAAAAGATCTAAAACTTCTTTTGCTTGCTCGCCCTCAAGAACATCG
>CACIZB010000033.1 GCA_902591025.1 uncultured Pelagibacteraceae bacterium
TTGGTCAATCAATACCAATTTACCTTTATGAAATTTCACACGGAACAAATAAATCTTCCGAAGAGGCAATAATTTTTTATAGTGTTTGTTTTGTATTATTTAGATTTTTTGACATAGTAAAACCATTTCCTGTGAATTTTTTCGATAAAAAGTTCAAAAATAGTTTTGGTGTCATCATGGATGATGTTTGTGCAGGGTTTTATGTTGTTTTATCCTTAATTTGTTTTATGGTTTTAAGTAGTTATTTAATCCGATGAAATCTTTAATCAAAATATTAACTAGAAAAAAATTGAGAATTTCTGTTGCAGAATCTTGTACTGGAGGACTATTAGCTAGTTCAATTACTTCTGTCAGTGGTGCATCAAAAGTTTTTAATTTAGGTTTTGTTATCTACTCTAACCAAGCAAAAATTAAAATTTTGAAAGTAAATAAAAATACCATTCAAAAGTATGGTGCTGTTAGCTATGAGTGCTGTTTGGAAATGGTTAAGAACTTATCTAGAATATCTAAAACTAATATTAATGTCTCAATAACTGGTATAGCAGGCCCCAAAGGAGGCACTAAACAAAAGCCTGTTGGCCTAGTTTATATAGGGGTTAAAAGAGGTGCTAAAATACAAATAAATAAATGCTTATTTAAAAGTAAAAAAAGATCATCTATACAAATAGCTACGGTTAAAAAAGCTTTAGATTTAATTCTTAGAATTGCCAAATAACTCCTCAGCTCTTTTCTGAAAAGCATCAGCTATTTTTTCTAAACCAAATTGAAAAGAAACAACCATCAAAGAATTTAAAAACTTGTTTTTAATTTCAAAATCAATATCAAAGGTGACTTCTGTAATACCATTATTTTTGTATATAAACTTCCAATTGTTTGTTAGATGGTTTAATGGTCCCTCTATATTTTTAACAAATATAGAATCATTTTTTTTATCAAAAGAAACATCGCTTTTGTATGTATCTTTAAATGGTCCCTTGCCAATCGTAAGATCAGCAATTATTTTTTGTAAATCACCCTCATTTTTATTTTCGTAGATTTTTGCATCATAACAAAATGGAACGAACTGAGGATATTTTTCAATATCAAGGACAAGATTTATTAAATCTTTTTTTTGACATTCAATCAACCTCTTTACAGAAGCTTTTGGCATTAATTAAGATTTAATCTATTTTTTTGAAGTTTAGCAAAATCCTCGTCCGCATGATAAGAAGATCTAGTTAAAGGAGATGATGAAACCAAAAGAAAACCTTTGGATTTTGCAATAAGTTCTAATTCTTTAAATTCATCTGGATGATAATATCTTTCAAGAGGATGATGTTTTACAGATGGCTGAAGATACTGACCAATTGTAATAAAGTCTACATTTGCAGATCTTAAATCATCCATAACTTGTAATATTTCATCGTGCTCTTCTCCAAGACCAACCATTATTCCAGATTTAGTAAATACTTTAGAATTATCTTTTTTTGCATTTTTTAGAAGTTCAAGTGATGCAAAATACCTAGCTCCTGGTCTAACTTTTAAATAAAGTCTCGGTACAGTTTCAATATTATGATTAAATACATCTAAACCTGCTTCAAGTATTTTTTTATAAGAGTCTCCTTTTCTTAAAAAATCTGGTGTTAAAACCTCAATAGTTGTATCTGGATTTTTTTTTCTAGTAGTTTCGACTACTTTTTTAAAATGGTTAGAGCCACCATCTGGTAAATCATCTCTGTCAACAGAGGTAATCACTACGTGTCTTAAGTTTAATTTTTTAACTGCATTAGCTATCTTAATATCCTCAAAGGGATCTAGTTTTTCTGGCTTTCCAGTTTTTACATCACAGAATCCACATGCTCTAGTGCAAGTGTCTCCCATGATCATAAAAGTAGCGTGTCTTTTGCTCCAACATTCTGTTATGTTTGGGCAATTAGCTTCCTGACAAACTGTTACAAGATTACTTTTATTTACTACAGTTTTTGTAGTGAAAAATTCTTTACTATCTATAAGTTTGGATCTTATCCATTTAGGCTTTTTCTTAATTGGATTGATTGGGTTTCTTACTTTTTCAGGATGACGAGGTCTACTTTTTTGAGTCATTGTCTTTTATTATATAAATAGTTTCATTTTTTTTTCCATAAAGAAATCTTTGTCTAATTAAAATTTCTATATAATCAAGATCAAGATTGTCACTTAATAACGAATTTTTAAACTCCAAATTAGCAATTTCTCTGGTTAATGATAATTCTTTTTCTTGAAGACTGCTCAAAATTTGTTTTTTATCAAAATAAGAAATTAACCCTCTTTCTCCAGATAATAAATTAAAAAAAAAGTAAAGTATTAAAAAAGTCGATATGATCAGGAAATAGTTATTTTTCAATTTTTTAAGCATTAATGAATTTTATTCATTCTAGCTTTTTTTCCAAGTTCTTCTTCTATGCGTAATAATTGATTATATTTAGCTACACGTTCAGATCTTGCTAAAGAGCCAGTTTTTATTTGATTTGAATTCGTACCGACCGCTAAATCAGCAATAAAAGTATCCTCACTATCACCTGACCTGTGAGAGATAATTGTCTTAAATCCAATAGTTTGGGCAAATCTAATTACATCTAAAGTTTCTGAAACTGTTCCAATTTGATTAAGTTTAATCAATATTGCATTAGAGGATATATTTAAAAAACCTTTTTTTAATCTTTCAAGATTAGTTACATACAGATCATCACCAACAATTTGAATTTTATTAACTGATCTCATTAATTTACTCCAAGAATTCCAATCATTTTCAGCAAAAGGGTCTTCAATTGATTTAATCTTATATCTTTGTATAATTTTTTTATATTCTTTAACTGAGTTATCAGCCGAAATATATTTTTTTGAATGAATAGAATATTTATTTTTTTTAAATAATTCATTGGCTGCTACATCTAAACAAATTGAAACGTCTTTACCATTTTCAAATCCGGATTTCTTAATTGCAGAAACAATCAAATCTAGAGCTTGATTGTTGTTACTAATCATTGGAGCAAAACCGCCTTCATCGCCAACAGAGGTAGATAAACCCTTTTTTTTTATAATTTTACTTAAATTTGTAATTACTAGATAACAAATTCTCATTGCTTCAGAAAAGTTTTTAGCTTTATCCGGTCTTATCATAAATTCTTGTATTCTAAGTCCATTATTGGCATGTACTCCTCCATTTATAATGTTCATAAGTGGATAAGGAAGAAGAAAATTTTTTTTTACAAAAAAAGTTTTATACAGTGGATATCTTTTTATTTTAGCTGAAAGTTTTTTTACAGCCATAGACACTGCTAACATTGAATTAGCACCTAATTTGGTCTTTTGTTTAGTGCCATCTAGATTAATCATTATTGCATCAATTTTTTCTTGGTTATGTACATTTTGACCTTTTATCTTTTTAGAAATTTTTGTGTCGATTAATTTGATTGAATTTAGAACACTTTTACCTAAATATCTTTTATCATTTTTATCTCTTTTTTCGAATGCTTCATACGTTCCAGTTGATGCACCAGATGGGCATATTGCTTTAGCGCTATAATTTTTAACAAACACTTCGGCTTCAACAGTGGGGTTTCCTCTACTATCAAATACTTGACGTCCTTTAACTTTTAAAATTTTACTCACTAATTTTTAATTAAATTATCAATTTCTGTAAGTTGTTTTATTAGCTCTTCTAATTTATTTAAGGGAAGCATATTTGGACCATCAGATGGAGCATTATCTGGGTCTTGATGCGTTTCGATAAAAATACCAGCTACACCTACTGCTACAGCTGCTCTTGATAAATGTTCTACAAATTCTCTTTGACCACCACTCTTTTCTCCTAAGCCGCCAGGTTGTTGAACTGAATGAGTTGCATCAAAAATTACAGGATAACCATTTTTTGCCATTATAGGCAAAGACCTCATGTCAGAAACAAGTGTGTTATATCCAAAACTTGCTCCTCTCTCAGTTACTAATATATTATTATTACCTGAGTCAGAAATTTTTTTAGTTACATTCACCATATCCCATGGAGCTAAAAACTGACCTTTTTTTACATTAATAATCTTTTTGGTTTTAGCTGCAGCAATTAATAAATCTGTTTGTCTGCAAAGAAATGCTGGTATTTGAATTACATCTACATGCTTACTAATAATTTCACATTGCTCAATGTTGTGTACGTCAGTTAATAATGGAATTTTGAGCTCTTTTTTAATCTTATCGAAAATTGGTATTGAAGCGTCTAAACCCGCGCCTCTTTTTCCTTTAAGACTGGTCCTATTAGCTTTATCGAAAGAGGTTTTATATATAAAGCCAAGATCATATTTATGAGTAATTTCTTTAATTTTGCCAGCCATATCCATAGCATGTTGCTCCGTTTCTAGCTGACAGGGTCCAGCAATAATACAAATTTTATTTTTATTTGAAATTTCTATTTTTCCACAATTTACCTTAATACTACTCATTTATGATTTTTTGATGCCTTGATAAAAGATGAGAATAAAGGATGAGGAGCCAAAGGTCTAGATTTAAATTCAGGATGATACTGTACACCTATAAACCAAGGATGATTTTTAAGTTCAATTATCTCTGGTAAAATACCATCTGGGGATAAACCTGAAAATATCATTCCATTTTTCTCAAATTTTTCCACATAATTTATATTGACTTCATATCTATGACGATGTCGTTCTTTAATAAGATTTTTTCCATAAATCTTTTTTATTAAAGAATTGTGTTTTAATTTTGCATCATATGATCCCAATCTCATTGTCCCCCCTAAATTTTTATCGGTTCCTTTAATAATCTTACCATTTTTTTTCCATTCATTAATTAATCCAATAATAGGAATACCTTTTTTATCAAATTCACTTGATGTTGCATTTTTTAAATTTAGTTTATTTCTTGCAAACTCAATAATAGCCATTTGCATTCCATAACAAATGCCAAGAAATGGTATTTTATTTTTTCTAGCATATTTTATCGATTGAATTTTTCCTTCAGTGCCTCTCTTCCCAAAGCCTCCTGGAATTAAAATTCCAGAAATATCTTTTAATTTAGACTTAACTTCAGAAATTTTTAATTTTTCTGAGTCAATTCTTATTAAATTTACTTTGGTATTATTCTCAATTCCACCATGAGTAAGTGCTTCATCTAGTGATTTATAAGCATCTTTTAATTCAACATATTTACCAATCAAAGCGATATTGACCTGACTT
>CACIZB010000034.1 GCA_902591025.1 uncultured Pelagibacteraceae bacterium
ATAAGTTCAGAAAAATAAGCTTCAGTATTGATATCGCCTAAATAACATCTTTGAAATGTTTCTGAGATTATTGATAGTCTACCTAAATTTTTTTTTGCATTTAAAATTTTTTTTTCTTTAAAAACATAAATATATTGTTTTAATGTCTCTAAAATTGCTAAGTTGAATTTATCGTCCAAAATATTCTCAGGAATGTTATTTAACTGTTGAATTGCCATATCCAGATTATTCTTTTTTAAGTAGTTTAAAGTTAGAATTAAATGCGCATCAAAAAAATTTGTATTATCTTTATTTTTATTATTTTTAATAATGCTAACAGCTCTATTAAATCTATTATCTAATATTAAGGAATATACATATTTCTTTAAATATGGTTCGTGTTTACTTGTTAAAATTTTTGAAGAGTCAAAAAAATTTAATGCTTTGGAATTATCTTTATTTTCTAAAGCGACTATACCTGAAAAATACTTTGAAAAATTTTTTGAATCGAAATTATCAAAACTAGAGCTTTTAGAGTGCATCGGAGTTTGATAGAATATTAAGATAAATATAATTAATATTATATTTTTATAATTCATAAAACTATTTTATGACTAAAAAGACTTTAAATCAAAATACAAAATATACCGAAGAATTGATAGACATTATAGAACCTGATTTTAATTTTAGTAATAAACCATTAAATAGATTTAAAACTGAAGAAATTGATAATGAAAATAATTATCAAAATAAAATAGAAAAATTGTCAAAACTTAAAAAAAAAATTAATTCAATTGAAAATTGTAATTTAAAAGATAACTCAAAAAATCTGATATTGGGTGATGGCAACATTAAAAGCCCAATTATGATAATTGGTGAAACGCCTGGGGAGGCTGAAGATAACTGCGGATTTTCATTTCAAGGAGAAGTTGGCCCACTACTCACAAAAATGCTTTTGGCGATAGATTTAGATATTAACAAGATATACAAAACTTACTCAATTAATTTTAGAACACCAGAGGACAGAAAACCTACTACAAAAGAAATTAAGCGCTACTCTCCCTTTTTAAAAGATCATGTTTCAATCATAGATCCAAAAATTATTATTTTAATGGGAAGTACAGCAATGGAGTCAATAATAAACTCAAATAACAAAATTTCAGTTGAAAGAGGAAAGTGGAAAGAAATTATCTTAAAAAATAAAACATATCCTCTTATGATTACTTATAGTCCTTCTTATCTGCTTAGATATCCTGAAAATAAAAAATACTCCTGGGAAGATTTAAAAAAAATCAAAAAGAAAATTCAGGAACTAAATATTAATATATAATGCGAGTTGTTGCTGGAGTTGACGAAGTTGGAAGAGGCAGCTTGATTGGGCCAGTTTTTGCAGCTGCAGTAATTCTTGATAGAAACATTAATAGAAAATTATTAAAAGACTCAAAAAGTTTATCAAAGGCTAAAAGAGAAATTTTATCAAAATATATCAAAAAAAACTCAGTGTGGGCAATAGGGAGAGCCTCAGTAAAAGAAATTGATAGATTTAATATTTTAAACGCAAGTCTTTTAGCGATGACTAGAGCTTTAAAAAAACTAAAAAAAAAACCAAAATTTGTGTTAGTGGATGGAAATAGGTCTCCAAAAATAAAAAATTTAAAATTTAAAGCGATCATTAAGGGTGATGAAAAAATTCGTTCAATTTCTGCTGCATCAATTATTGCTAAAGTTGCACGTGATAAAATGATAACCACCTTAGGAAAAAAATTTGAAGGTTACTACTGGCATAAGAATTATGGTTATGGAACAAAACAACATTTAAATGCTATTAAAACTCTTGGTGTTACATCTCATCATAGGAAAAATTTTTCACCAATTAATAAGATTAAATTAGTTTCACGTAGAAACACAACATCTTGTTGTCTCAAAAAGACTTAATACAAAACGAATCTAAATAATTCAATCGTAGGTTGACCCAAGAATATTTTTAGAGTCTAATTTGTTTTTATAAAATGAATTTAGACTTTAAAAATAAGTTAGTTAACGGAGATAGTTTAAAAGAACTAAGAAAAATTCCTGATGAGACTTTTGATTTAATTTTTGCCGATCCTCCTTACAACCTTCAACTAAAGAATACACTAACAAGGCCAGATAGCTCGAGGGTAAGTGCAGTAAATGAAAAATGGGACCAATTTGAAAATTTTAAAAAGTATGATGATTTTACTAATTTATGGTTAAGTGAATGTAAAAGAATTTTAAAAAAAAATGGAGCCATATGGGTAATAGGTAGTTATCACAATATCTTTAGAGTTGGAACAACAATTCAAAATTTAGGATTTTGGATTTTGAACGATGTCATTTGGAATAAAAAAAATCCTATGCCAAATTTTAGGGGGACGCGTTTTACTAATGCTCATGAAACGCTGATTTGGGCATCAAAATCCGAAAAATCAAAATATACTTTTAACTACCAATCTTTAAAATGTTTGAATGACGATCTTCAAATGAGGTCTAACTGGGAATTGCCAATTTGTAGTGGCTCAGAGCGACTTAAAAAGAATGGAAAAAAAGTACATTCAACCCAAAAACCAGAGTCTCTTCTTCACAGAATTCTATTAGCAACTTCGAATAAAAACGATCTAATTTTAGACCCGTTTTTAGGCTCTGGAACAACAGCAGCAGTTGCAAAAAAATTAGGTAGAAATTTTTATGGAATTGAAAAAGAAAAAATCTATTTTAAAGCTGCTGAACAAAGATTAAAAAAAACAAAACCTATAGAAGATGATTATTTAGATACTCTACAGAACGGTAGATCTAAACCGAGAATACCTTTTGGTTCATTAGTTGAATTGGGAATAATTAAACCAGGTACTACTATTTTTGATGATAAAAAAAGAATTAATGCAAAAATTATGGCCGATGGCAGTATTAAACATGATCAAACTGAGGGTTCAATTCACAAAGTTGCTGCGACAATACTTGGAGCTGAAAGCTGTAATGGGTGGACTTTTTGGCACTATTACCTAGATGGTCAAGTTGTGCCAATCGATCATTTAAGACAAAGATTAGTTTCTAATAATTAATTGTCATATATTTTTCTTAAATAACTTTCTAAAAATTTTTTATTTTTGACCAGTCTTTTTAAAAAAATATTTCTAAAAAATACAGTTAAAGGACTTGATAAATGAAATGCAAATTGGTTGATTTTTGATCTATTAATCACCATTTTGGTTTTAATCATCCTATTTTTAAAAAAAACACTCCCTTCATCATTCTCTATACTCTTAAATAACTCGTAGGCGCCTTCTATGGACTGAGATGCTCCTTGCGCAAATGAAGGTTGAAAAGCAAAAAAAGCGTCTCCTATAAAATGAATATTTTTATTTTCAGTCTTAAAAAAATCACTACTAACAAATACTGGAAATATCTTTAACTCTTTAATATCTTCAAAAAAAGCTTTGTTTTCGTCTGGAACATTTTCTAAAACTTTTTTAATGAAAGAACTTTCACTGAATAAAGAATAATTTCTTTGTTCCTCTAGGGTAAGTTTATATCTTAAAATAGCTATAAAATTTAAATTTCCTTTTTGAGAAACCGGGTAAATCACCTGATGAAAATTAGGACCTAAAAATAAAGAAATATTTTTAGAATCGATTTTTTTAGAATTTGGTATCATTCCTCTTATCGCTAAAGTGTTGTTATATTTTGGTTGAATTAGATTTTTTGAAATAAGACTTTTACTTTTTGAAAAAACTCCATCAGAAATAATTAAATAATCACATTCGCAATTTTCTCTATTTTCAAAAGTAAGCTTAATTATATTATTTTCTTGATCTATCTTAGAAACACTATGATTAAGTTTTATTA
>CACIZB010000035.1 GCA_902591025.1 uncultured Pelagibacteraceae bacterium
TTTTGTGTGTGGAAGCCAAAATTCTAGTTTTTTTAATCTTTATTATAATTGTTGAAGGAAATTTTTTAAAAACAGAGTAAGTTTCAATTAAAGAATTTTCATCTAAAATTTCTTTTATTTGAAATGGACTTAAAAAAAATAAGTTTTGAAGCTTTAAATGGGTTAATTTATTTTCGACTTCCAAATTTTCTATTGTATCAAGACCTAGAACTTGAATATTTCTTAATTTAGGGTAATCAATTTTTTTTAAAATTTGATTATTTGCAGAACTAAGTATTAAAAATAAAAAAAAATATATGAAAATTTTTTTATTTTTTTTTTGAGGCATCTTTTAATATCAGTTCTAATAATTTGATAAATTTAATACCCCGATAGGCTGCTATTTCAGGTACTAGAGATAAACTTGTCATTCCTGGTTGGGTATTAATTTCTAAAAGGTAAAATTTGTTTTTGTAAAATTTAAAGTCTGATCGGGTAACACCTGCACAACCAATTAACTTATGAGCTTTAAAAGTAATATCCATTAGTCTTTTGTATTGAGTTTTAGTTAAATCTACAGGTATGATGTGCTTTGTTTTTGCTTTAGAGTTATATTTTGCTTGATAATCATAAAACTTTCTTTTCGGGATTAGTTCAATAGCGCCCAATTTTTTTGATCCAATTATTGCCGCTTGAATTTCTCTTCCTGGAATAAATTTTTCGATAATAACCTTTCTGTAGTTTTTTAATGAATTCAATTTTTTTATAATATTCGATTTTGAACAGATAAAAACATTGACACTTGAACCTTCATTTAGTGGTTTAATAACAACTGGAAATTTAAGCTTTTTGTTAATCAGTTTTATTAATTCTAAATTTGATTTATTAAATGAGTAGGAAATATATTTTGGGGTAAGTATGTTATTTTTGATAAAAATTTTTTTAGAAAGTTCTTTATCCATTGCTAACGCAGATGGAACAACACCCGAGTGTGTATAAGGTATTTTGGTGGTTTCTAGGATCGATTGTATATAACCATCCTCTCCAAACTGACCATGAAGAGCATTAAAAATAATTTTTGGTTTAAAGGATTTGATTACATCTAATAATTTAAAATTTGGTTCTGTAATTTTAACTTTATAATTATTTTTATTAAGTTCTTTTGCTACTTGTTTACCTGTATCAAGGCTTATTGCTCTTTCTTTCGATATTCCACCTGAGATTATTAATATTTTTTTCAAATTATTTTAATATTTTGATTTCTTTTTCTAATTCAATACCAGTTTTTTTCAAAACTTTTTCTTTTACGAAATCTATTAATTTTATCATATCCTCAAATTTTGCCTTTCCCTTATTAACAAAAAAATTACAGTGCTTTTCAGAAATATGGGCGTCTCCAAAACTTTTATCCAAGGGGACGGACTCTTTTATGAGCTCCCATACCTTTTTTTTTGTTTGTAATATTGGATTTTTAAAAGTACTTCCAGAAGTCATTATTTTTGAAGGTTGATTTTTTTCTTTTTCATTTTTTAATCTGTTCATCTCAGATTGTATCTTAAGGGAGTCACTTTTTGTGCCTCTAAACGAGGCACTAAGAAAAATTAAATCTTCTGGTAAGTCATTTTTTCTATATTCAAACTTTATGTCACTTGACGGTATTGTTCTTACATTGCCTAATTTATCTATTGCTTGAACAGAACACAATATATCCTTGAACTCTTTACCGAAACATCCGGCATTCATCTTTATTCCGCCACCTACTGTTCCCGGAATACATGATAAAAATTCTAAGCCGCTAATATTATTTTTCATTGCAAAATCTGATAAAGATTTATCTAAAACGGCACTACCAGCAATGATCATATCTTCACCATGAAGAGAAATATTATTAAAATTTTTACTTAGTTTGATTACTACACCATTAATCAAACCATCAGATATCAATGTATTAGAACCTGCTCCTAAAATAAATATTTTTTCTTTATTTTTTAATTTTTTAAGAAAATTTACCAAATCTTTTAAATATTTAGCTTTAAAAAAAATTTTTGATTTTCCACCAATATTAAACCAGTTTTTTTTTTTTAAATCGTAATCAAATTTTACATTATCACCAAATTCTAATAATAGTTCTTTTAAGTTATCTTTTTCCATTAAATCAACTCTGGGATACTTCTCATCCAATTAGAAATAGAACCAGCTCCCATTCCAATTACAATCTTTTTTCCGTACATATTATTTTTTACGAATTTAGCTAAGTGTTTATTGTCATTAATTAAGAATAATTTTACCTTTGAATTCTTAATAATTTCCTTTGCAAAATTCATATAACTAAATCCTAATTTTATTTTTTCTCCAGCATTATAAATTGGACACAAAATAACTGTGTCTGCGCTCTTAAATGAGAAGGAAAATTCTTTTCTTAAGTCTCTTAATCTAGAAATTCTATGAGGTTGAAAAACACATACCTTATCATAATTTTTGTACACTTTATTTACACCCTCTAATACGAATTTGATCTCAGTAGGATGATGCGCATAATCATCATAAAAATCTATATTATTGTAAGTAAATATTTTATTAAATCGTCTTTGAACACCTTTGAACTTTGATAGCCCTTTTTTAATATCTAAAATTGAAATTCCAATAGTCAAAGCAACTGCTGCTGCTGCTACCGAATTTCTTACATTATGAATTCCTAATAATGGTGTTCTTAATTTTTTTATATATAATTTCTTTTTATTCTGTACTTTCACCTGTAAGTCAAATTCAGTAAATTTAATATTATGTTTAACTTTTTTAATATGAAAGTTGGCCTTAGAATTTGTACCATACGTATAAAAATTTTGGTTTTTTAGTTTTTTTACTAAATCTCTATTCACCTTATCATCAATACATATGAAAGATTTACCGAACGATGGGACTTTTTCAATAAATTGATTAATGTAACTTTTTAAATCATCCATTGATTTATAAAAATCCATATGTTCTCTATCTATATTTGTTATTATAGAATAAGTAGGTGGAATATGAACAAAACTTCCATCCGACTCGTCCGCCTCTAAAATTGACCAATCACTCTTTCCAAGTTTTGCAGTATTGTTTAAAGAATTTATTACCCCCCCATTTATAATTGTTGGATCTAGTTTAGTTTTTTGAAAAATTGAAGCAATTAAAGAGGTGGTGGTTGTCTTTCCATGAGAGCCTACTACCACAATATTTTTAGTCAAAGAAACAATGTGTGCTAACATTTCTCCTCTGGAAATTATCGGTAAATTTTTTCTCTTTGCCTCTATTATCTCTAAATTATTTTTTTTGATAGCAGAGGAAACTACAACTATAGTAGCATTTTTTAAATTTTGTTTTTTTTGTCCTATAAAAACTTTGATTTTCTTTTTTTTTAGTCTTTCAATATTCTTATTAAAACTTAGATCACTTCCCTGAATTGTGAAACCTT
>CACIZB010000036.1 GCA_902591025.1 uncultured Pelagibacteraceae bacterium
AACTATATAAATCCCAAAATCAGTTTGAAAAGAATGGTAGTGCTAAAATGAATTTTATTTATAGAGATAACTTAAAACTTGCAAAAGAAAATATTTATTACTTTATTCTAGATGGGATGCAACCTATTCAGGACTTTGAAAAATATTATGATGTAGAATTAAAAGAATTTTTAAGTTTAGTAACAAATAATAAATATAATTATATTCAAAACTCAAAAAATTATTATGGAAACACAATTCACGATGTCTCTGCGCTTTTCTACTTAGATAAAATTTTTTTAAATAGAGAAAAAGAGATATTTAAAGAAAATACAAACATTATCTTTCCAGTATTAATGCGTCACACTGAAAAATCAAATTTAATGGTAAATCTAAAAAATCTTGATTATAATTTTAAATGGCTTGGAAACTTTTTTGCATACTGTCCTAAATATAATTTAAGATTTTGCTTAGATAAAAAAGGAAAATTTTTTATAGATACTTATTTATATATTAATTTTTTTAGACAAACCCCAATCATTCAAATCACTTGGAATATTGCATCTTTTTTTAATTACGACTTTAATAAAAATTTTTTTTATAAATTAAACGATGGAATTGGAAGGCTTCATTCACATTTAGAAAAAAACGATAATTTAATTGTAAAAAATAAGCCAACTTTTTATTTTACTCATCATATGTCACCACATTGGCCATATTTAACAGATAGTAATTGTAATTATAAATATTTTCCTGGAAGAGCAAATATCGAGGGATACAAAAACGCTTACTTGTGTAATTTAAACAGAATAATCAAAATAATTAATTTTTTGAACTTGAAAGATCCCAATGCAATAGTAATTTTTCAAAGTGATCATAATGGAGAATTAACAAAACATGATCCAGAGGAAAAGAAGAAAATTTTCAATTTAGTAAAATTGGGTGAAACTTGTTTGAGAAATGAGACAGTTAATATGAGTAATATTAATACTATGAGATTAGTTCTTTCATGTATAACTGGAAACAAAGTTATTTATCTAAAAGATTAATTGGTCTAAAAAAAATGTTCTTTAAAAAAGTTTGAAACTATTTTTTCATTAATTACTTTTTCTTTATTAACTTCATTAATAAAGTAATTTATTTTATGAATTTCATCTATTTTTATAATTTTGCCTAGAATTTTCCTAGCTTCGATATCTATAGATTTGTTACTAAATTGTTTGAAGTTATCATTAAGAATTTTTTGAGGTAAATCAATCAAAATAGCCTTTTGCTTTCTTTGATATGCAAATTCTATATAAGCCCCTGACCAGTCTGAAATTAAAATATCAAATTCAGAAAAATTTATCTTACCACTATTAATTATAAAATTATCTTTTATTTTTTTAAACAAAAATTTATTTTTTTGAATTGTCATTAAATGTGGTCTAAATTCTACTTGATATAAATTTTGGTCTAGATTTTTAATTAATAAATCAATTGCCAGTTGATAAAATAACGTTCCGTGCGATGGTGCAACTAAAACTTTAATTTTTTCATTTTTTTTTTTAATCGAATTTTTTTTATTGTGAAAAAAGAGATAATTTGACTTCCATATTTTAATATTTTTTTTATTTAGTATATTTATTTCAATTAGATCATCTTTTTGAAATGTATTAATTACTTGAACTACATCAAAGTTATTAAAAGCCTCCTTTTTATAAATTCCATTTAATCCCATTGGTGAATGTTGTATGAAAATATATTTAGTTATCTTAAAAGCTGATTTTACATAATAGCTTCTACCTAATTCAGGTGTAGATGAATAGCAGTATTTAATTTGCAAAAATTGAAATAAAAAATTCAGAAAAAAATTATTTCTAATTTTGATAACATTAAATTTATAAAGTTCCTTGTTTTTAAAATCGTAAGTAGTTAATAACAGAGTTTTATTGTCATCAAAGCATTTATAAATATAAGGTGATAAGTGATCTTCTATAAAATAATTTTCGAAAAAAAAAATTCTTTTAAATTTTTTTTGATTTCTAAAAAAAAATAAAATTGATTTTAAATCATTAAACATAAAATTTAAAAATTTTTAAGATCATCTATATCATCAAATTCATACCAGTAATTATTATGTTTTATAATTTTAATTGGTATTTTGATTTTAATTAATGAATTTATAAAAGAAGTATATTGAATTTTGTTTGATACTTTTTTGTATTCATTAATAATTTTACCAATTTTTTCTTTAGGTAGATAAACTATTCCCATAAATTGTCCTTTTACTGACTTTAGATTTTGTGTTGTTATTTTGTTTCCTATCTCTATCAACTTATTTCTTTTAATTTTAAATGTTTCAGCATCTTCAAAAATATTTTTGTTTCTTTTTTTCCATACATTTTTCCAATTTGTAATATAAGGGATGGTAATATCTTTATATTTTGAACCAATTAACTTTTTGAAAATCAATTTGTGAAAAATTATATCTGAGTAACAAATAATAGTATCTGTATTTGTTTTTTTTAATGCTAACATCGAAGAATAAACCATATCAGTTGAATTATATTTTTTATTAAATACAAATGAAACCTCTTTATATTTCTTGATTTCCCTAATAACAAAATTAGATTTATACCCCAAAACAACCTGAATATTTTTTATACCATAACTGAGTGCATCATTGATTATTTTTTCTATTATTGTTTGTTTCTTTATTTTTACTAGACATTTATTCTTATTAATATCTTTAAATATTCTTGAACCTTTACCTGCTGCCAAAATAATTAATTTCATTTAAAGAAAGATTTAAAATTTTTAATAATTTCTTTTTTTTGATTAATTTTTCTTTCAGGGTGAAACATCAAGCATATTATTTTTTTAGATTTATGTTCAGATATTTCAACTGACTTATCTTTGTGTAATGATATTTTTTCAAATTGATTTGGAACATCAAAAACTGAGAATTTATGATAAGAATTAACTCTTACCTTTTTTAACTTCAAAAAACGACTTTTGCTTATATTTAAATTATGAGTAGTACTAACATGCCCCCTGTTTTTACTTATTTGACAATTATAAATGTCCATTATTAATTGATATCCTCTACAAATTGCCAAAATAGGTTTATTTTTCTTTTTAAAATAATTAAATAATTTGATTTCGAAGTTATCTCTGTA
>CACIZB010000037.1 GCA_902591025.1 uncultured Pelagibacteraceae bacterium
AAAGTTGAAAAAAACCCCAATTTTGATAAGAAAATTTCAATTGAAATATTAAAAAATTATAACCATATTAAATTTACATTAATAGATAATGGTATAGGATTTAAATCAAATAAAAATAATATTAATGAAATATTAAATCCTTATTATACGACAAAAAAAAATGGTACAGGTTTAGGTTTATCTATAGTAAATAAAATTATAAATGATCATAATGGAGAACTATTATTTCATCCACTAGATAATGGTGCAAAAATAGAAATTAACTTCAAAATATAAATGGCAATAGAAATCTTAATTGTTGATGATAACGCTGATATAAGAAACATCTTAAATGAATTAATTTTAGATGCAGGTTATAAAACTAGATTAGCAGCTAATTTTAATCAGGCTCTAGCTGAGATAGATAAAAAAATTCCTGATGTAGCAATTTTGGATGTAAAATTAGATAAGGGAGATAATGATGGTATTGAACTACTATCACATATTAAATCAAAAAATAAAGATGTTCCTGTAATAATTATCTCTGGTCATGCAAATATTGAAATGGCAATCAGCTCTCTTAAACATGGTGCATTTGAATTTATTGAAAAACCTTTTGATCAAACCAGATTGATTAATTTTATAAAGAGGGCTGTCGAAAACCTTAAATTAAAAGAACAAAACAGAGAATTTGAAACAAAGTTATTTTCTTCATATGAACTTATAGGAGATAGTAAAAACATTTCTAACATTAAAGATCAAATAGAAAAAATATCTGTTTCAGAAAGTAGAATTTTCATAAATGGTCCATCTGGATCTGGAAAAGAACTGATAGCGAGAAAAATCCATAAAAATTCTAAAAGATCTAAAAACCCATTTATTATTCTTAATGGTGCTTTACTTGACTCTGAAAAATATGAACTCGAGTTATTCGGAGAAGAAAAAGAAAATGGTTCTATATCTTACGGTGCATTAGAAAAAGCCAACAAAGGTACTTTGCTGATAGACCAAGTTTCAGAGATACCCCTTGATATTCAATCTAAAATTTTAAGAGTTTTAATTGATCAAAAGTTTAAAAGATTAAATGGTAACAATGATATCAACGTAGATGTAAGATTAATTTGTTCATCGAGCAAAGATTTAAAAGATGAAATTCAACTAGGTAATTTTAGGGAGGATTTATACCATCGTTTAAATGTTTTTGAGATTAATGTAGAACCTTTAAATATGCGTATTTCAGATATACCTCTGTTGGTTAGATATTTTTCAAAAAAAATTTGTGAGTCATATAATATCAGAGGTCTTGAAATAGATGAAAATGACAGCTACATACTTAATCACAACTGGCAAGGTAATGTTAGGGAATTAAGAAATCTTATAGAGAGGGTGGCAATATTACAGCCTAACTCCAAAGAAAAGACATCTCAGATTATAAAAGAGTCTCTTAAAAGTGAAAATATAAATGAAAAGGTATCTGAAAATAGGCTATCTATACCTTTAAAAGAGGCTAGAGAAAAATTTGAAAAAGAGTATTTAACAATGCAATTAAAGAAATTTAACGGAAATATATCAAAAACGGCTAATTTTGTTGGCATGGAAAGAAGTGCACTTCATAGAAAGTTGAAAGGTTTAGGAATAAAAGAATTTAATTAATGAACATTATAATTTGTGGTGCAGGTAGAGTTGGATTTACTATTGCAAAATTGTTGAGTGAACAGGGTCATTCAATAACTGTAATTGATCAATCTAGCGAAGATATTCAAAAAATTAACGATAGTTTAGACGTAAAAGCGATAGTTGGTAAAGCAACCTATCCTTCCATACTTGAAAAGGCTAATGCAACTGAAACTGATATGATAATAGCAGTAACCCGAAATGATGAGATAAATATGTTAATTTGTCAAATAGCATTTTCAATTTTTAAAATACCAAAAAAAATAGCTAGAATAAGATCACAAGATTATTTAAATCCACGGTTCACTAGAGTTTATAATAAGGAAAATTTACCTATAGATGTGATTATTTCACCAGAGTTGGAAATTGCAAAATCAATCCAAAGGAAATTAGAGGCGCCAGGTGCATTGGATAACGTTCCCTTTGCAGACAATCAAATTAGGCTATTAGAAATTTTGATTAAAAATGATTGTAAATCTATAAATATTAACTTTAATGAATTGACTAAAAAAAATCCAAAATTAGAGGCAAATATAGTTGGTATAAGTAGAGATGATAAATTTTTTATACCAAAAAAAACTGACTCGGTGAAAGAAAATGATAAAATTTATGTAATTATAAACTCATCACAAATGAAAGAGACTCTAGAGGCGTTTGGTCATAACGAAAAAATTTCAAAAAAAATTCTAATAATTGGTGGTGGAAATATTGGATATAATTTAGCTAAAAATCTTGAGGAGACACTTGAGTCTGTAAGAGTGAAGATTGTTGAGAAAAATAAAGAGCGTGCCGAGTTTTTAGCTACACAGCTTAATAATACAATAGTAATAAACGGTAATGCTCTTGATGAAGAGGTTTTAATTGAAGCAAACCTAAATGAGTCTGAAACTGTTTTGGCACTCACAAACGATGATGAGGATAACTTAATGGTCAGTGTTTTAGTTGAAAAATTTGCTAAAGATCAAAAAGAAATTGATGAGAAGAGAACCATGGCATTAATAAATAAACCTAATTATTCTCTTCTTCAGTCATCTTTAAAAATTGATGATTTAATAGATCCACGAATGAATACAGTATCAAGTATTCTAAAACATGTCCATAAAGGTACAATAGAAAATGCCTATACAATTTCAAATGGTGAATACGAAGTTATCGAAGCTGAAATTATTGAGAGTTCGGAATTATTAAGTAAGGAATTAAAAAATTTAAATCTTCCTGAGGAAATAAGAGTAGGAGCTGTTTTAAGAGATAAAAAAGTTATAATTCCAAGATCTGCCTTTACTTTTAAAAAAGATGATCGGGTAGTTTTCATTGCAAAAAAAGACTCTATTTCATTTGTCGAAAATATTTTTAGATTAAGTTCAGTTTAATAAAATGATTGGATTACAGGTAAGA
>CACIZB010000038.1 GCA_902591025.1 uncultured Pelagibacteraceae bacterium
TAATAGAGCCTAGTAATAAGATACAAAATAATAAGATATAATCTAAATTTTTAAATTTTTGAAAAAGACTGAATCTATTTGTTATTAATCTTGAATGTTGGTACATCTATATCTCTAAGTATTTTTTTTCATCCATTGACTGTCTAATTTTATGACGATCAATGATTAATTTAAATAATTTTGTTGCCATGGGTGCAGCTGTTGTACTTCCATTTCCTCCATGTTCAACAATCACACTCAAAGCATATCTTGGATTTTTATATGGACCAAAAGCTACATAAAGAGCATGATCTCTTTCTTCATAAGGAATTTCAAACGTTTTAAGATCTAGCTCTCTTTCTCTTTCAGTAATTTTTTTAACTTGTGCGGTTCCCGTCTTTCCAGCAAACTGATATTTAGGATCATCAATTCTTGAACGGTATGATGTTCCCATCACTTCATTTGTAGAACCAAACATTGCATCTTTTACAATTTTAATATTATTTGAGTTTTCATATAGTGGCATATATTTGTCGGATGGCTGAGCCTTAACATCATTATTAACAACAATATGTGGATATATTTTATATCCACCATTAGCTATTTGAGCAGTCATTAAACATAATTGAATTGGTGTTGTTTGAATATATCCCTGACCTATTCCTGTAATAATAGTTTCTCCCAATAGCCATCCTTTGCCAAGGGCATTTTTTTTCCATTGTGTATTTGGGACTAATCCTTTTTTTTCAATTTCAAACAATTCACCAAAAACTTTTTCTCCTAGACCAAATTTTTTTGCTGTCTCACTCAATCTGTCGACCCCAAGTTTTCGAGCTATTTCGTAAAAATATGTATCACAAGACTGTTTCATTGCATTTCTTAGACTTACAAATCCATGACCCTTTTTTTTCCAACAATGATATGTCTGACCATACATTTCAGTTTTTCCAGTACACTTAACCGTAAAATTAGTATTCATAATACCGTTCTCTAGAGCAGAAAGAGCAACAATTGGTTTAATAATTGATCCTGGCGAGTAATTGCCTTGTAAAGTTTTATTAACTAGTGGTTTCATTGGATCATTTCGGATTAATTGCCATTCATCTTGGCTTATTCCAAAAACGAAAAGATTTGGGTCAAATGATGGGCCTGAATGCATAGCTATTATTGCTCCAGTATATATGTCCATTACACAAATTGAACCTGCCTTATCTTTTAATAATTCATTGGCTAGTTTTTGAACTTCTGTATCAATGGTAAGTCTGATTGTTTTACCTTTTTCTCCTTTTTGAAATTCTAATTGACTAATTCTTCTACCATAGGCATTAACTTCGTATCTCTCAACATCATTTGTACCAATAAGACTTTTCTCAAAAGTTTTTTCTAATCCAATTTTTCCAACTTTAAGACCAGGTACAAAATTCTTTTTAATTGATTCATTTGTATCAATATCATTTTGGTTTGCTTGACTAACATAGCCAATTAAGTGAGTGAAATTTTCTTTAAAAGGGTAATTTCTTGAAATTGAAATAACGGGTTTAACACCATTCAAATCATACAAATGATTATTTATTTTTGAAAATTTTTGCCAACTCAGATTATCTGAAACAATTAATGTTTCCCATGGTTTAATCTCTTTTTTTTTCTTTAATACTTTATTGAATTCCGCATCAGATAATTCTAACAAATCTTTAATACGATAAATTACGTATCTAAAATCATCAACTTGCTCTGGAATTATGTGAAGTTGATAGGCTTCAAAGTTACCTGCAATTACATTTCCAAAATAGTCATGAAATTCTCCTCTAACTGGGGCTAGTTTCCACTCTCTAATTCTATTTTTATCTGAAAGCGTTAAGTATTTTTTATTTTCTTTTACTTGTAAAAAAAACAACCTACTTACTATACCTACCATTATAAAAAATTTAAATGATCCTATTATGAACATTCTTCTATTAATAGAATTAAGTTTTTGGACGTTGTCGCTTGGAGAATTAATCATCTAAAACCTTCATGTAATATTTAAAAATTGTAACAAACATTATATAAAATAAAAATGTAAAAAAAGTATTAACTAAATAGTTCATCAAATTAAGCTCGAGTGAAAAAAATAATGTCAAAATTGAATAGTTAAAAGAGTTTATTAAACTTATTATAAACAAGAAATAAAACCAATCTTTCACAGGATTTGGCCTGATAGTGATGTTTCTTATATAAGCTGCAGCAATACAAATTAATATATAAGATAAACTACTTATACCCAATGGTAATCCAACTACTGTGTCATTAAATAATCCTGCTATAAAAACTAAAAAATAATCAAAATTTTTAAAATCTTTTAAAGTAAAGAAAAAGATTAAAATAAATGGAAAATTAAAAGAAAAATATTTAATATTCAAATAATTAAAATCAAACTCATTTAATACAGATATAAATAAAATCAAAATAGGTAACCAAGAATAAAACTTCAAAAATGAGCTTTTGGTTCTTAAACTAGCCATCTAATCC
>CACIZB010000039.1 GCA_902591025.1 uncultured Pelagibacteraceae bacterium
GATGGATTAATCTTTATTTTCTAAATCTACAGCCATCCGAATTAATGAAAATATTTATAATTTTATGTCTTGCAAAATATTTTCATAGAATGAGATTGGAAAAAGTAAATTCAATTTATACTATTTTAACTTCTTTAATTATCATTATTCTACCAATGGGCTTAGTAATTGTTCAACCTGATTTAGGAACGTCACTCTTAATTGCGATTAGTGGAATTGCGGTATTATGGTTTGCTGGTGTCAATAATAGGTATTTCATTTACACAATGATGGGTTTTATAATTGCACTCCCTTTTATAATAGCTTTTTTAAAACCATATCAAAAATTACGAGTTTTGACTTTTTTGAATCCTGACAGAGATCCTCTGGGTGCGGGCTATCAAATTATTCAATCTAAGATTGCTGTAGGTTCAGGTGGAATTTTTGGTAAGGGTTTTTTAAAAGGGACACAAAGTTATTTAGAGTTTTTACCTGAAAAACATACTGATTTTATTTTTACCCTTTTTTCTGAAGAGTTTGGTTTTGTGGGATCAGCTTTGTTGTTATTAATTTATGCAATAATTATATATAGAATCGTAGCTATTGGCGCTAGTAGTCGAAGTTATTTTGCTAAAATTTTCTGTTACAGTTTTGGTTCTGCGATTTTTGTATTTATTACAATTAACATGAGCATGGTTTTAGGCTTACTACCTATAGTAGGCTCTCCATTACCGATCATGTCTTATGGAGGATCTTCAATGTTGGCAACTATGATAGGTTTTGGAATAGTTATGAGCGCAAGAGTTCATAATCAACAATTAATTGCCTAAGTATAATTTGTCGCTTAAATATTTTTCTAAAATAACTGTATAAATTTGTATGAATAATTCTTTTAAAGTTGGGATCATTGGTGCTGGTATTCAAGGTATTTCTAACGCGCTATTTCTTCAAAAAAAAGGATTTGAAGTAACGATTTTTGATAGAGATGAACCAGGAAGCCCAGCTGCTTCATATGGAAATGCAGGACATTTTTCACCCTACGCTTCATTGTCATTAAATAGAACTGACATACTCACAGATGTTCCAGCTATGCTGTTAAGTTCCACAGGTCCTTTGGCACTTAAATGGAACTATGTGCCAAAAATGATTCCGTGGTTTTTAAAATTTATATTGAATACATCAAAGAAAAAAATGATGCACACTGCAAGAAATATGCATCAAATTTTAGATTTGGCTTTGCCTGCTTATGATGAATTATTTGATGAAATCAATTTAGAAAATTTAGTTGAACACAAAGGCATTTTATATATCTGGAATAACAAAGATTTAAAAAGCAGAGAATTAGAAATTAAGGTAAGAGAAGAGCTTGGAGTAAAACAACAACTAGTTACCAAAGAAGAGATACATGATTTAGAACCAAATATTAAACCGTTCTATCATGCAGGTGTTTATTATCCATATGCGCGACATGCTAGAAATCCAAAAAAAATTTTATTAAAGTTCTTTGAGCTCTTTCTTAAAAAGGGTGGCAAATTTCATAGGTCAAATATTCAAGATATAAATTTTGAAAATGAAAAACCAGTATTCGTTACTGAAAATCAAAAATATACTTTTGATAAAGCAGTCATTGCATGTGGTGCATTTTCAAAAAAATTGACAGATAATTTAGATGAAAAAATTCCTCTTGATACTGAGAGAGGCTATCACGTTCATTTTAAAGATTGTGACCATCTATTGAGTAGGCCAGTAATTTTTTCAAATAGAGGTTTTGGTATTACCCCAATGGAACAGGGTTTAAGAGTAGTGGGCACAGTAGAGTTTGGAGGTTTGGAAAATGCACTTTCAAAGTCCAGAGTTAAAAATTTGATTAATAATGCAAAATATATGCTAGATGATTTACCTGAACATGAAGATGAATGGTTAGGATTTAGACCTACATTACCAGATTTTTTGCCAGTCATGGGACCATCAAAGAATCACAAAAACGTTTTTTATTGCTTTGGCCATCATCATTTAGGATGGACATTGGGTCCAATATCTGGAAAGATTGTTTCTGGAATGATTGCTAAAGAAAACACTAATCTAAATTTAGAACCTTATAGCTCAAAAAGATTTAGTTAATTCATGCAGAATACTAAAGCATACATAATGTTGGTGTGTGCAACATTATTTTGGGCTGGCAATTTTATGATTGGTAAATTCGCATTTATCTCAAATATTCCTCCAATGTCATTGGTTTTCTTAAGATGGTCTTTAGTTTGGTTCATATTATTACCTTTTACTTACAAAGAGGTTATAAAGTACAAAGATGTAATTTTATCTAATCTACCTCTCTTATTTTTTTTGGCATTTACCAGTGTTGGTTTATTTAATACTTTTACATATTTATCACTGGTTTACACCCAAGTAATAAATGCCTCTCTATTTAATACTGCCATTCCTGCAAT
>CACIZB010000040.1 GCA_902591025.1 uncultured Pelagibacteraceae bacterium
AGATGTTGCTCCAAATCACGTTAAAAGAATAAAGGAGTTAGCTAATTCTGGGAAATATGACAATGTTGTTTTCCATAGAGTAATCGATGGTTTTATGGCTCAGACTGGAGATGTAAAATTTGGTAACTCTAGTTCATCAGACTTTAATTTAGCTAGAGCTGGAATGGGTGGTTCTGATCTACCAGATTTAAAACAAGAATTTAATAGTCTGCCACATGAAAGAGGAACGTTATCAATGGCTCGTTCTTCAGATCCTGATAGCGCCAACAGTCAATTTTTTATTTGTTTTAAGGCAGCACCTTTTCTAGATAGACAATATACAGTTTTTGGAAAAGTAATAAGTGGTATGGACTATGTGGATAAAATAAAAAGAGGTGACCAAAATAATAATGGCGCTGTTTCAGATCCTGATAAAATAATTAGTTTTAAATCTTTATAAATTTATAAATGGCATTAAAAAATTTTGCCTTTAAAGTTTTAAACAAAGATAAATATGCCAGAACTGGAGTAATCGAAACTCAGCGTGGTAATATACATACACCTGCTTTCATGCCCGTGGGCACTCAAGCTACTGTTAAAGCTTGTAGAATAGAAGATATAAAAAAAACTGGCTCTGAAATTATTTTAGGTAATACATATCACTTGATGATACGGCCTGGTATTGAAAGAATAAAGAGAGTAGGCGGATTACATAAATTTATGAATTGTGATTTACCAATTTTAACAGATTCTGGTGGGTTTCAAGTTATGTCTCTTTCAAAATTAAATAAAATTGATCGTGAAAAGGGGGCAATTTTTAATTCTCATGTAGATGGTAAGAAATTTTATTTGAGCCCTGAAGAAAGTATAAGAATACAACTAGGTTTAAATTCTGATATTGTGATGATTATGGACGAATGTCCAAAAAAAACTGATGATTATAATTTAATTAAAGAGTCCATGGATTTATCATTATATTGGGCAAAAAGATCAAAAAAAGCATTTGGTAAAAATTCACATAAAGGTATTTTTGGAATTATCCAAGGAGGACTTTTTAATGATTTGAGAATTAAGTCTTTAAAAGAATTATTAAAAATGGATTTTGACGGATATGCCGTTGGAGGTTTAGCAGTAGGGGAAAGCCAAAAGGAAATGTTTTCTGTATTGGATGGGATTAAAGATGCACTTCCTCAGAATAAACCTCATTATCTAATGGGTGTGGGTACACCATCAGACATACTTGGCGCTGTAAAAAGAGGAATAGATATGTTTGATTGTGTATTACCAACAAGATCAGGAAGAACTGGATTAGCATTTACCTGGGAGGGTCGAATAAATATTAAAAATAACAAATATCAAAATGATGATACTCCTCTAGATAAGAAATGTAAAAACTTGGATTTAAATAAGTATTCTAAAAATTACTTAAACCACCTATTTAATACCAATGAAATACTTGGCTCAATGTTATTGACTTTACATAACATTAATTTTTATCAAGAATTAATGACTTTAATCAGAAAAAATATAACGGAAGGGACATTTGGTGAATTTTACAACAAATACAAAGATAAGTTGTAGGTTTTAAGTTATTGTGTCAGAAATTCCTATTTGAAAAATCAAAATAAATATGTATATACATTTTCATTGTGGGCCCTTAGCTCAGTTGGTAGAGCAATTCCCTTTTAAGGAATGGGTCGATGGTTCGAGTCCATCAGGGCTCACCATATATAAATTTTTAGACTTTAATAGGTGGATATTCTAAAATAATTTTATTCTTCCACTCGTTTATTTTTTTTATTCTATTATCTGCAGAGGGATGGGTGCTCATAAATTCTGGTTGAGTTTTACCTTTGTTAATTTTTTTCATTCTCTCCCAAATTTTTTCAGTTTCTCTAATATCATAGCCTGATAATGATGAAAAAATCATTCCTAGATAGTCAGCCTCAGTTTCTTGCTTTCTTGTAAAAGGGTTCATTATTCCTAACTGTGATAATAAACCAACAGTGTTCATGCCAGTGGTTCTATTAATCTGTGATAATTTTCCACCACTTAAAATGTCAATTAATTGTGTTCCCGTATTAACTAAAGCGCTTCGGCTAGCTCTTTCCACTGAATGTTTTGCAACTGCATGAGCAACTTCATGCCCCATCACAGCAGCTAATCCGTTTTCATCTTTTGTAACATCTAACATACCCGTATAAAACGCAATTTTACCACCAGGCATACACCAAGCATTTCTAATTTTTTTGTTTTCAATTAGAATATACTCCCATTTAAAATTTGCTGTAGGATCAGCAACACCAGTTTGAAAAAAATATTCACTTATAGAATTTTCCATTCTTTTTCCAATATCTTTCATTAAATTCAAGGATTTAATGTCTTTACTCATTTTTTCTTTTTCCTTTATTTTTTCATAAATCTGAGCAGCTTTAGCA
>CACIZB010000041.1 GCA_902591025.1 uncultured Pelagibacteraceae bacterium
TAATATTTTCTTAGGAAAATCAGTTGTTCCAAGAAATAAGCCGATCATTTTATTTCAAAAAAGGTGTACAAATTGGTCTTTTTTTATCTTTATTTATAAATTCAATAATTTCTTTTACAAAAATATTTTTTCTGAAGCTTCCATTAAGTTTATTTAAATTATCACTTAAAATTTCAGTTTTAAATATTGCTTTATATGCGTCTAACAAGCATATAATATCTTGGTTTGAAACTTTCTTTCTTCTCAAACCAATAACGTTTATTCCATCCAAATAATTTCTATTACCAAGAGAAACTCCATACGGAATAACATCTCTAGAAACTCCCGTCATTCCTCCTATCATTGCCATTTTACCTATTCGCGTAAACTGTTGAATGCCGCAATTTCCCCCAATAATTACATGATCTCCGATCACAGCATGTCCAGCTACAGCTGCACTGTTTGCTATTACTACACTGTCTCCAACTATACAATCATGAGCTATGTGAACCCCAATCATTAACAATGAATTGTCTCCTATTTTAGTAATTCCTCCTCCACCTAAAGTTCCTGTATTTATGGTTGTGTACTCTCTAATAGTATTCCCATTTCCAATAATAAGTTTTGTATCTTCTCCTTTATACTTTAAATCTTGTGGTTCATTTCCAATTGATGCAAATGGAAAAATTCGATTATTTTTTCCAATTTTGGTATTTCCTGTTATACAAACATGAGATTGGATTTTTGTTCCATCTTCAATTTCAACATTTGGTCCTATTACTGTGTATGGTCCAATTTCAACATTTTTTTCAATTTTAGATTTTGGATCTATTATTGCAGTTTTATGAATCATCTATTTTCTTTTATAAAATCTCTTAAATTTTTTGCTGGGTACCCCATTACTTTAGTATTATCTTCAATATCTTTGATTACACCACTTCCACCACCAATATGAACATTTTTTCCGATCTTTAAATGACCAGAAATTCCAGCTTGGCCTCCTATCATCACATTATCTCCCAAAGAAGAACTACCTGCAAAGCCCACCTGACCTGCAATTATACAGTTATCTCCAATTTTATTGTTATGTGCAACGTGTACTTGATTATCCAGAAATGTATTTTTTCCTATAACAGTATTGGAAAGAGATCCTCTATCAATTGTGGAACCGCACCCAATCTCAGAATTTTCATCTATAATTACTATGCCAATGTGAGGGTATCTAATATTTTTTGGTTTGTTTGGAAAAAAACCAAAACCTTTTTTTCCAATGATACAACCATCTAAGATGTTTACATTATCTTTAATTATTGTGTTTCTTATTATTACATTTGATCCAATTGAACAATTGGATCCAATTACAACATTTTTTTCTATAATTGAATTATGACCAATATAACAATTTTTATCAATTTTAACATTTGTACCGATCAAAACATTTTTCCCATATTTACATTTTTTTTTAAGTGACGTTTTACTTATTTCTTTGACAGTATTATCAAAATCATCATTTATAGAATTAGGATAAAATTCTTTTGTAATATTTGCTATAGTCAATAAAACATTATCTACAATAATTTTTTTGCAAGATTTTGGTAAATGATGAGCTAAGTTTTTAAAAGTGACACAATATGATGCCTTTGTAATTGATGCTAATGATGAATAATTGTTCGAATGAAAGAAAGTTAAATCTTTTTTGGTTGCCGATAATAAGTCCTTTATATCAAAAATTTTATCAGTTTTAAAATTTTGTGCGTTGGATATAGAAGCTTTTTTGAGTAATACATCAATTTTGAAAGGTCCGAAATTTTTGAAAAAAGGATTTTTCATTAATCGTTTAATATCAAAACTTTGATATTTCTCGATATCAAGAATTATTACTAATTATTTTCTATCAACTATTGTGGCAGACCATTGGGCATCAGCCATTTTTTTTCCAAGAACAAACGCTTCACCTTTATATTTCCAAACTCTACCATGAGATCTGATTGCTTCAATATTTAATTCTAATTTACAATCTGGGATAACTGGATTTCTAAATCTTGCTTTTTCGACATTCATCAAAAAAACTAATTTGTTCTCATACTCTTTTTTATCTATACCAGCAGCTGTTAGTGCTGCGGCAGCTTGGCCAAATGCTTCAACAATTAAAACTCCTGGCATTACTGGGTTTCCGGGAAAATGACCTTGGACATAGAATGCATCTTTTTTGACGTTAACAATCGCTGTCGCAGAATGTAACTTTTTAATATTTATTAATTCATCTATAAGTAACATTGGTTCTCTATGAGGTAAAAGATCAGTAATTTGCTTTTTTGTAAGATGATCCATGGAAAATTAACT
>CACIZB010000042.1 GCA_902591025.1 uncultured Pelagibacteraceae bacterium
TATTGCTCGGCCAATAGTTTTGTTTTTCCGTAATATGAAATTGGTCTTTTTTGATTTTTTTCTGCGATTTTTTTTTTAGATGATTTATAAACATGAGATGTTGATGAAAAAAAAAACCATTCTATTTTTTTTTCTAAACAAGCATCTACAATATTTTTAGTTCCATAATAGTTGACTTGTTTAGCTTTTAAAGTGTTTCTATTTACATCTTTTATTGGGACGATAGCTGCTAAATGCAACACTATGGAAAAATTGTTTTTTTTGATCCAATTAAATACTGCTGAACGGTCTCTTACATCACCTTTAAAGCATTGAAACCTTATATTTTTAACATTTTTTAAAATAATTTTTCCTAAACTTCCTGTTGAACCTGTTAATCCAATTCTATCAATCATTTAATGAATGTTTAATATTTATTAATTTAATTGTATAGAAAATAATAGATATTAAATATTTTACAAAAAAATTATGAAAAGAATTTCAAAAAAAACCCCAAAATTTTCGGTTATTACAGTTGTGAAAAATGATAAATTTGGGATTGTGAAAACAATCAAAAGTGTAATTAATCAAACTTATAAAGATTTTGAATATCTAATTATTGATGGAAACTCGAAAGATGGAACTTTAAAATTAATATCAAAATATAAAAATAAAATTGACTATATAATTTCTAAACCTGACAAAGGACTTTATTTTGCGATGAATAAAGGTCTCAAAGTTGCAAAAGGTAAAATTATAGTCTTTGTAAATAGTGGGGATTTTTTAACTAAAAACGCACTCAATATAATTAATAATATTTTTGATAAGAATAAGAACATAAAATTTGTTTTTGGTACGGTTAAAAGACACTACACTAAAGATACTATATTAAAATATGGTTTTAATTTAGATCGACTTAAATATAATTTTGATTTTGCAACTTCTCATTCTTCAGGTTTTTTTTTAAAAAAAAACATTTATAAAAAAATAGGTTTCTTCAATACAACATATAAATGTTCTGCAGATTATGATGTTTATATGAAAGCTTTAATGAATTTGAAAATAAAAGGTCTATCGACTAAAAAAGAGGAATTGATAGGAGTCGTAAAGTCAGGAGGTTTTTCTAGTAAATATGGATTTGTTAATCATATTACTGAAGAAGCAAGAATACGAATAAACAATAAGCAAAGTTTTCTTTTGGTAAGTGCAATATTTTTTAATGCTATTATAAAGAAAATTATAAATAAAATTTTTTAGAAATATTTTTTTGATCTCTATAAACAGAACTTGAAGACGCATAAATATCTTGCTGCTAGACTAAAACCTATGAATCCTGCTGCTCCAGTAACTAAAATTTTCATAATTATCGTATATAATCTATAAAATAAATTAGATTTATTATATATCTTCTGTAAATCTATTTTTAAAAATGTTCAATTTAAATTTAAAATATAAAATAAAAAAAACAATTAAGTCAATTTATTCAGATGAATTTGATAAAAAAATAATTTTAGAAGCAAAAAGATTAGGCTTAAAAAACAATAAATTAAGCAAAATCAGTGATTTATCAAAAGTAGAGTTTCGAGTTTTTTCTCAATGGGGTGAGGATGGAATAATAGATTGGTTGATCAATAAAATAAAAAAAATCCCAAACAGCTTTTTAGAGATTGGTACTGAAGATTATAAAGAGTCAAACACAAGGTATTTACTATTAAATAATGGATGGGATGGATATTTAATTGAAGGCGATAAGTCTGCTACCAAAAAAATAAAACAGGATAGAATTTTTTGGAAGTATAATTTAAATGTCGCTGAAAAATATTTAAACTTGTCAAATTTTGATGAAATTATAAAAGAATTGAAGATTCCAAAAAAAATCGGTTTGATTAGTTTAGATATAGATGGAAATGACTATTGGATCCTACAAAAACTTAAATTTTTTAAACCAGTGATATTTATATGTGAATTTAATCCTTTATTTGGATATAAAAAAGCTATTTCTGTACCATACAAAAAAATTTTTAATCGGACAAAAGAACACTACAGTAACTTATACTTTGGGGCATCAATAAAAGCTATACAAAGCACATTAAAAAAAGAATTTATATTTATTGGCACAAATAGTGCTGGCAACAATGCTTTTTTTATAAATAAAAAATTTAAAAAATATATAGTGCCAAAAATTAATAAATATAAAATTTATCGTTCCAAATTTAAAGAAAGTAGAAATAAGAATAATAAACTTAATTATTTAAATAAAAAACAAAGTATTAATCTTTTAAAAAATAAAAAAATAATTGATCTTAAAAATAATAAAATTTTAACAATTAAA
>CACIZB010000043.1 GCA_902591025.1 uncultured Pelagibacteraceae bacterium
TTTTTGAAAAAAATCCTTTACCCATATTGATGCCGACCCTGCATAATTCTTAATGAATTGGTCTTTGTGAGGTAAAATGATAAATATTTTTTTATTCATGAATTGGATTATTCTTCCTCTTTTAATATAGTTTTCTGACTCACTTTAAGCCTCACAAGAACTGTATTTGCTATATAAATAGATGAATAAGTACCGAAAATGACACCAAATATCATTGCTAATGAAAAACCTTTTAGAATTTCTCCTCCAAAGAAAAAAATCGATAGTAGTGCTAATAACGTTGTTATTGAGGTGATAAGAGTTCTAGATAATGTTTCATTTATTGAAATATTCGTTAACTCATAAATTTTGATATCCGAATACTTTCTTAAATTTTCTCTTACCCTATCAAAAATTACAACTGTATCATTCATCGAATAACCGACTATGGTTAATACGGCAGCTACAATAGATAAGTTTATTTCAAGTCCTAGCAACGAGAAAAGACCTAATGTAACAATAACATCATGAAATAAAGCTAGAATAGCACCAAGACTGAATTGCCACTCAAAACGTATCCAAATATAAATAAGCATCAAAACCAATGCAACAGTTATTGCTATCATACCTGAACGTAAAAGTTCTGAACTTACTTTGGGCCCTACATTTTCTACCCTTCTGAACTCGAATTGATTACCAAAAGATTTATCCAAATTTGATTTAATTTCTTCAATAATATTTTTATTTTCGTTATTTTCAAATTTTATCAAATAGTCATTTTCATTACCAAAATTTTTAACAGAGACATCACCTAAATTCATTTGAGTTAAATTATCTCTTAATGAAGAAATATTAATCTTTTTATCTGAAGATCTTAATTCGATTAAAGTACCACCTTTAAAATCAATACCAAAATTTAAACCTTTAAATGATAGTAAAAATAGTGAAATAATTACAAGTGAAATTGATAGAAAATTAAAGTTATTATAATACTTATTAAAAGCTATCATTTAAATAAGCCCTTCTTTATCTTTATTTTTTGAAATATAAATAACCGTCAATAATCTTGCTATAAAATAAACTGAAAATAAAGTTGTGAAAATACCTACACCAAGTGTTAGTGAAAAACCTTTTATTGGTCCAGAGCCCATAAAAAATAAAATCATTGCGGCTAATAAAGTTGTAATATTTGCATCGAGTATTGCTGTTCTCGATTTAGCATAACCACTATCAAAAGCTATTAAATTATTTTTTTCATCTTTTAATTCCTCTTTTATTCTCTCAAAAATTAAAACATTGGCATCTACAGCCATACCAACAGTTAATATTATTCCTGCAATACCTGGCAAAGTTAGTGTCGCTTCAAAAATAGTTAAGATTCCAATTAAAAGGAAAAGATTTAATATTAAGGCAATGTTTGTGATTAGACCGAAAATTCTATATTTAACAAAGATAAATGTTATAACTAAAATAAAGCCAATTATAAGAGCCATTATACCAGCATTTATCGAATCTTGTCCTAGATCAGGTCCTACTGTTCTTTCTTCAATAATATTAAGTGGAGCTGGTAAAGCCCCAGATCTAAGCAGCAAAGCAAGGTCAGTTGCTGATTGAAAAGTAAAACCTCCACTAATTTGTCCAGAACCACTTGCAATAGTATCTCTAATAACAGGTGCACTTATTATTTTACCATCTAGCACTATAGCTAATTGTTTTCCAATACCAGTGGAAGTTGCTTTACCAAATCTTTTCGCCCCTACTCTATCTAAAGTAAAAGATACTACAGTCTCATTAGTTTGACTATCCATTCTTGGTTGAGCATCTAATAAATTATCACCACTTAAAATAATTCTTTTGCTAACAACGGCTTCTTCCTGATCGTTTTCAAATTTAAGTTTTTCAGCACCAAAAGAATCTTTTGTGTTATTCGTCACAAATCTAAATGTTAAATTTGCAGTTTTACCTAATAATTTTTTTATTCTCATTGGGTCATCTAATCCAGGTAATTCTACTAATATTCTGTCATTACCTCGTTTTAAAATATTAGGTTCATTTGTCCCAATTTCATCAACTCGTCTTCTTACAATTTCCAAAGCTTGATCTTGTGATGAAGTCTTAAGTTCAACAATTCCTTGTCTTGAATAATTTACTATAAAATAATTATTTTCCTCTTGAATATTGAATTGATGAGATTTGAATCTTGGATAGTAAGGATTTAAAATGCTTTCTTTATCTTGAAATGCATTTAATA
>CACIZB010000044.1 GCA_902591025.1 uncultured Pelagibacteraceae bacterium
TAATGAATATCTTCTCAATCAAATCTTTCAATTGATCATCTTTAAGATATAAAAGTTCTTTCATTTTGGTAAGTTATATTGACATATTATAGATACAAAGATAATTTTTAGTAATAATTTTTTTTCATATATGATACCTTACGATAAAAGAACTGGAAAAATATGGTACAATGGCGAATTTGTTGATTGGTCTGATGTAAAAGTTCATGTTTTAAGCCATGGACTACACTATGCAAGCTGTGTATTTGAGGGTGAACGAGTTTATGATGGTAATATATTTAAATTAGAGGAGCATACATCAAGATTATTTTATTCTGCTAAAAGAATGGGCATAGTGATGCCCTATAGTGAAGATGAGATAAATATTGCATCTAAAAAAATAATTTCTACTCAAAAAGTTGAGAACGGATATGTCAGACCAGTTGTTTGGAGGGGAAGTGAAATGATGGCTATTTCAGCTCAACAAACAAAAACTCACGTAGCGATAGCGACATGGGAATGGGGCTCATATTTCGATCCTAAGCTCAAAGTTGAGGGTATAAAATTAAATATTTCCAATTGGAGAAGACCCGCTCCAAATACTATTCCTTGGGACACAAAAGCTTCTGGACTATACATGATTTGTACACTGTCAAAACATGAAGCTGAAAGACAGGGTTATGCAGACTCTCTTATGTTAGATCACGAGGATAATATTGCTGAAGCAACTGGAGCAAATATTTTTTTTAAGGATAAAAATGGAGAACTTCATACTCCAATACCAGACTCCTTTTTAGATGGAATCACTCGAAGGACTGTAATTCAGATAGCTAAATCAAAGAACATCAAAGTTCATGAAAGAAAAATTAAACCTGATGAATTAAAAAATTTTGTTGGATGTTTTTTAACAGGTACAGCTGCAGAAGTGACGCCAGTTTCATGCATTGCAGAAAATCAATTTAAAGTTTGTGAATTGATAATTGATTTGAATGAAAGCTATCAAGATTTAGTAAAAAAGAAAAAAGCAGCTTAATCCTTGTTGTCTTCTGATATAGCATGATCTATTCCTTTGCGGATATATTCGTAACCTGTAAAAAGTGTTAAAGCAGCTGAAAGCCATAAAAAAATTATACCTATAGTTTGAGCATTATAATCTTGGAAATTTAATATCTTATTACCAGTATCACCTGACAATAAAAGAGCTATCGCTACCATTTGCAATACAGTTTTCAATTTTGCTAGATTTGAAACAGGTAATTTTATTTTCCCTTTTGCTAAAAACTCTCTTAATCCTGAAATTAGTATTTCTCTTGTTAGAATTATTATTGCTGCGATCACTTCATAATTTCGAATAGTACCGTCCATTACCAAAAGGATCAAAGCAGTTGCAACAATTATCTTATCTGCAATCGGGTCTAATAATTCTCCAAGTTTAGACTCTTCACCCAAAACTCTTGCTAACATTCCATCTAAAAAATCAGTGAATGAGGCTGTGATAAAAAGTATAAGAGCTGTCAGATCACCATAAAAACCAGGTAAGTAAAAAGCCAAAACAAAAAAAGGAACAATTAAAATTCGACCAACAGTTAAAATATTTGGTATTTTTTTAAGCATATTATTTATTCATGAAAGAAGTTATATATTTTTTTTGCAACTTTTTCCTCAACACCATCCACGGATTTAATCTCATCTAAGCTTGCAGACTCAACAGCTCTTGCTGAGCCAAAATGATTTAATAAAGCTCTTTTTCTTATAGAACCTATTCCATCAATTTGATCAAGTAATGATTTGCTAATTCCTTTTTTCCTTTTTGCTCTATGAGCACTTATAGCAAACCTATGTGATTCGTCCCTGATTCTTTGGAGAAAGAATAGGGTGGGATCGTTTTTAGTAAATTTAAATTCTTTACCATTATGGAAAAAAGTCTCATTTCCGCTATTTCTATACTTGCCTTTTGCTATTGCAACTATCGGCAAGTCGTGTAGTCCTAGTTCATTGAGAGTTTCTCTAGCTACAGAGTACTGACCTTTTCCACCGTCGATCAAAACTAAATCAGGAAAAGAAAGATAATTATCTTTCTCTTGTATGGCTCTTTTAAACCTTCGATTTAGCACTTCTCGCATCATACCATAATCATCCTGTTCATTTTTTTTAATTTTAATATTAAATTTTCTATACCTTTTTTTGATAAATCCCTCATCTCCGTAAGCGATTAACGCACCAAGA
>CACIZB010000045.1 GCA_902591025.1 uncultured Pelagibacteraceae bacterium
CTGAAATTTCTGCAAATCATAACAATAATTTTCAATTGATTAAAAAAATTATTAAATCAGCCAAGAATAATGGTGCTGATTTAATTAAAATTCAGACATATACTGCGGAAATACTAACAATTAAATCAAAAAAAAAAGATTTTTTGATTAAAAAAGAAAATCCTTGGGGTAAAAACAAATACTTATGGAATCTTTATAAAGAAGCTCAAACCACAAATAATTTAACAAAAAAAATATTTAATTATTGCAGATCCCAAAAAATAGAAGTCTTTTCAAGTCCTTTCGATGTTGAGACTATTGACTTTTTAGAAGAATTAAATTGCCCAGCATATAAAATCGCTTCTCCAGAGATAACACATATTCCGTTGATTGAAAGAGCTGCCAAGACAAAAAAACCTATAATTCTCTCGTTAGGTTTAGCAAACGTTTCAGATATAGATCTAGCAATTCAAACAATTAAAAAAACAGGTAACAAAAAAATAATTTTACTTCAATGTGTATCTTCATATCCAGCTCCAACAGATGAACAAAATATTAAATCTATTAATACATTACAAAAGAAATATAATATAATTTCTGGCTTATCGGATCATACCATAGGATTTATAGCTTCAGTTTCTGCAGTTGCAAGAGGAGCAAAATTAATTGAAAAACATTTTAATATAAAAAATAATAAGTCAATCGACTCATTTTTTTCTACAAATGAAAAAGAATTTTCACAAATGGTTAATAATATAAGGTTAGCTGAAAAGTCTTTGGGAAGTGGAAGACTTAAAATATCGAAAAGCTCAAAAAAAAATTTTAGTAGTAGAAGATCTATTTACGTATCAAGATTAATCAATAAAGGAGACTTAATTACTAAACAAAACATAAAAATAGTGAGACCTCATTTCGGTTTGCATCCAAAATATTATAAATTTGTTTTAAACAAAAAATCTAAAAAAAAACTTCAAGTAGGTGAAAGATTTAAGTTAGAGTATGTTGAAAAAAAATAAATGTTTTTTTGGAATATTAAAAAAATTTAAAAAAAAAACAGCATTGATAATTGAAAATGGAGAACAAATTTCATACAACCAGTTATTAAGTTATTCAACAAAACTTGAAAAAATACTAACAAATAGCAAAAACCTCGTATTTTTACTTGGTCAAAATAATTTAGAGACAATTACAGGCTATATTTCATTTGTAAATAAAGGTTATGCAGTTTTTTTGATTGATTATAGAATTAATCAAGTTTTCTTAAAAAAACTTATAAATTTATATAAACCAAATTTAATATTTACCCCTAAAAAAATATTTGATTTAAATAAATTTTACAAAAGTAAACTAAATTTTAAATCATATGTACTATTACAAAAAAGGATAAATATTAATCACAATATTAACAAGGATTTAATGTTGTTAATGTCTACATCAGGTAGTACAGGATCACCAAAGCTTGTTAGACAGTCTTATCAAAATCTAAAATCTAATATAGATGCAATAATTAAATATTTAAAAATAAAAGCAAGTGATACAACAATTACTTCTTTGCCAATATCATATGTTTATGGGCTTTCTGTAATAAATACACACCTAATCAGAGGCGCAACTATAGTTTTGACAAATAAAAGCATGGTAGAAAAAAATTTTTGGCAAACTTTAAAAAAGTTTAAAGTAAATAATTTTGCTGGTGTGCCATATAATTATTCAATAATTGATAAAATATTAAAAAATAAATTACCAAATACATTGAAATACTCCACACAAGCTGGAGGAAAAATGGACAAAAAATTATTAAAAAAAATATTATTTAATTATAAAAAGAACAAAATAAAATTTATACAAATGTATGGTGCTGCTGAAGCAACTTCAAGAATGTCCTATTTAAATTGGAATGATAGTTTTAAAAGAATTGGCAGTATTGGAAAAGTAATTCCAGGTGGGAAATTTCACTTAATTGATAGTAACGGAAAAAAAATAATAAAATCTTTTCAAAAGGGTGAATTAGTTTATGAAGGAAAAAATGTTTTTATGGGGTATGCAGAAAAACTAAAAGATTTGAACTTACCAGATCTAAATAATGGAAGATTATATACAGGTGATATAGCTTATATGGATAAGGACAAATTTTACTATGTTGAGGGAAGAAAAAATAGATATGCAAAGATTTTTGGATTAAGAATAAATTTATCTGAACTAGAAAATATTTTATATAAAAAAG
>CACIZB010000046.1 GCA_902591025.1 uncultured Pelagibacteraceae bacterium
TAGGATTAAGAGTGATTAAAGTAACTGGTCCAAATTTTTTTGCAATTTGGTGGCAATAACTCAAATGTAGTAAATTTGCACCAAGGCCTTTGTAACTTAAGAAAATTCCTGTTTTCATATAAATAATTTTTCTATTATACTTATTTAAAAAAAATTTATGTCAAAAATAAAAGGTATTTATGCAGCTGGACTATCAATCTTAAATACAGATTTAAGTCTAAATGTGGAAAAAACCATCCTACATTCAGAAAAAATTATTAATCAGGGGTGTCACGGAGTTGTTATTTTTGGAAGCACTGGTCAAGCACAATTAATTTCAATAACTGAAAAAATTAATCTTTTGAATCAACTTTCGGCAAGTAAATATCAGAAAAATTTTATTATTGGAACTGGTTTGAATTCTTTAAGTGAAACTATTAACATGATGAAGATAGCAACATCACTAGATTTTAAAAAATTTTTAATTATGCCCCCAGCTTATTATGAATATGAAGATAATGAAGTAATTGAATTTTATGCAAGAATTGTTGAGTCTGTGCCGGATGGTGAAATTATTCTTTACAATTTTGAAAAACTCAGTGGCTATAAATTTTCAATAAACTGTGTTGAACAATTAGTGAAAAGATTTCCTGAACAAATTATTGGGGTAAAAGACAGTTCTTATAATTTGTACAAGGATTTAAAATTAAAAAACTTCTCAGTTCTACCAGGTTCTGAACTTAAATTATTAAAAGGTTTGGAATTAGGTTGTTCGGGCATCATAACTGCAACTTGCAATGTTACAGCTCAACTTTCAAGAAAAGTCTATGATGATTTTTTATTGAATAACGAACAAACTTACAATCAAAAATTATGTGAAGTGAGAAAAGTATTTGATAAAAATAATTTAATTTCTGGATTACATACTTTCTTTTCTAAGGAAGACGAGGCATTCAAAAACATATTGCCTCCACTTAGATTGTTGAATCAAAAAGAGGAAAAAAAATTAATGCAAGATCTTAAAGATCTTAATTTTAAAATAAGTACATCAATGGCAGCTTAAAATGCAACTAGTAAGTTTTTTAAACAAGGTTTTTAAAAAAGGAGGCTTTGTATTAATCGATGCAAACTCAAAAGAGCATGTAATTGGTGAACCTTCAAAAAATCCTATTAGATTAAAAATTTTAGATAAAAGATTGCATTATAAGTTGTTGTTTCATCCTGATTTATATTTTGGTGAGGCATACACAAATGGAGACCTAATCGTTGAAAACGGAACTCTTAGCGACTTTTTAAATTTAGCTTTAATGAATTTTGGCAGGGGTGAGTTAAATTTTTTTAGTTACTTATTAAACAGATTGAGAGGTTCTTATAGATATTTAACAAACTTTAATTTTATAAAAAAGTCTAAAATGAATGTCTCTCATCATTATGATATCTCAGATGATTTATATGATTTATTTTTAGATCCAAAAAGACAATATTCTTGTGCATATTTTAAAAATGAAAAAGATAGTTTAGAAACAGCACAAAACAATAAAATACAACATATTATAAAAAAACTTAATATTAAAGATAACCAAAAAGTTTTAGACATTGGTTGTGGTTGGGGATCATTAGCTATTGATATTGCTAAGAGTGCCAAATGTGAAGTAACAGGAATCACGTTATCAGAAAATCAATTAAACTATTGTAATAAAATTGCAAAAAAAAATAATTTAGAAAATCAAGTAAAATTTAGGATGGTAGATTATAGAGAACTAAAAGAAAAGTTTGATAGGATAGTAAGTGTTGGAATGTTCGAGCATGTTGGAAGAAAGTTTTATAAAAAATTTTTTAAACAAATTGAAAATTTGTTGAATGACGATGGTGTTTCTTTAATACATACGATTGGATCAGTAAACCCTCCAAGAGATCCTCATCCATGGATAACTAAATATATTTTCCCAGGCGGATATACGCCCAGTTTGAGTGAGGTGACCACACCAATAGAAAAAGCAGGTTTAATAGTGACAGATATAGAAGTTTTACGACTTCACTATTCACATACGTTAAGAAATTGGAAAGAAAATTGTATTAAAAATAAAAAAAAAATAATTGATATGTTTGACGAAAAATTTTTTAGAATGTGGGAATTTTATCTTACAGGATGTGAAATGGCATTTAAATGGGGT
>CACIZB010000047.1 GCA_902591025.1 uncultured Pelagibacteraceae bacterium
AAAATTGATTTTTATAAATCTTTTCAAATAAAGAAAAATTACAGAAAAGAAATTGAACAAATTAAATTTGATTTTAATTATAATTTTACTCAGAAAAGAATGAGTTTTGATAATTTTAAAATAGATAATAAAACAAGTTCTAAAATTGAAGATTTTGTAGAAAGATTTAATTCAAATAGAAAAGCCTTCAATAAAATAACATTCAAAAATTTCGTTAATAATTTTTTTAAAGTTTATTTTGGGTAAATCATTTTTTTTGGATCAACTATTAAATTGTAATCTTTTTCATTAATTAATCCAGATTTAAGAGCTTCATATTTTAATGTAGTTTTATTTTTAAGTGCTTTTTTTGCAATTTTTGCCGAGTTATCATAACCAATATGGGGTGCAAGAGCTGTAACCAACATTAGTGAGTTATCAAGATATTCTTTTATTTTTGCTTTATCTGCTTTCAATCCTTTTATACAAAATAAAGTAAAATTTTTTACACTATCTGCTAACAAATCAATAGATTGAAGAATATTATGGGCGATCAATGGTTTAAAAACATTTAGTTCAAAATGACCATGTGAACCTGCCATAGTAATTCCATTATGGTTTCCAATTACTTTGACACAAACCATTGTTACGGCTTCAGATTGAGTTGGGTTAACTTTCCCTGGCATTATCGACGAACCAGGTTCATTCGCTGGTAAAATTAGTTCACCATATCCAGCTCTTGGCCCAGAGCCTAGAAAACGCACATCATTAGCAATCTTCATTAGGCTTACTGCTGTGGTATTCAATGTTCCGGAGAAATTGACTATTTCATCATGAGCAGCTAATGCAGAAAATTTATTTTTTGTTGGCTTAAAAGGTAGTTTAGTAATTTTTTTTATTTCATAAATAATCTTTTTATCGAAATTTTTTTTGCTATTAATACCAGTCCCGACTGCAGTACCACCTTGAGCCAAAAAATAAATTTCATTTAATGCGTTTTTAATTCTCGAAATACAGTCATTTATTTGTGATTGATAACCAGAAAATTCTTGTCCCAGAGATAAGGGAGTCGCATCTTGGAGATGGGTTCTTCCAACTTTAATTATCCCTTTAAATTGGGACATTTTTTTTTTTAATTCTTTATTTAGAAGTTCTAAAGCGGGTAATAGTTTATTTTTTGTTTCAATGGCAATAGCTATATGCATTGCAGTTGGAAACACATCATTTGTTGATTGTGATTTATTTACATGGTCATTCGGATGAACTGGTTTTTTTGTTCCTTTTTTACCACCTAAAATTTCAATAGCTCTGTTTGCAATTACTTCATTAACATTCATATTTGTTTGTGTTCCAGACCCTGTTTGCCATACTTTAAGTGGAAAATGATCGTCAAGTTTTCCTAAAATAATTTCATTCGCTGCCTTAATAATTGCATTTGAAATTTTAGTGGAAATTTGTCTCTCATTAACATGAACCTTAGCAGCAGCTTTTTTAATAATTGCTATTGATTTAATTAGAATTGGCCTGACTAAAAACTCTCCAATATCAAAATATTTTTTTGATCTTTGAGTAGATGCACCCCAATATTTTTCTGATGGCACTTTAATAGAACCAATACTATCAAATTCTTTTCTAAATTTCATTGATGCTTAAAGATAAATTATATAATAAAAAAGGTATAACTAATAGGAGCAAAATGACAAATTTTGAAAAAGTTGGCGTTTTTATGAAAACTTTTGGTCAAGAGGTTAAAATAAAACCCTCACTAAGCACTGATACAATAAATGGATTAAGATTAAGTCTTATAAAAGAGGAACTTAGTGAATTAAATGAGGCAATAAATAAAAAAGATTTAGTTGAAGTAGCTGATGCTTTAACGGATATCCTTTACGTTACTTATGGTGCAGGTCATGCTTTTGGAATAAATCTTGATAGATGTTTTGAGGAGGTACATAATTCAAATATGAGCAAACTGGATGAGAATGGCGAGCCAATTTACAATGAATTTGGCAAAGTAATGAAAGGCCCAAAATATTTTAAACCTGATTTAAAAAAGTTTTTAAAATAATAATAAATTAATATAAATATAAGCATGTAAAGATAAATTCATGAAAATAGATAAAAATAATAAATTAAAATTTATTTTTTTAATTAATATTATATTT
>CACIZB010000048.1 GCA_902591025.1 uncultured Pelagibacteraceae bacterium
TTATATCTGCAAACATTCGAAGTAGTCCAAAATAAAATTGTACTTAATATAATAAAAAAAAAAATCATAATTTTTGGAATGCCTATCATAATTAATTTCCATCCACAGCAACAATTGTTAAATCATCTCGTTGAACTCTTCCTGACTTAATTAAATCTGAAATTATTTTGGAAAGTCTTTGTGAACCAGGAAGACTTTGATATTTTTTAATAAAATTTTGAAAACCTTCTTGTCCAAGCATTGTGCCGCTCGTATCTTTCATCTCAGTAATGCCATCAGTAAAAATATACATAGAACTTTCTTTAAAAGAAATTAATTTTTCCGTAAACTTAAACTTAGGTGCAATACCTAATGGCGGTCCGGCATCTTCAAAGTTTGAAAAATTTTCTTTGTTAGAAAAAATTAATGGCGGTTCGTGACCAGCGTTTGATAACAACAATTCTTTTTTTAAACTATCATAAATTCCTACTACCATCGTTACAAACATTCCACGCGATGCTGTTTCACATATTTCGTCGTTAAGAATTTTTAAAAGTTCTGCTGCTGAAAAAATAGTTTTACTTAAACATCGATAAAGACTTGAAGCTTTAGACATTAATAAAGATGATTTAATTCCTTTGCCAGAAACATCTGCAACACCAAAACCAAATTTTCCATTTCCTAAATCGGAAAAATTATAAAAATCACCTGAAACAACTTTTGCAGGAATATTTATACCTGCTATCGGAAAAGTTTCATCTTTATTTTGTGATAATAAAGTTTTTTGAATGTCACCTACAATTTCAATTTCTTTTTGCATTCTATTTTTATCAATTAATTCTTTTGCTGTCTTTGCATTTTTAATTGCAAGAGCTGCTGGACCTGATAAAGTTTCAAGAAGTTTCCTATCATTTTCTTCAAAAAGTTTTGTGGTTGTTTTTTTGTTTAGACAATGAATTACACCAATACACTCTCCTGAAACTAATAAAGGAGAACATAAAACAGAATAAGTAGTAAAATTAGTTTTATTATCTAAATCAAAATAAAACTCTGCAATTTCTCTTACATCTTTTCTTACATCACCGACTCTAATACATTTTTTACTAAGCGCTGCCTTACCCATAACTCCTTGAGTAATAGGTATTTCGAAATCTTCAAGATATGCTTGATACTTTGATGCAATACATTGAAAAACTTGTTTTTTATCTTCAATTAAAAAAACATTTGCAGCTTGAGCATTTATTCTTTTAATAATCGCTTCTAAAGAATTTTGTAATGTTTCTTTTAGATCTAGAGATCCTGCAAGTTCATTATTCATTTGAGTTATAAGAGCTAAGTCCTTGCTTGAGGTATCTTCCTCTATATTTATCACTGGTTTTTTAGATCCGAAAAACATAATATTATATTGGCAATTTATCTCTTTTTTGGTAATTTTACAAAGTATGGAAGTTTTAATCTATTCGCCTAATTTTTACCTTCATATTCAAGATGCGGTGATATTTGTACAATATTGTATAGATGGAATCTTAGAAATCGCTTCAAGAATCAAATTATAATCAGTGTTAGTAACTTATATTGTTGTATTCATCCTTGGTAGTTTGTGGGGCAGCTTCAGTAACGTGTGTATCTATAGATTGCCGGAGAGAGGAAATGTGGTTTTTTCGAGATCAGCATGCAGAAGTTGTCAATCGAAAATTAGTTGGTTTGATAATATTCCATTTGTCTCATTTATAATTTTAAAAGGTAAGTGTAGGAATTGTAATTTTAAAATACCGTTTCAATATTTTTTGGTAGAGCTGATAGTTAGTTTTGGTTTTCTTCTATCCTTTTATTTTTTTGGATTTACTATTGCAACACTATTATTTTTTATACTCACTATTTTTTTTACAATTATTTTTTTTATTGATTTAAAACATTTTATAATTCCAAATGAATTGACGTTTCCATTAATGGCAATTGGATTTTTTAAATCATTTGATCCCAATCTTAATAAATATCTATTTCCAGATTATATTAATTCACTAATAGGAGGTGTTGCTGGTTACCTTATCATCTGGTTTATAATTTTTGCTTATAAAAAAATAAAAAATAAAGAGGGAATGGGTTTAGGCGATGCAAAACTTTTATCAGCTTTAGGTTTTTGGTTTGGATGGATT
>CACIZB010000049.1 GCA_902591025.1 uncultured Pelagibacteraceae bacterium
ACTCCAAAAAATTTTTATTTTTATTTGCCATTATTCTTTAGAAAAATTAGATTCTATGGCTTGTGCATTAATTCAAAAAATAATTACAGAAGGCCTGTTAATTTTTTGAGAAAATTTTTATATAAATTTGTAATAAACGATAGGGGGACAATTAATAAAAGAAAATCCACTATGGATCTACAAAATGAATTAACTAAGGATAATCAATACAACCAAAAATATAATATTAAAACATCACTAGCTATAAAATACCATGATGATCTAAACATAAAGAATTATATTTATTTTCACTTAAAATTATCAAATTTTAAAAAGTTAGGATGGGGTTATAAAGAACTTAAAATAATATTAAATGAATTTCTAAAATATACTGAAAAAGTTATTTTCACAAAAGATTTAGAGAATAATAATAATTTCAAATCTTATCAGAACGATTTTAATATTATTGATTTTTCAAATGGAGAAAAAAAAAATAATGATTCAAAAATATATTTATATGACAATATAAGTGGAATTGATTTATTTAATGTTATCAATAGAGCAGATAAGGTTGTTGCCTTTCATGGCATGATGACCAATCTCGCTTCTATAAACAAAAATCATGTATTAGACTTATTTCTTTGTGAAATAAACTCTTTTAGTGATTATAAAAGATATAAAAATGCCTTTTATGAATTTAAACCTGTCTATAAAAACTATGATTTTATCATTCCAAGTAAAGACCTAAATAAAACAATAAGAAAAATGGAATTTTTTTTAAAAAAATGAAAAAGAAAATAATAATACGTATTTCAAATGAAATTGGAAATCAGCTTTTTATGTATGCATCTTCTCTCGGTATAGCAAAAAAACTTGATAGAGAATTATACATAGATAATGAAACTTCTTTTAAAGCAAGAAAAAATATTAGTAAATTCGGATTGGACAATTTTAAGATTTCATGCGCTAAAGCAAATCGTAAGGATAAATTTTTAGGAATAAAAGGTTATATAAAAAGAAAATTACTTAAAAAAATTGATTTCTTTTTTAGCCTCAAGAATTTCTACATAGAAGAAAAGGATGAAAATAAAAATACTAAATATAATACTATTTTGAATAAAAACCTTACTAATAAGACTTTTTTTGAGGGATATTTTGAAACAGAGAAATATTTTTCTGATATTAAGGATCAAATTATGGAAGAATTTCGGTTTATAGAAGAGGATAAATATAAGAAAAATTCCTTTTTTGAAAAAGTTAAAAAAAATAATACTGTATCTATATGTCTAAGACAAAATAGATTTGTAGAGGGTGCTGGCACTTATAAAATGGAAAATATTAAAAAATCAGAGCAATTTAGAGATGAACAAATTAATTATATAAATAAATCAATTTTACACATTAAAAAAAATTTGGATAATCCAATCTTTTATTTGTGGTCAAATGATTTAGATAATATTGATATGTCTCTATTCAACACAAAATTAATAAAAGTTTTTCATAATAAAGAAGATACTGAAAATGTGGATAAAAGAGCTCTTGATTTGTTCCTTATTTCTCAGTGTAATCATCATATCGTTATTCCGTCATCATTTAATTGGTGGGGTGCCTGGTTATGTAAATATGATAATAAAATCATTTGTAGACCTAATGATAAATTTTTTTCCTCTTTCAAGTTAAATAATAAAGATTTTTGGCCAGATAAATGGATTGAAATATCATGAGCTTAATTGAAATAGGTAAAAAATATCCGTCTAGTAAAAATGTATCTGGTTTTATTCAACTATATGAAAAACATTTTGCTCATTTAAAAGAGTCTAAAATAAATATTCTTGAAATCGGTGTGGATAATGGCGACAGTCTTAGGATTTGGAGAGAGTATTTTTCACAAGCTAATATTTGTGGAATTGATATCGATAAAAAAGATTTTAAAATTGATAATGTATCTATACTTCAAGGTGATCAATCTGATAGATTATTTTTAGAAACAATAATTAAAAAATATGAAAAATTTGACATTATTATTGACGACGGTAGTCATCTAGCTAAACATATTATTACATCATTTAATTTTTTGTTTTCTCATTTAAATGATAAAGGTATCTATGTCATCGAAGATCTTCAAACATCTTATTTACCAAG